>DATHOD010000120.1:0-21591 GCA_035485295.1 Bacteroidia bacterium
CACAACTATGTGGACTTATTTAAAGGATGCTAACGAAGTGCAGATAAACAATGTCGACCATAATACGGATAAGGGAAATGTATCACCGGCAACTGTTCTCACCATATACGAAAAGGGCTTCAAGAGCCACTTTGAAAGTGAAGAGGGAAACTTAGAAGTAGTAGACTTGTATCCTAAGCATCCTGAAAAAGAGAAATACCATACTATAAAGCTGATGATTGATAAGAACAAGAACCAGATAACAAGTATTAAGGTTATGCTTAAGGATGGTACCATGATGAGCTATGCCATTGATAATTTCGTCACAGATACAACCATTGCTGATAGCTTTTTCAAATTCGAAGCAAAGGATTACCCGGGGGTAGAGGTGACTGACTTAAGGGAATAATCTAAGCTAGCTTAGTTTCAATAGTATTCGCTGCTTCCAATATTTTATGAATAGGGCATTTATTAGCTATCGCTAAAATGTGTTCCCGCATTGCCGCATCAAAACTTCCTTCAATAGTGATATTCCTTTTGAAAATATTTTTCTTGTCTTCTGTAGTTTCTTTAATTACTTCAACACTGAGCTTGTCTATTTTGATTTGCTTGTGATTGAGGTACATTTTTATGGTTGCTGTAGTGCAGGAAGCAAGTGCCACACAAAGATATTCATTAGGTTCGGGGCCTTTGTCTTGTCCACCCGATTCTATAGGTTCATCAACTATTACTGTATGCTGGCGTACTTGTGCCGTCATTTCAAAATCAGTACTGCCAAGGGTTACAACTGCTTTTGGAGCCATAATAATAGTGTTAAGCTACCTCAGCGTATACTCTTCCAATATCTTCCAGTGTTTCCAGAAGTTCGGCATAAGAGTCGCTGGTAACTAGTTTCATTCTAAAATCTTTGAAATTATCCATGCCTTTAAAGTAGCTTGAATAATGCCTGCGCATTTCTAAAATGCCAAGTCTTTCGCCCTTCCATTCAATAGATTTAGCTAGGTGCATTCGGCATACGCTAATACGTTCTTGAAGGGTAGGGGCAGCAAGTATTTCTCCTCTTGTTTTAAAGTAATGCTTTATCTCTCTGAATATCCAAGGGTATCCAATGCTTGCTCTGCCTATCATTACACCATCAATACCATAACGATTCTTCATTTCATGGGCTACTAGAGGTGAACTTACATCTCCATTTCCAAAGATTGGTATACGTATCCGTGGATTATTCTTTATTTCTCCTATCAGGGTCCAATCGGCAGGGCCTTTGTACATCTGTTTACGGGTCCGGCCGTGTATGGTGAGTGCCTGTATTCCTATATCTTGTAGTCTTTCCGCTACTTCCATTACGTTTTTGGTTGAATCATCCCACCCTAGGCGAGTCTTAACGGTAACAGGCAAAGAGACAGCTTTCACAATTTCTTGTGTCATGCGCACCATCTTAGGAATATCTTGTAATAATGCAGCGCCGGCACCTTTGCAAGCTACTTGCTTAACCGGGCAACCATAATTGATATCTATAAGATTAGGATTGACTTTCTCAGCTATAATAGCAGCTTCGCGCATAGATTCTATGCTGCTCCCAAATAATTGAATTCCTATTGGCCTTTCGTTCTCGAAAATGTCAAGTTTTTTAATGCTTTTGGCCGCGTCCCTAATAAGTCCTTCTGATGAAACAAACTCGGTATAAAGCATGTCGGCACCCTGTTCCTTACACACATGGCGGAAGGGAGGATCGCTCACATCTTCCATAGGTGCAAGCAACAATGGGAATTCTCCTAACTCTACATTACCAATTTTGACCATTTACTTAAATAGTTACTTTTGCAAATATACCTGAAATGTATGAATAACGAGATAAGGCAAAGGCCTGCGCCATTTGAGAATGTTAACCCCTTTGGGCAACTGTCATTCTTGTTAGGTATCTTTTTTATCTGTCTTATCATATTTGCCCTGCTTGGTGCTTTGTGTATTGTAGAAATAGGCCATGTTAGTTTGCTGGATATGGACAAGATAAATGACTATAATAACCCGCAACTGATATTAGGCTTAAAAATAGCCCAGATAATAAGCTCATTCGGGACATTTATTGTGCCTGCAGTCCTTTTTGCTTTTCTTGCTTCACGCAAACGTGGCGATTATTTGATGACAAATAGGGGAGGTAAGCCCATTACATTTATCCTTGCAGGATTACTTATGTTGTGCGCTTCTCCGTTCATAAACTATCTTTCAGAGATTAACAGCCATATGAAACTGCCTTATTTTCTTCATGACCTTGAGGCCTGGATGAAGGAGAGTGAGAGTAAAGCCGAAGTGCTTACCAATGCATTTATGGCTAAACAGAGTTTTGGTGATTTTGTATTAAATCTTTTCATGATTGGATTATTGGCTGCAGTTTCTGAAGAGCTTTTCTTTCGTTCTGTACTCCAAAAAATAATGATAAACTGGACACGTAATGTACATGTTGGAATATGGCTTACCGGTGCATTATTCAGTGCCTTGCATTTTGAATTCTATGGTTTTCTTCCACGAATGCTTATGGGTGTTTATCTCGGGTACTTGTTTGTATGGTCAGGTACAATTTGGGTGCCAGTATTTGCACACTTTGTAAATAATGGCACAGCAGTATTGCTTGCCTACCTTGAAGATCATAATGCCATTAAAAAGGGAATAGATGAAGTTGGATCGCAAAATAGTGATACCCCTTATATTATTGGTAGTACAATAATTATTGCAGTACTACTATTCTTTATTTATAAAATTGAAAACAAGAGGATGATTGCTCCTCCTGCGGTATAGACTTATTTCTTTCCGCTTCCGAACTCCATCAGGTAGCTCTTTATAAAATCATCCAGCTCGCCATTCATTACAGCTTGAACATCCGATGTTTCATAGTCTGTCCGTAGGTCCTTTACCAGTTTATATGGGTGCATTACATAGTTTCGTATCTGCGAACCCCACTCAATTTTCTTCTTCGTACTTTCAATAGCAGCAACGGTTTCTAGTTTTCTGCGCATTTCTCTTTCATAAAGCTGTGACTTTAACATATGCATAGCTTTATCTTTATTCTGCAATTGAGATCGCGATTCCTGGTTTTTTATCACAATGCCAGATGGCTTGTGATATAAACGTACTGCTGTTTCTACCTTGTTTACATTTTGTCCGCCTTTACCACCCGAACGGAACGTTTCCCATTCAATATCTGCCGGACTAATTAATATATCTATAGTCTCATCTATTAAAGGGTAAACATATACTGAAGCAAATGAGGTATGTCTGCGTGCATTAGAATCGAATGGAGATATACGCACCAAGCGGTGTACTCCGTTTTCTCCTTTCAGGTAACCGAACACATAATCACCTTGTATCTCCAGCGTCACCGACTTTA
The DNA here is from genome assembly GCA_035485295.1 of Bacteroidia bacterium. Classification (GTDB taxonomy): domain Bacteria; phylum Bacteroidota; class Bacteroidia; order JABEUT01; family JABEUT01; genus JABEUT01. Next base: position 3,365 of record DATHOD010000120.1, read on the forward strand.
TTCCGGCTGTTTCACCCTGGGTTAATTCAACCTCTTTTACAGTAAAGCCATGCTTTTCTGCCCACATTAGGTACATGCGCATAAGCATATAGGCCCAGTCCTGGCTCTCGGTGCCACCTGCACCCGAATTTATTTCTACTACTGCATTAAGGCGATCCTCCTCCTGCCCGAGCATATTCTTAAACTCAAGGTCTTCTAATAGCTTAAAGGTTTGAGCATACTGGGTATCCATTTCTTGCTCAGTTGCCTCATTTTGTTTGAAAAAGTCAAATGTAAGCAACAGGTCATCTACGCTCTTTTCAAGCTTAGTATATGCCGCTGTCCATGCCTTTTGGCTCTGAATTTGTTTTAAAACCGATTCTGCTTTTTTGGGGTCGTTCCAAAAATCGGCTGCTTGCGTTACTGCTTCGTCGTCTGCAATCTTTTGTAACCTCTTTTCGATGTCAAAGATGCCCCCTCAGCGCATCAAAGCGTCCCTTTACGTCTTTTACCTGTTCCTGTGTAATCATAAGACTTTTATATGCGCAAATGCGCGGTTATAAACTAATCGGCTATATATGTGCTTAGTAAATATCAGGATAAGAAGCCGGATCTGCTTCGTTCATGATAGAATACACAGTATCAAAAATATCTTCAACGCTTGGTTTAGAGAAATAGTCACCATCGGTGCCATAAGCAGGGCGGTGGTCTTTTCCGGTAAGTGTCCTAGGCGCTGAATCAAGGTGTTGATATGCTCCTTGCTCTTCCAAAACTTTTTCCATCATAAATGCACTGGCTCCGCCTTTTACATCTTCATCAAGGAAGAGAACGCGATTTGTCTTTTGCAGTGAAGAAGCAATCATTCCGTTAATATCGAAAGGTAATAGTGTGCGTACATCAATAATTTCAACTGAAATATTCAAACCCTCTAATTGTTGTGCAGCTTCCATAGCCATGCGGCAAAGTGGGCCGTAGGTAACAATGGTTACATCTTTTCCTTCCCTAATTATTTCAGGTATACCCAATGGCAACTTAAACTCACCAAAGTTCGTTGGTTTCTTTTCTTTTAAGCGATAACTATTGAGTGGTTCAATAATAATACCAGGTTCATTGGAAGCTAATAGGGTATTATAAAATCCTGCTGCCTGTGTCATATTGCGAGGTACGCATACGTATATTCCACGTAGTGAGTTTATAATCATTCCCATAGGTGAGCCACTGTGCCAGATACCTTCTAACCTATGTCCACGTGTGCGAATAATTACTGGAGCCTGCTGCGTTCCTTTTGTGCGATATGCAAGTGTTGCTAGGTCATCGCTTAATATTTGCAAAGCATAAAGCAAATAGTCGAGGTATTGTATTTCAGCAATAGGGCGCAAGCCACGTAATGCTAATCCTATCGCTTGTCCTATAATAGTTGCTTCACGAATACCTGTATCAAATACACGCTCTTCGCCGTATTTAGCTTGCATGTGTTCAAGTCCCTGATTAACTCCACCAAGCTTACCTGAGTCTTCACCGAATATTACAACATTAGGATATTTACCAAGTATGGCATCGAAGTTATCTCTTAGTATTTCATGGCCGTTTACTGAATCTTCAGTACCATATTGAGGCTCTACTTCTGATACAGAAAGAACATGGTTTGTGTATAAGAATGAGTCATATCTTTCTTCGTTCTGAGTAAGATAATTCTTATAGTAACTAAGCAATTCTTCCCTGGCAGAAGATTGTTCATTGCGGGTAATGCGTAATGTCTTTCTTATCGCAACTCCTATATCTTTACGAATAGGCTCCCTGTTTGCTTTGAGTTCTGAGGCGATTGAATCAATTGCACTCTTGTCTTGCGAAGTTTCTGCAACCTTAGCAATCATAGAAACGGCTTCAACGGCCTCTACTTTTATGGGTTGGAGATAGGCAGTCCATGCAGCATTCTTAGCCTCTTTTACTGTTTCTCTGGCTATTTCTTCAATGGTATTCAATTCTGCTTCAGTGGCTATGGCGAATTTCAATATCCAATCGCGCATCTTCTTTATGCCATCGAAATCTTTTTCCCATTGCAAACGCTCAGGCGATTTGTATCGCTCATGAGAACCTGAAGTAGAATGCCCCTGAGGTTGTGTAACTTCTTCTACATGTATAAGAATAGGAATATGTTCCTTACGGCACATTTCCGCTGCCTTTTCATAAGTCTCACACAACGCAGAATAGTCCCAGGCTTTTACTTTGTATAGTTCGTAGCCGGGAGCTTTCTTGTCGCGTTGCATTCCCTTAAGGGCTTCGTATATATCTCCTTTAGTAGTCTGGTATTTTTTAGGCACCGATATTCCATAACCATCATCCCATACTGAAACAAGTACCGGAATCTGCATAACGCCAATAGCATTTATCGATTCCCAAAACAAGCCTTCCGAAGTACTTGCATCACCAATAGTTCCGAATGCAATTTCGTCTCCTTTTTTGCTGAATTTTTCAAATTCTTTTGTATCAAGCCCTGGAGTAGTACGGTAAATTTTAGATGCTAAACCAAGCCCAACCAGTCTAGGCATTTGACTGCCTGTTGGAGAAATATCTGAAGAGGTATTATACTGGCTGGTTAGCTCTTTCCAACTGCCATCAGAATTAATGGAGTGAGTAGAGAAATGTCCACCCATCTGCCTGCCTGCAGAAGATGGTTCTTCTTCTAAATTAGTATTTGCATAAAGTCCTGAAAACCATTCTTTTAATGTTAGTTCGTTTAATGCAAACATAAAAGTTTGATCGCGGTAATATCCAGACCTGAAATCACCATGCTTGAAAGCCTTAGCCATAGCTATTTGTGCTATCTCCTTGCCATCGCCAAATATGCCAAACTTAGCCTTACCTGAAAGAACTTCTTTCCGGCCCAATAAGCTTGCTTCACGACTTTCATTTACAATGCGATAATCGTTCAGGACGGTCTTCTTGAACTCTTCAAATGATATTTCTTTTTTCTGTGACAAGTTTTTTAATTCTTCTGTTTTTGGCATAATGAAAAGTGCTTTCTAATAATGGAGCAAAGTTAGGAAGTTGTTTTAATGTTTAAGCCATAAGTAGTACTTATTTTTTTAATCGGTATCGGAGCCCTCAAAAGCTTATTTTTGCATACCTAAAGACTTATTCTATATAAAATTGGAAGTTTTCAGGAAAAATAGGGATTTTATTATTCTCCTTTTATTTTGGACCATAACCGGTATGTATTTTGGCCCGGTTATATACGGAGTATTGCCCCTGACCCTTTTATTATATAAAGCAAGAGGCAAATACGATGAATTACTTCTTGGTTTTTTCTATATCCTCATATTATCCGATAGCAGGCAGGACTCTCTTTCATTTGCGGAAAATGCTAAGAATATATATATTGTTATGTTAGTTCTGTTTTTACTCGATCGTAAAAAATTTACTCTTTTCAATAGATTGGTTTTGCCATATATCCCATTTTTTCTTATAGCTTTCACTTGTGTATTTTTTGCCCCGGTTGAGATTGTTGCAACATCTATTGAAAAGACTGTATCGTACCTTTTCTTGATTATGGTTGTTTCCAATTATGTTCAGTACTGTTTTAAGGAGCATGGTGATGCTTTTTTCAAAAAACTTATTTATTTCGGGGCATCCATATTATCAGTAGGGTTTGTTTTGAGAATTATAAACCCGGCTCAAACTATTATGGAAGGACGTTATAGAGGGATGCTAGGGAACCCCAATGGACTTGGAATTTTTGCTTTGCTTTTCTTTCTTCTATTTTCCCTCATTATTGATTTTTATCCCAAATTATTGAGTAGAAAGGAAAAAAATTTTGTTTATATTGTAATTATACTTTCCATACTATTAAGCGGTTCAAGAAGTAGCCTTTTTGCAGTTATTATCTATTTGGTTTTTTCATATGCATACAGGTATTCACCATTCATTGGGTTTCTGTTATTTATGATTTTCGCTGGGAGTTATCAGTATATAACTAGTAATATTGTAGATATTATTAGTTCGCTAGGATTAACCAGTTATTTAAGAGCTGATACCATTACTGAGGCTTCCGGCAGGTTTCTTGCCTGGCGATTTGCCTGGGAGAATATTCAGCAGAATATACTATTAGGGCGAGGATTTGAATACACTAATGAACTATTTTTTATAAACGGTAAATACCTTTCCGATTTGGGACATCAGGGGAATGCCCATAACTCATATCTTACCTTATGGTTAGATACAGGGCTTTTGGGGCTTCTTGCTTATTTAGCTGCATTTATAACTCTTTTTATAAAATCCGCTAAAAAGACCAAGTTGGCAATACCTATACTTTATGCTGTTATTTTTTGTTCTTTTTTTGAATCGTGGCTTACAGCTTCACTAAACCCGTTTACTATACAGTTATTTGTTATTCTGTCCATACTTACCAGTCAATCAATTATACCTCAAAAAGATGCGATTGCTGTTCCTGTATAGTGAGTTGGCTGATTATTTTGTGGCTTGCCTAAAGAAGCTTCAGGAAATGTACGATGTGGAGATACATGTTATACATTGGCCAGTTAACAAAGAAGCTCCATTCGCTTTTAATTTCCCTGGAAGCATTAAGTTTTACCAAAAGGATACATTCTTAAATAAGAAGGATATTGTTCATAAGATAAATGAAATATCTCCTGACTTTATTTACTGTAGTGGTTGGATGGACAAGGATTATCTGTCTGCTGCAAAAAGGTACACGAAGAAAACCCCTGTAGTGATTGGCCTTGATACAAAATGGGAAGGAAAGGCACGTCAATATGGAGCGGCAATTGTTAGCAGATTAACTATTCGGAAAATATTCTCGCACTGTTGGGTACCCGGGAATCAGCAAAAAGAATATGCTCTTAAATTGGGTTTTAAGGAGAATGAAATTTTAATGGGGTTTTATTCAGCAGATGTAGATTACTTCAAAGCGATTTCAGAACAGGCCATTGAAACTAAGAATAAGAAATACCCCCACAGGTTTATATACGTTGGCAGGTATTATGATTTCAAGGGCATAACTGATATATGGGATGCGTTTATTGCCTGGAAAAAAGAAACGAAAAATGATTGGGAGCTTTGGTGCCTTGGTACTGGCGATATCCTGCCAATCGATCATCCGGCTATAAAACACTTTGGTTTTGTACAGCCCAAGGATATGAAGCCCTATATTGAACAAACAAGTGTATTTATAATGCCGAGCAGGTTTGAACCTTGGGGTGTGGTATTACATGAGTTTGCGGCAGCAGGTTTTCCGGTTATATGCTCAGATAAAGTGGGTGCGACAGAAGCATTTTTAAGAGATGGAGAGAATGGATATATTTATCATGCGGGAAATATAATAGCTTTAAAGAATGCGATAGGCAAAATTGCTTTATTAAGTGATGAAAGGCTAAAGGAAATGGGGAGCAGGAGTACGAAACTTGCAGCGCAAATTACTCCTGCAAAATGGGCTGAAACATTAATGAATACTGTTCAAAAAAAATAAATAGATATGAAGGATATGGGTAAAGAAGCTTGTATTGGTGTGCTTGGTGCCGGCACCATGGGTAGTGGGATTGCTCAGCTGGCAGCCCAATATGGTCACAAGGTTTTATTATTCGATGCAAACAAAAATGCAACCCTTCAGGCTATTGAAAAAATTGGAAAATCAATTGATGGTTTGGTTCAGAAAGGGAAGATAAATGCAGAAGCAGGAAAGGAGATTATTGCAAGAATATCACCAGCATCTTCTTTAGAAGAGTTTAAAGGATGTGGATTGATTATTGAGGCGGTAATAGAGGACATAAATGTGAAACAAGAATTATTCAGAATACTTGAACAGTACACTAGTGCCGATTGTGTGTTCGCAACCAATACATCATCATTGTCTGTTACTTCGATTGCATCTGGTTGCAAAGATGCTTCGAAAGTAATTGGGATACACTTTTTTAATCCGGCTCAAATAATGCCATTGGTAGAGATAGTTCCGGGCATTGCAACCAATGAGGGCGTATTAGAAGTATCAAAGAAACTTGTTGATTCATGGGGTAAGGTAACTGTTATTACAAAGGATACTCCCGGCTTTATAGTGAATAGGGTAGCAAGGCCATTCTATGGTGAAGCTATTAGGATATATGAAGAAGGTATTGCTGATATTGTAACTATAGATTGGGCAATGAAGGAGATTGGTGGTTTTAGAATGGGGCCTTTTGAGTTAATGGATTTTATTGGCAATGACGTTAATTATAAGGTAACTGAAACAGTATGGACACAAATGTTCTACGATGATAGATATAAGCCATCCTTAACTCAAAAGCGTTTGTTTGAAGCAGGGTATTGGGGGAAGAAAAAAGGCCAGGGCTATTACAATTATTTAGAAAATGCAGTGATGCCGGAGCCAAATAGAGATAAAAAGTTAGGTGAGGAAATATTCTTCAGGGTTCTTGTAATGCTCATAAATGAGGCGTTTGACGCTTTGTATTATAAAATAGCATCGCGTGAGGATTTGGAATTGGCAATGACCAAAGGAGTTAATTATCCTAAAGGATTGATACAATGGGGAGAAGAAATAGGTTTGAAAAACGTATTAACCAAACTTGAAGAATTGCAAGCTTATTACGCTGAAGACCGCTACAGACCATGTGTGCTGCTTAAGAGAATGTCTGCTGGTAAATAGTTATACCTTAATTCCTTTTGATACTGCAGCCAGATTAGCGATTTTATAAAGCAGCCTGGCTCCAACATTTGCATCCCATTCATCATCGCCAGGGGCAACTTCGTTAATATCAAAGGCTACAATTTGTCTGCCTGATTCTACTACTGTTTCTATCAAATGAATAGCTTCCCAAAATTCCAATCCACCTGGTACAGGTGTGCCCGTATTTGGGCAGAGCTTAGGATCTAGGCCATCAATATCGAAGCTTATGTAAACATGTTTAGGCAGGTGAGAAACGATGTTCTTTGTTATTTCAAACCAGCTTGAACCATGGTACATGTTTTCTTTCATTGATTTATCTGAAAATAATTTCACTCTTTCGTTAGAGTCTTGGATTATAGCATTCTCACCTTCAGAAAAATCGCGTATCCCAACTTGCACAAGTTTTTTCATGTTTTTTATTTTCAAAGCATTGAACATGATAGAAGCATGGGAATAAGTAAAACCCTCGTATGCATCACGCAAGTCACAGTGCGCATCAATATGCAATATGCCGAATGAGTCATGTTTCTCAGCTACAGCCTGCATAAGCCCAAGTGGGGTGCTGTGGTCACCGCCAAGCAGAGCAACAATCTTTTTCTTGTTCAGGTGCTTTAATGAAGTTGTTTTTACCCAATTGACAAGGTTAGTACATTCCTTATTTATCTCCTTTAATGTTGTTTTCATTTTAGTATCATTCCCTTTGCCACTTACAAATGCATCAATATAAGTTTCAGCTTTAGGACGTAATTGTTTGCTCTTTTTTACCCATTGGCTTGGAATATCTTCCATGGCGATACCTATTTTCCATGCATTAGGTAGTTTTTCATCAAATAAGTCGACTTGCGCCGATGCCTGCTTAATAGCCTCCGGTCCTTTAGCTGCACCGCTTTGGTATGATACTGTAACATCCCATGGAACGGGAATTACAACCACATTAGCATTGTCAACTGTATAAGGCAGGCCATATAATGTATCTGATGAAGCGGGTCCATCGAGATCAAAACCCGGAGATGTCTTTTTTGTCATAGGATGAATATTGAATAGCCAAAAATAAAAAAGTCCCCCAGTAATGGGAGACTTTTTATTAATTGAAAAATGTTCAATTACTTAACTTTTGCTGCAAGTTCAGCGCCAGCTTTGAATTTAACAACTTTCTTAGCAGCAATCTTAATTGCTTTGCCGGTTTGTGGATTCCTTCCGTTACGAGCTGCACGCTTAACAACAGAGAAAGAACCGAAGCCAACTAAAGTGATCTTTTCGCCTTTCTTAAGTGATTTTGTAGCTGATTCAATAAGTCCATCAACTGCTCTTTGTGCATCTGCTTTTGTGATCTTTGCTTCGGTTGCAATACCGTCGATTAATTCTGCCTTGTTCATTTTAATTAAGGTTTAATTGGTTAATAGTGTTGCGAATATATTTATGATGTCAATATACATAAGGGCTGTAGGTGAAAAATATCCTAAATTGTTGATAAATGGGGTGTTTTGTTAATAAATACCCCAAGGAAGGCTGTTTCTAAAGCGTTTCAGGGTAAGCTGTATTTAGGAAATAGCTTTCCAGTTTTTCTGGTTTATAGGGAAGCCTCTCAAAAAATCTACCGCTTTCATTCTCTTTTTCCCTTCTGCCTGCAATTCAATAATTTCAATTGAGCCTTCTGAACATCCCACCAATAGCTGATTTTTATCATTCACCGCAATTGTTCCCATTGGCAAGGATGTCGCTAAACTTTTTGCAGTTTTATATATTTTGAGAGAAGTCTTGTCACCTTTATCATTAGCGATTTCTGTCCATGCACCGGGATAAGGGCTTAAGCCTCGTATTAAGTTATATACTTCTTCTGCGGACTTATTCCAGTTTATCTTACAATTCTCACGAAATATTTTCGGTGCAGCTTTTAAAACTGTTTCAGCCTCTTGTTTAATGGGGTGTATGATGTTATCAGCAATAGAGTCGACTGTCTTTACGACTAACTCTGCACCTAATGCCATTAGTTTATCATGTACAATACCGGCATCGTCATCATCATTTATTGGAACCTTTTCACGCTGTAAAATATCTCCGGTATCTATTTGATGACTTATAAAGAATGTAGTAATACCTGTTTCTTTTTCTCCATTAATGATTGCCCAGTTTATTGGTGCAGCCCCTCTGTATTGTGGTAAGAGGGAAGCATGCAAATTAATTGTTCCATATTCAGGCAATGCCCAAACTATTTCGGGCAGCATTCTAAAAGCTACTACCACTTGTAGATCAGGATTAAGGGCTTTTAATGCTTTTATAAATTCTTCGTTTTTTAATTTCTCAGGTTGTAGTACCGGTATATTGTGTTGTACTGCAAATTCTTTCACTGCAGAAGCTTGTAATTTTAATCCTCTGTTAGCAGGTTTATCAGGTACAGTAACAACCCCAACAACAGTATGCCTGCTTTTAAGCAGTGCATCAAGGGTAGCTACTGCAAATTCCGGCGTGCCCATAAATACTATGCGAAGGCTTTTACTCATTACAATAAATTATTGATACCTGCGTGTTGGTTCCCACACGCTTGATTTTACTCCGCTAATAGCTTTCATCATTCCCCAAAATATAGCTAGGTTCATAAAGAAAAAATGTCGCAGTAAGCGTAATAGTCTGAGGTGTAGGCCTGTTTTTTGAAGGAGATAATCTAAAGGTACAAGCAGAATCACTATGCTCTCAGCCCAAAGTGTATAGTTGAAGAAAGGATCAAAACGCAAGAGTATGCTGGTAATGTAAATCAGGAAAAAGAACAGAGGGCCAAGCCAGCGTAATACCTTGTGTGAAAAGAAACAGAAGCTTATTGCATTGAAACGAAACAAAAGATATTTGAATGCAAATAGATTTTGAAAGCTGCCTGTAGCTATACGTATCTTCCTTCTGAATTCTTCCATTAGTTCATTCGATACGTCTTCGTATACAACAGCGTGGACCTCGTTAATAGCCTTACCACCTTTCTCAAGAACTTTCATGTTAATGTAGAAGTCATCTACCAGGAAATGCTCAGGCACCACAAAGAAATATTCTTTACGGATGGCATAACACCCTCCAAAAGGTCCCATCATTGTACCCCAAAGTACCCCTTCATTATACTTGCTTGATACCTCTCCTCTTATATAAAAGCTTTCTTCGTAAGATATACCATCCTTCTTAAAGCCCTTATGCATCATATTACTATCTACCAGTGCAATGCTGCTGTTCTTAAAATGCTTTGCTAATTCTTTAATAGTGTTCTTATCAAAAACCACATTGGCATCAGTTATAATAAAAATGGGATTCGATGCAATTTCTGCAAGCCGGTTAATGATATGAACCTTGCCCTTTCGGTCGTTAAATTGCACAAGCTTAATACCAGGATACTTTTTTGAAAGCTCGCTAACAATGGAATCTGTCTTGTCAGTACTTGAATCTGAACCAACCAGAACCTCGATTTTATCCAATGAATAAGTGCTTTCAAATATGCTGACTAGCTTTTCGGCAATAACACTCTCTTCATTATGAGCTGCAATGAGTATAGATACCGATGGTAATTCATTTTCAGAATAAACAACTGTATTATTCTTTTTTCCACTCGCTAATAAACGTAATAGTAAAGGATAAAATGCATATGAGTATGCAACAGCACCTAGTGCTATCCAAAATATATACTCACATACCAAATACATCAATTTATTTTCCTGTTTGTTTTATCCTCTCTTTATAAAATTGGATAAGGTTCTGTGTTATTTTATCAATATCGTGATGCTCAATTGCAAATTTCCTTCCGTTTTCTGCTAACTGATTTGTAAAGGCGCTGTCTTCAATACATTTTCTAATAGCCTTGGCAAATTCATCTGCTGTATTTTCAACCAGCACATCACTTCCATAATTGCATTCTATACCCTCTATACCAACTAATGTAGTAATTATTGGCCTGCCCAGTGCCATGCCTTCAATAATTTTTACCCGTATACCGCTGCCGGCAAGTAAAGGTACTATCATTAGGTTATACTGTTGTATATATGTAAATACCTCATCCACTTCACCATGAAAGGTAATTCCTTTCACCAATCTTTTCTTCATCTCATTTGGCATATTGCGGCCGGCTATATGAAGATTTATTCCAGGCAGCGCTGCAGATATTTTCTCCCAAACATTATCAATAAACCAGTTTACTCCTTGCAAATTAGGAAGCCAGTCTAAGGCACCAATATAGAAAAGTGACTTTTGGTCTTTGGCAGGGAGCAGAGCATTATATTTTGAAATATCAATACCAAACGGAATGTGTGCAAGTGATGCTTCACAACCCATATTTTTCAATTCGGTTAAATCTGTTTTTGTAAATGTAATTACACCATCACATTGGTTCAATACTGAACGTTCAAACTTATGAAGCTGTTTTGCTAGTTTCCTTATGTATATCTTCTTTATGAAATTACTTTCCTTTTCTCCCAGACTGTTCCATATTTTCCATTCTACATTGCTTGCTCTTAAAATTATGGGAGCATCAGATAATTGCCTGATAGTATCTATATAAGGGGTTAGGTATAAGCCTTCTAATTGAATTATATCAAACTTCTCCTTTGTAAGGAGTTCAATTAGTTTTTGCCTATATGCTTTAGAGTTGAATCGTGATATGTTATATGACTTCCCTTGAACAAGAGCAGCTAAAGCACTTGAGAGCCTTACAGTAGTATCTACTTCAACTGCTTCAAGATTAGTTAGAGATAGAAAAGATTTAGGTATTTTGTTTAAGTCAATATGGTGCTTTTTAGTATTCATAGCCAGCATTTTAACCTGGCACCCTGCCTTAACAAGCGAATTACTAAATACGCTTACGCCCAAAGCTCCGCCATCCTTTTCAGGGTATGGAATTTTATTACAAAGCTGGAGTATTTTCATATCGCTTTCCTTGATAATACTTATAAGGGAAGCCAAAAATAAAAATTCCCTGCAAGGGCATAACCATATTGTGCAGAAAAGCAATAAAAGAAAGTAACAGGTGTTAGTAATTTTATGAGATTGGCAAGGAACTATTCTCTAATTTTGAAAGCAGTATAATACAAGCATACATTGAAACAATATCACCAGCTTTTAGAACATATTCTTGAAAAAGGAGCCAAAAAGGATGACAGAACAGGCACTGGAACCTTGAGTGTATTTGGCTATCAAATGCGTTTTGACCTGCAGGAAGGTTTCCCGCTACTGACTACCAAAAAGCTGCATTTGCGTTCTATAATATATGAACTGCTATGGTTCTTGCGTGGCGATACCAATATTAAGTTCCTAAAGGATAATGGCGTGTCCATTTGGGACGAGTGGGCCGATGCTGAAGGTAATTTGGGGCCTGTTTATGGCTACCAGTGGCGCAGTTGGCCAACTGCAGATGGCAGGCATATTGATCAGATCTCAAATGTTATTGATCAGATAAAAAAGAACCCAAATTCACGCAGGCTAATTGTAAGTGCATGGAATGTAGGGGAGATAGAGAAGATGAAATTGCCACCTTGCCACATGTTCTTTCAGTTCTACGTATGTGATGGTAAATTATCGTGTATGCTTTACCAACGTAGTGCCGATGTGTTTTTAGGAGTTCCGTTTAATATAGCTTCCTATGCATTGTTCACGATGATGGTAGCTCAGGCATGTGGACTTAAACCCGGAGAGTTTGTGCATACATTAGGCGATACACATTTATACAGCAACCACCTGGAACAGGCCAGGTTGCAGCTTACAAGGGATTTCCGTAAGCTGCCGGTTATGAAGATAAACCCATCTGTAAACGACATCTTTAGCTTCCAGTTTTCTGACTTTACACTGGAAGGGTATGACCCGCATCCTCATATAAAAGCTCCTGTAGCAATATGATAATTTCACTGGTTGCCGCAGCCGCCGAGAACAATGTAATAGGCAAGGATAACGCCCTTGTATGGAGGCTTCCGGCAGATTTAAAGTTCTTTAAGAACCTGACTATGGGGCATACTATTATAATGGGTAGAAAGACATATCAATCGGTAGGCAGGCCATTACCTGGAAGAAAAAATATAATAATAACTCGCGATAGTAATTTTTTAGCTGAAGGATGCATTGTATTAAGTTCGCTTTCTGATGCATTTAAGGAATGTAAGGATGAAGCCGAAGTTTTTATAGTTGGAGGGGCTGAAATCTATCATCAATCTATGACAGTTGCTGACAAGATTTATCTTACCAGAATACATGCACTTTTTGCAGGAGATACGTATTTCCCTGATATACATGAAGATGAATGGAGGGTTATAAGTAAGGAAGATTTTATGGCAGATGAAAAGAATATTTATCCTTATTCCTTTATTCAGTATTCCAGAATAAAAATTTAACACTTTGTTGTTGCATTTTTCGTAACTTTGTGGCGAATTAATAAACCCCATTTGTTATGACTAAGGCAGAGATTGTAAAGGAGATATCACGCAAGACGGGTATCGAGAGAACTGTGGTTGAAGCCACTGTAGAAGCTTTCATGAATTCAGTAAAAGAGCATATTGCGAGCAACCAAACCGTTTCGTTAAGAGGATTTGGTAATTTTATAGTTAAGAAACGTGCTGCGAAAATTGCCCGTAATATTTCAAAGAATACAGCTATTCACCTACCTGCGCATTTTATTCCTGCTTTTAAACCTTCCAAGAAATTTTCTGAGAAGGTGAAGAAGGCAATTAAGTAAAAGTAAAATATGGCGTCATTTTCTTCGCGACAATGGATCGCCGTATCAGCAGGAACAGTTTTATTTATAAGTCTTTTTTTTATTAACCGCAAGGCACCGGCTAAAGCGGCTGATTCTTCTCAGCCCTCGGCGCATGCAGGAAAAGGTGTGAGCTTTGAGCAGATACTGGCTGATGCAATGATGCAAGTATCTGGTAATCAAAGAAATGACATCAAAAAACTGGATGATAAGCTAGCTGCTGTTTCAGGTAGCGACCAGCCTCCAATAATTAAGTCTATTATCAATATATATGATAGCCTGGGTGATGAATTACCTGCTACCTATTATATGGAAAAACTGGCTGCTGTGCAGAGTGATGCCAGATTATGGTATCATGCAGGTGACAGATATTATAGGTTAATACAAGTAGTTAAGCCCGATGCTCACGATGCTGTTCTTCAGAGGGCATTAGACTGTTTTAATAAGTCGTTAGTTATTGACTCTACCAATGCAGACGCAAGGGTTGGGGCAGGGCAGTGCATGGTTCAGCAAGGTCAAAACCCAATGCAGGGCATAATGAGGATAGAAAGTGTGCTAAAAAAAGATTCTAATAACGAAAAAGCCCAAATTGCCCTGGGTGCCTTTTCTGTACAATCGGCCCAATACCCTAAAGCAATTTACAGGTTTAACAGGGTTTTGAAGATAGATCCGTCGTATATTGAAGCCTATTTATACCTGGCGGAAACCTATGAAGGAATGGGTAATAAAAAAGAAGCTGTATTCAATCTGGAAAAATATTGTACTTTTGTCAAGGATACAGCTATAAAATCTCAGGTTAGTAGTTATATCCAGAAATTAAAAGGAGATACAATCCAAAAGAATTAACAATAATTTAAAACTGAAGTAATTATGCCTTGCGGTAAAAAAAGGAAGCGTCATAAAATGGCCACCCACAAAAGAAAGAAGCGTTTAAGAAAGAACAGACACAAGAAAAGATTAAGGTAGTAATTTCTACTTCTTTTATCATTCTAAACGCCGGAGTTTAAATAAACTCCGGCTTCATGTTATTATGAATTCAGCCTCTAGTAATACTATACGTTATAACGTAAAGCAAAGCATTGTGCTATTGCAAATAGTGCGTTATTTCATCCACCATTGCCTTATTGAGGGGCAAGTGCTGGTTGCATCTTTATTTGGTGCCACGGCAGGCAATGATATAGCTGAACAGCCTTTTGATAATCCCTCAAAACAACCACACAGTATTGCACATTCTGCCGGTGCCCTTAATCAACCCAATGGCAGAACATTTAAACTTATTACAATTTTAACAAACTTAACAAATGAGCAACGAATTGATCATCAATTCCACCTCTTCAGAAGTCGTTACGGCGGTGCTGCACGACAGGCGATTAGTGGAATTAATACGCGAGAGGAACGACGCACAGTTTTCGGTAGGAGACGTATATCTTGGCAAGGTTAATAAAATAGCCAGCAGCCTTAACGCAGCCTTTATTAATGTAGGATATGAGAAAGATGCCTTTCTCCACTATTTTGACTTAGGCCCCCAGTTTTCATCCTTGAATACATATGTACAGGGTACAATGAATGGTAAGCAAAAGCATGCCTCACTCATGTATTTTAAAATGAATCCTGATATACCTAAAAATGGTAAAATATCGAATGTACTTAATGGCGGACAAACCGTATTGGTGCAGATAGCAAAGGAGCCTATTTCAACCAAGGGCCCGCGTATTACAACCCATGTTACACTGGCTGGCCGTTTCCTGGTACTTATACCATTTGCAGAAAAGATAGCCGTATCACAAAAAATACGGACACAAGAAGAACGCGAACGCCTTAAGAAGCTTATGGAAAGCATTAAGCCTAAAGGCTTTGGTGTTATTGTACGTACTGTAGCTGAGGAAAAGAGCGTGGCAGAATTAGATGCTGACCTTAATAACCTGGTACAAAAGTGGAACGAATGTTATAATAACCTTAAAACTGCTAAGGCACCGCAAAAGGTATTGGGTGAAATGGGCCGTACATCAGTAGTAATTCGTGACCTGGTAAATGCTTCTTTTAGCAGTATTATAGTAAACGATCAGGAACTATTTGACGAAACCAAAACATACTTACATACTATTGCTCCTGAAAAGGAAGACATAGTAAAGCTATATAAAGGCTCTGCACCTGTCTTTGACCATTTTGGTGTTGAAAAGCAGATAAAAGGTGCTTTTGGAAGGACAGTAAATATGCCAAGTGGCGCATACCTTATCATTGAGCATACCGAAGCTTTGCACGTAATAGACGTAAATAGCGGTACAAAAATAAAATCGAAGAACGATCAGGAAACTAATGCGCTTGAGGTTAATCTGGAAGCTGCTGATGAAGTAGCTCGTCAATTAAGGTTGCGTGACTTAGGTGGAATTATAGTGGTTGACTTTATCGATATGTACAATGCCGAGAACAGGAAGAAGTTGCACCAGAAATTGAAGGATGCAATGAAAACTGACCGGGCAAAGCATCACATATTGCCTCCTAGTAAATTCGGTTTGATACAAATTACCCGTGAAAGGGTAAGGCCTCAAACCATAATAAACACTATGGAGAAGTGCCCTACTTGTGGCGGCACAGGAGAAATAGAACCTACTTTATTGTTTATCGACAAGATTGAAAATACACTCAGGTATATTCTTACCGAACAAAACGAGAAATCAATTACTGTGTTTGTTCATCCTTTTATTTATGCCTTTTTAACCAAAGGGTTCCCTTCTATAAATATGAAGTGGAAAATGAGGTATAAGCGCGGTATTAAGGTGAAAGAACTGGAATCATTACAGTTCCTTGAATACAAGGTGGTAAATAAAAGCGGAGAAGAGATTAAGCTTACCTCTTAAAGGTATTTCACAACAATTGACATTCTGCGGCCCTAAGTCTTTGCAAGGTTTACTGATATAAAATAAATAAGTGGACATAATATGTTCATTGTCAATATATTGTACCCCCCCCCTAAAAGTTGATAATTACTACAATTTTATATATTATATTTACTGGTGTTCAAAATAAAAAAACCACCATGAAAAAAATATATGTTTTAACTTTTTCATTTCTCTGTATTGTAATTACGGCTGGAGCCCAGTTTACAAATGTTCTCAATTTCAATGACACAAATGGTGCTCATCCTCAAGGCTCATTAATTCTTTCAGAAGGTGTTTTATATGGCATGACATTTCAAGGCGGGAAAAATAGCGGTAATATTTTTCGTATTGATACGAATGGTAAAGGATATAAGGACTTGCTTGATTTTAATGGTACGGATGGTTCAGAGCCATATGGGTCTTTGGCGTTGTCAAATGGGCTATTGTATGGAATGGCTAGTCATGGGGGTGCATATAGCTTCGGTAGCATTTTTCGTATAGATACAAATGGAAGCAGTTTTAAGGATATTCATGATTTCAAAGGCCCTGAAGGCGCAAACCCAGAGGGAAATTTAACACTTTCAGGAAGTAAAATGTATGGAATGACTTTAAGTGGAGGTGTAAACGGAGGGGGGAATATTTTCTCAATAGATACTGACGGGAATAATATTAAAGATATATATGATTTCGCTAGTGCCAGTGACCCCACAGGTTCACTAACACTTTCAGGCAATGTGTTGTTTGGGATGGTTCAACAGGGAGGAGCCGGCAATGGTTATATTTTCCGTGTTGATACGGATGGTAAAGGTTATAAGGATATATTTAATTTTAATGGTACGAATGGTCATGCTCCGTCAGGTTCGTTAATTCTTATAGTAAATAAATTGTACGGGATGACGCCAGCCGGAGGTGCAAACAGTGATGGCATTATTTTCCGAGTAGACACAAATGGAACAGGATATAAAGACTTGCTAGATTTAAATGGCACAAATGGCAAAAGCCCTTGGGGTGACTTAACTTTTGATGGAAACATGTTATACGGGATGACTTATAAGGGTGGAACGGGAGGAAATGGTAATGTGTTTAGAATAGATACAAATGGAAGTGGATATAAAGATATGTTTGATTTTAATCGCACTGACGGTTGGAATCCTTGGGGCTCATTAACCATTTCGGGCAGCTCGTTATATGGAATGACTAGTTATGGTGGCCCTAATCAGTATGGGAATATTTTTGGCTTTAAGGATACTGCAATTATTACAGGAGTTAATGAATTATCAGTTATCTCGGGATCGGTAAGATTAATTCCCAATCCCAATAATGGAAAGTTTTCTGTTGATGTAAAGAGGTTAAGCGGTATGGGATATATAGAAGTGTATAACTTACTGGGTGAAAAAGTATATTCCCAATATTCAATGTTGAACTCTCAATTCTTGGTTGATATTTCTAATCAACCTAATGGAATGTATATTGTAAAGGTAATTACAGAAAATAGTACACAGGTAGTTAAATTTATAAAAGAATAATAATAAACTTTAAAATATGAAAACATCAATCAAGTTGCTCGTATTGCCTTTAGTGGCTATTTTATCAATGGCGGCTACCTTTATGTACACTTATGTTACGGAAGATATAAAGGGCACATATAAGACCTATGACGACTTTATGAAAGGTAATCTTGATAAGACCTATGACCGTATAGTTAAAGGACATAATGGGTATGTGAAATGCGATTATTTCCTTATTCCGAAGGGAGAAAAGAAACCGGATAAATCATGGGTTGAACAAAATGGTAAGTCCTTTTCAGATAGTTTTATATGGGGCTATAGCGATGCCGATGGGTTTAATTATCGTGCAATGGTATCAAAGGAGAAATACTTTACCAACTTTTTTTACGTCCTGGCTACAGGTAAAGTGTGGTTATATGCCTGTAAGGATGTGTTTTTAACCATGGATAAAAAGGGGAAAATGCATGCTGGTTTTGACC
>DATHOD010000121.1:0-30856 GCA_035485295.1 Bacteroidia bacterium
ACCTTTCCGCTATCCATCATAACAGGTAAGGAAACCTTAGTTTGTTTTTGCGGAACGATTAGGGTAGCAATAATATCTTCAGGCAAATTGTAAAGCTTGGCAGCTGTATTAAAACGTGCTAATACTGCTTCATACAAGCTCATGTGCTTCTGTTCTTTCTCTGGCTTTGTTTGTGTTGTCATACCTATTTTGATTAATATGAGGGCGCAAATGTAGGGAATTTGTGAGAATCTTTAACCTTTTAGTAAAGCTCCTGTAATTTCTATTATCTGGAGCAAGGCAAGTACTATCGGCGTAGATATTAAAACGCCGTCAAAACGGTCTAATATTCCGCCATGGCCTGGCAATAAACCGCCTGATTCTTTGACATTTATACTTCTCTTGAACATAGATTCAACTAAATCGCCAAGGGTTCCGAAGATACTTACGGTCAATCCTACCAACATCCAAACCAAAGGCGATAATTCAGTATAAAAGTGTGAAATAAGAAATCCTATACCTATACTCAATAGCATCCCGCCAAAAAATCCTTCCCATGTTTTTTTAGGAGATATGCGTTCCCATAATTTATGTTTACCCAGCGCCATGCCGCTTAAATATGCACCTGTGTCATTGGTCCATATCAGGAAGAAATAACCCAAGAGCACATGAGGATTATATTGGGGAAGCAAAGCATCGGCTAAAGACTTTAAAAATGTAGATGAACTGGTTACCTCATCTACCCCTGCTATATAAGGTGATATATAACTAACCCACATAGAAAATGGGATTACTATATATACAATGCCAAGTATGGTGTATCCAATATTTGTAAATGGAGTCTCCTTGTTCCTGTATAGCTCAACAATGAAAATAATACTGAATACCGCAAGCAAAATACTGGTATGGAAAAATACAGATGCGTATATGTACTTATCCTTCAGTGCAGTGAGAATGAATATAAGCGCAGCTATTAAGTTCCCTGCAATACGTTGCGGTGTGTGCCCTGTCTTTTCTATCAGGCCATAAAACTCATTTAGCCCAAGCATAGAGATAATAAAGAACAATGCACAAAGGGACCAATAGTTCCACCAAATGCCACCAACCATAACAATTACAAATATTGTACCGGTTATCGCTCTTTTCAGGAAATTACTCACGCTGATTAGATTTCTAAAGAAATTGATTGACGAACAGTGATTAACGAATAGTGATTAACGAAGTAAAATAACCAGTTCTGAAATCGCAAATCGTTACTCGTTATTCGCAAATCTGTTTTCATAAATTAACCTATATGTGTGTCATCAATAAGGAAGAGAAATACTTCCTTGGGGCCATGGGCGCCCTGCACTAATGTTTTTTCAATATCTGCTGTTTGGCTAGGTCCGGTAATAGCAGTCAACAGTGAAGGAAAATTATTTTCATATTTCTTCTTCACCAGTCGGAATGCATCTTTAAGATTATAAACCAGTTGTGAGGTTGTAGCAACTACTATGTGGTAGTTAGCATATACAGGTAATCTTCTGCCTGATTTTTGGCGAGAGCTTACCATTATACTTCCCGTTCTTGCCACAAGGCATTCGCAGAATGTAATTCCAACATTGGTCAGTAAAAAGTCTTTCTCTTCTGATAAGAAACTGATATTACCTGCTTTTAATAAAGCCTGTATTTGTGGTTCCACACAAAATAAGTTGCCCCAACTTTTTTCCTGTATCAAAGATGTGAGTTGTTCTGCAACATCTTCTTTCTTTTCGCAGAAAATAAAATGCCCTTTTAACGCGCTAAAGTTTTTCGCAAATAATAATTCCAGCGATTCTTCTTCGGGTGCAGTATAAATATCAGGGTCACCGTCAGCAGCTGAAAAATCAGCTTCCGATTTATGGATCAGAGCTTTTCGGATAGCTTTTAATACCTTCTCTCTCGACGTACTCTCTTTCATCTATCAGAATAAGGTAGGATGATCTTCAGTGGGTGCCTTAGCTTCCGGTTTCTTCTCAGCTGGTTTCTCCTGACCGTTGCTATTCTCTTCTTTTTTCTCAGCAGGTTTTTCCTGTCCATTCTGTTCCTTCTTCTCAGCCACTGGCGGAGCGCTTGGAGGAACGGGAGGAGTTTCCTTTGGCGGAGCGGGCTCAGCAGGTTTTGCTGCAGGCTGTTCATTTACCGTGGCCTTACCATTGGTTTTAACACCGGGTGCATTAGGCACGCCATTGGTATAATTATCGTTACGCTTTGAAACCGGTACAGCTTCTTCAGTAGTAAATGGGCGCTTGCCGATAATCTTTTCCAAATCTTCTTTAAATATCACTTCCTTATCGAGCAATTGTTCAGCAAGTTCAATTAATTGAGCCTTGTGTGTCTTAATCAATTCTTTGGTCTTAATATAGGCAGCATCCACCATTAAGCGAACTTCCTCATCAATCAGTTGGGCAGTCTTCTCGCTATATGGCTTGGTAAAGTTGTATTCTGCACTTCCGGTAGAATCGTAGTAGCTGATATGTCCTAGCTTAGCATTCAATCCATAGTGGATTATCATACTATAGGCTTGCTTGGTTATTTTTTCCAAATCACTTATTGCACCGGTAGATATCTTTCCAAACATGACTTCTTCTGCTGCTCTTCCCCCAAGAGCTGCACACATTTCATCCATCAACTGTTCAGTAGTGGTTATCTGCCTTTCTTCAGGTAAGTACCATGCAGCACCCAGTGATTTACCACGTGGTACTATAGTTACTTTAACCAATGGGTGAGCATATTCCAATAACCAGCTTACTAAAGCGTGACCCGATTCATGGAATGCAATAACCTTCTTTTCAGTTGGAGAAATGAGCCTGTTCTTCTTTTCCAAGCCACCTACTACCCTATCAACTGCATCAAGGAAATCTTGCTTATCGATTATCTTTTTATCCTGGCGGGCAGCTATCAGAGCAGCTTCGTTACATACGTTAGCTATATCAGCACCGGAGAAGCCCGGAGTTTGTTTTGCTAAAAATTCAATATCAACCGAGGTATCAATTTTCAATGGTTTCAAATGCACCTTGAAAATGTCTTTACGCTCTATCAGGTCAGGCATATCAACATAAATCTGCCTGTCGAAACGACCCGGACGCAATAATGCCCTGTCTAATACATCGGCACGGTTAGTAGCAGCAAGTATTATAATACCTGCGGTATTGGTAAACCCATCCATTTCAGTAAGAAGCTGGTTGAGTGTATTTTCTCTTTCATCGTTAGCGCCTTGTGCAAGGTTTCTACCCCTTGCCCTGCCTATTGCATCTACTTCATCTATAAAGATGATACAAGGAGCTTTTTCTTTTGCCTGGCGGAACAAATCACGTACACGAGATGCACCCACACCCACAAACATTTCTACAAAGTCGGAGCCCGACAAGGAGAAGAACGGAACTTTAGCCTCACCTGCAACGGCTTTAGCCAAAAGGGTTTTACCTGTTCCCGGAGGGCCCACAAGTAATGCTCCTTTAGGTATTTTAGCGCCCAGTGCCACATACTTCTGTGGTGTTTTCAGGAAGTCTACAATTTCTTTTATTTCAACTTTGGCTTCTTCTAAACCAGCTACGTCGTTAAAGGTGATATTTACGTTTGTGTCCTTATCAAACAAGGTAGCTTTTGATTTGCCAATGCTGAATATCTGGCTGCCACCGCCTCCACCGCCCATACGGCGCATAAATAGGAACCATAGCAATACCATTACTCCAATAGGAATTACGTATGTAAGTATATCGCTCCAGTCGTAACGGCTGGCTTTTTCCGGATATATTTTATCTGCATCAGGGAAATTCTTTTCTGCATCATTCAGCATTTGCATAAAGCTGTCGCCACTCAATACTTTTATAAAATATTGCGGGCCTGTGCCTTTAGCAAATTCCTTAAACTGAGGCAGGTTAAGCGCATCAGGCTTAAGATATACTTCAGCCACGTCGTTGTTTACAATTACAATACGTGCAACATAATGAGGAGCCAATACTGTTGGCACAAAATCCTGGAATTTCATTTCCTTTTCACTCCAGTTTACATTACCTAATGCCTCAATAAGAATAAGCACAACCAATATTATACCCCATACCCAGTAAATGGTAAAGCGGGGTTTGAAAGGCTTTTTAGGTAAAGGCAATTTAGGCTTACCCGGCATTTGGGGGCCGCCACTATTGGAACCTTTATTTTCCGGTGTTTCTATTTTATTTTGTTCGCTGTCGCTCATCTTACACGTGTTTATATTCCCGCTCTATTGCAATTTCTTCAGATTCTGCATCTGCCCATAACGATTCGAGGTTGTAAAACCCACGGACGTGGGGTTGGAAGATATGTATTACTATATCAACATAGTCGATCAATATCCATTCAGCATTTTCGTATCCTTCGCGATGGTAAGCATTTTCGCCTGTCGCCTTTTTAACCTCTTCCTCTATCGCTTTTGCTATCGTTCCTACCTGTACGGACGAGTCTCCTTCGCAGATGACAAAATAATCGCACATACTACCGGATATTCTTGTCATGTTCAGGCAGACTACGTTTTTGCCCTTTTTGTCTGCTATGCTGCGTAATACAACATCCTTTAACTGAACAGGAGCCTTTTTTTTTCCTGTTTTTCGCATCCTTTCGTCTATGGTGTCCTTTTGTGCTGTTATTTTTGTCCTTGCAATAAGGCGTTATTAATTAATACAAAGGTAATAATTTTAATCTTCTATATGGCTGCCACAGGGACTTTATTTACAGGGCATATTATTGAAAAACTCGATAGGGTTGATTCAACTAATTTATATGCTCACAACCTGTTAAAGCAGCACCCGCCGGCCGAAGGTTATACCGTTTGGGCGCTTGAGCAGTTTGCCGGCCGCGGGCAGCGTGGCAACCAGTGGCTTACTGAGCCCGGTACCAACCTAACCTTTAGCGTTATACTGCATCCCCGTTTCCTGCCCGTTAAAGAGCAGTTTTGGCTAACCAAGGTTATGGCCCTGGCAGTTGCTGAATATGTTTCATTTGCATTGGGTTCATTGGATGTTCGTATTAAATGGCCTAATGATATATATGTTAAGGATCAGAAAATTGCAGGTATACTTATTGAAAATGTGCTTGAACAATCAACCATAAAATATTCGGTTGCCGGCATAGGGCTAAACATTAACCAGGAAGTATTTGACCCATCGGTACCCAATGCCACATCGCTTAAGTTAATTGCTGATAAGGCATTCAAGCTGGAGGATTGTTTAAACAGTTTACTCATATCTATTGAAAAGTATTACCTGGAATTACGCAGTAACAACTACAAGAAGATAGACGATGCCTATCACAAATTACTTTACAGGCGAGGCGTTTTATGCAGGTTATCAATAAACGGGAAAGAGTGCAAGGGCACTATAAAGGGAGTATCGGCTAGCGGACATTTGCTTGTAGATACTGATGATACAGCCTTAAAAAGCGATGAAGCCCTTGAAATAAGTGATGTGAAGCACTTAGTGTTTTTATAGAAAATTACCCTTATTTAGAATTTGGGGAGGGTTTACCTTTTGCACTATCAATTGATTCATCAGGAATCGATCTTACAGTAAGGCCACCGTTAACCATAGGTGGGGGCACGGTCATTTGAGTTCCTTTCATAAGTGAATCTGAATACGTATTGTGCAGTTTAACCTTTACTTCCATTGGCATTTTATCAAATACGTATTCCACCTTCTTGCTTTTATACTGCGACACTTTATTCATATCGCTAAATACCAGAATTATCTTTTGCCCTTTCAAGCTATCAGGAACTTCAACCTTAAAATGCCCGTCAATATCGGTTATTGCGTATTGCTTTGTTCCCTTAAGGCCCACCATCATCTTGCTAATAGGAGTATGGTCTTTATCGTCAATAACAGTACCGGTTATATAATTACTCTTAGGAGCATTATCCGCTGTAGTTTTCATTTCAAGCGCCCCCACTACTACTTGTTTTTGTTCTGTAGTTTGGGTTGTGTTATTGGTTTTGCTTTCGTTGCAGGCAGCTAAAGATGTTGCCAATGCAGTACCCAACATAAATTTCTGCAGAAGGGAATTATTATTTGGCTCGTATGAAATTATTGGCCTTTCTAACTGGTAAGGGCTTAACCTGCCGCAAATATTCTCCTTAGTTTTCGAAAGAAAGTCAAGTAATTCCCTATCGGTGTAATTTGAAAAATCAACAACAGCTTTATTGCAATTTGCGCAATGCCTGCCACCTTCATTCGGCGTCATATTATCCCAATTCTCACTGCAAGGCTTGTCTATAGAAAGAATTACACTTTTCTTCTTTTTCATGATAAAGAAAGATGATTATGAAACTTTATTAACTGAGTTTCAGAAGAAATATTGCATTAAATATACCTATAATTCAACCTTAAACAACGATAAATGCCATTAAATAAGTGACGTAAAGCACTTAGTGTTTTTATAAGGAAATATTTCCAATTTTGCACTTTACATTGCATCGGACGATTTGTAAACTAAAAATTTTTATCTTGCACCCTAATACAGTTTATTTATGACATTCAGTTATACAACAACACAAGAACAAGGCATATTTGTTTTTAAGCTCGAAGGCGAGATAATAGACAAGGTGCAAGCTGCTGAATTTGTGGAGCATGTAAATAACCTTGCTGCTTCGGGGCAGAACCGTTTTGTACTTGAACTTTCGGGGCTACGCTATATGAATAGCAGCGGATTGAATGTATTAGTAAATATTCTTACCAAGGCACGTAACTCAGGCGGAGAAGTGGTGGTGTGCAACCTTTCTAAAAAGGTAAACGACCTATTGGTCATTACCAAGTTAGATACCATTTTCCATATTCTGCCCACAGTAGCAGATGCTCTTAAAAAGCTTAAGGCTAAGTAGTTCTTAAGAAATTTCAAATTATTATTCCTTATTTTTCAGCGTGCTAATTTTCATTTTAATATTTCTATTTGCCGAAATGGTTTTTGGTAAAATAGCCCTGGCCTTTAGGCCAGGGTATAATAATCCCACACCCTTTTATTCCCTCTCCCGGGAGAGGGGTTTGGGGAGTGGGCAGAATTTATTCAATCCCGAGCTAAAGCACGGGGCTATTATATATTTCCGTAACGAACATTTTCAAAGATGAAAACTGACATTTTATTGGGTTTACAATGGGGTGACGAAGGCAAAGGAAAAGTAGTTGACGTATTAGCTCCCAAATATGATATTGTAGCGCGTTTCCAGGGTGGGCCGAATGCAGGGCATACACTTGAGATACAAGGCAAAAAGCACGTATTACATACCATTCCTTCCGGTATTTTTCACGATAAGGTGATGAACGTTATTGGTAACGGAGTAGTAATTGATCCTATCAGTTTTTTAGAAGAAGTAAGAGGCATTGAAGCGCTTGGAGTAGATATTTGCAAAAGGCTAATTCTATCGAAACGTGCACATTTAATATTACCTACACACCGTCTGCTTGATGCATCTTCTGAAGCACAAAAAGGAAAAGAAAAAATTGGTTCTACCTTAAAAGGTATTGGCCCTGCGTATATGGATAAGACTGGGCGCAATGGTTTACGCATAGGCGATATTTTAGAGAAAGATTTTAATGCGCGTTATAAAGCATTATCGGCAAAACACCAGCAAATGCTGGCCTTATCGGGTTATGAAATTGACCACAGTGCATTTGCTGAGAACGAAAAGAAATGGATGGACTGCATAGAATTCATTCGTACCATGATGTGCATGGATACTGAATACTACCTGAACGATGCATTGAAACAAGGTAAAAAAATGCTGGCTGAAGGTGCACAAGGTTCATTGCTTGATATTGATTTTGGTTCTTATCCTTTTGTTACATCTTCATCCACTACTTGTGCAGGTGCATGTATTGGCTTAGGCATTGCTCCATCGAGCATTGGTAGTGTAGAAGGTGTATTTAAAGCATATTGCACACGTGTAGGTTCAGGCCCGTTCCCAACTGAATTATTGGATGATACAGGAGAAAGAATTGCACAAATAGGCCGTGAATTTGGTTCTACCACTGGTAGAAAAAGAAGATGCGGCTGGTTGGACATTCCTGCGCTTAAACGCGCCATTATGCTGAATGGTGTTACCCACCTTGACATGATGAAGATAGACGTATTGAATGAATTTGACGAGGTGAAAGTCTGCACACATTATATAGTTGATGGCAAGGAAACTGAACATTTACCATATAACCTGGGTGTTGAAGTGAAGCCAGTTTACAAATCATTTAAAGGCTGGGGCAAACTGGGTGAGATAACTACATTCGATAAGTTGCCTAAGGCTTTACAGGACTATATACACTATATTGAGAAAATAGTGGAAGTACCTATAAAACTATTATCATTCGGACCTGACCGCGAGCAGACGCTGATTAGGTAAAGGCGCACTCTTTGCTATACTTGCATGAACAGGTAGTTAAATAAGTCAGATAACGTCTTCTCTCTTTTTGGGCTTTTCAATAGGTAATCCAAATCCGGATTTAATATAGTAATTATCTATTTCTTCTTTAAATCCGGTAATAATATATAACTGGTCTTTCTTTGCTTCAGGTAAAGGGAAATTACCCCCAAAGTAAAACCCTAAGACATCAATTTCATCAACTATTTCAATATCATTTCTCTCATAAAGCGACAAACGGTAATCCAAATACTCCTTGAATTCATTCTCGGATTGTATTAGATCCGTAAATACCATCATATCATATAATGAGACTATCCATGTCCATTTATAATCTGCACTTAAAACACCTGAATCTACTAAATACTTAAGATTGGCTGATATACTTGATAGATGCTCGTAAGTAACAGATATTTTATAAAAGGATTTTGTTTTAGTTTTATCTATGGTTAAGGTTTTCTTTATAGAGTCTTCTATATATTCAAAACTTGGATATTCATTGTCTTCAACATATTTTAATGCTCGTTGGCATTGGTATGAGCCCACATTAATAATTTCTTCAAGCCTATTCTTAAGACCTTTGATTGCCCCTCGTCGATGCTTTAGATTGAGTTCACCAGCTTTAACTTCAATAATATATACAGTACCTTTAGCTACCCCTATAATATCCAGCTCGGTATTTTTAACGACCCCATCTTCGGTAACAGTATAATTTAATGAGTGATAGAAATTTGCTGATGGTAACAGCTTTTGAAACAACTGCTTAACCTTAAGTTCAATATAGTTATCTCTTGAATTAGCATTACTATTCCCCTTATATGTGTGTTCAAAATAAATGGCATCAGCATTTTTTATTAATCCTTCTGTTATTTTGAAGATATTTCTAAATGCGAGTGAATTCGAAAAATGATAATACTTATTATTTTCCTTAATTAATGGCTTGAACTTAATTAAGCTATCATTCAATGGGCGAGCTTTGAATTTTGCAGGTTCATAAAACACTGCATTGTCCCCAAACTCTATTGATAATTTCTCGAAAATTAGTTTCTCCTTATCTGAATGAGGGATAACCCAAAATATTTTATTATACCCCTCTATGTAATCAAGATTATATGAAGTTATTTTATCGGGAGACTCTTCGCAATACAAATCAGGGTTTTCTTCTGTAAACTGTCTAATAAAGTGCTTACCAGTTTTCATCATTACAGTTGACATCACTTCTTTATCAACCTTTTCTGACCATTCTACAAATCTTTTGTGCTGTTGGGTAGCGCCAAGTGCATTGCCAACCTTGGAATATACTAAATTGTCAAGTTTCAATATTGTATTAAGTAGGTCATTAGAATCAAACCCATAAAATTCAGTTAAAAACCCATTATGGGGTTGGAAAATTTCTTTATATACTTCTTCAATATGTTTCTGATAACCATCACCCCTAACATTATCAGTATGTATAATCATCGTAGTTCTCAACCAGTGATCGAAATCATCATCATCCTTTGAAAAATCATGTGAGTATTCTTGATGGTTCAAGTTTACTTTAATTTTTTTAATTTGGTTATAAACCTCATTAATATCACTTTGTTCCGGAATTATACTCTGGTTTAAGTTGGAAGTCGCAGTAGAAATGTTCATTACATACTCTAACGCAACTTCAATAGTATCATCTTCTTGAATGAGTTCCTCTTTAACTTCTTCTTTGTCTACGCCATCATAATTCTCAAGTAATTGATTTGAAAATGTTGGGGAGGCTTTTAATAGTTTAATACCAAGTCCCCCAAGGATGTATATTTTATCAAATTTATTGACAAGATTAATTAGGGTTTCTATTTCTTCCTTTATCCATTTATTATATCTACCTGGGTCTTTGAGTATTTCGTCAAGGGCATGTCGATATTGTCTCCTTACTTCCTCGGGCATATCAATTATTTGCATCCACTGTCAAGTTTATATTAATTAGAATAAGATATTAAAAAAGGAATTTGCCCTTCATTTCCTTAGCTCCCTCGCTAAGTTGACCTTAGTGGGTAACTAATATATAAGTTTTTCTTGTTGCAAATAATTTAAGCAGAGTTTAATGGATACAATCCAACTAAGTAAAACTTCGAAGGATTAGGGAAATACTAACCCCGCAAGCACCACTCTTTATCAGCACTTACAATAATCAGTAATTCTTAATTACAAATTAGCGCCTACAGGGACCAAGCTTAAACTAAATACCTTATACGCGGTATTTAAACTTATGCTCTTTTAATTCTTCGTTTGCTTTAAGAATTTTCACTTTAAGGTTTTCTTTGAATTCAAGAACCTGTTTTAGCAATTCATCATTGCCAATAGCAAGCATTTGAACAGCGAGTATTCCGGCATTTTGTCCTCCATCAACCCCTACGGTTGCAACCGGAATACCCGGAGGCATTTGAACAATAGAAAGCAGAGAGTCCCAGCCATCTAATGAAATGCTGGAGCGACAAGGCACGCCAATTACAGGAGTTGGTGAGAGAGCTGCCACAACTCCTGGCAAATGAGCTGCACCGCCCGCACCTGCAATTATTACCTTTATTCCACGCGCTGATGCTTTTTTTGCAAAATCCATCACCTGTTCAGGAACTCTATGTGCCGACAAGGCATTAATTTCAAATGGTATTTTAAACTGGTCAAGAATCTTTGCGGCTTCCTGCATAACCGGCATATCAGATGTACTGCCCATAATAATACTTACTTGTGCCTTCATAGATTTAATTTGTTAATGGTTGTTGCGTATTTAAGATTTGCTTGTTTATTCCTATCAATTTGAGAACAAAAATATACATAACATTTTAAGTACAAATTTTAATGGCTTTATTCTACATTTCAGCACAAAGTAAGCGCTTGATGCTATAACCTTTTAATATTAATTATGCATAAGCCTGAATAATTCTTCGTATTCTTTAAAGCGGTGTTCCCTAATAGGACGGGCTCGTGGTTCTGTTTCAAAATGCAATAATAAACACGGAGAGATACCCTTATATTCCTTCAAATACTCATAACGAATTAATTCGTTATTTTTTATCCTCTGCTTTATTTTATTGTGATAAGGGTACATACATTTATGTAATATTCATGATTAGGATAGTTATCCTTACACCCTAAACTGAGATAATAGATATCCTTCCACAAAGTAAAATTTCGCGAGTACTGAAAATTACCAGGCAGCCTGTTTACTTCTTCATGCAATTGAACATCCAGCGGATGCCAAAGCGGTCGAGGCAAACACCCCAATAACCCCAGAACATATCCATAGGCGCATTCATTTCTGAGCCACCTTCTGAAAGGGCTTTATATAAACGGTCAACTTCTTCTTTAGTGTCAGCCTCCAAGCTTATGGTTGTATTGTTGCCAATCCTTAATTTATGGCCCATAGATTCCAACATGTCGGTTCCCATGATAACAGTACCACCTAAAATCGGCAAGCCAATATTCATAATTAAGTTTGCTTCCTTATCTGAAAGCTTAGGTGCATTCGGCATAGGCGGAGAATCTTTCATACGGAATACCTGCCCAACAAAATCAGTGTTGAAAATTTTCTTGTAGGTATTGAATGCCTCTTCGCAGTTGCCTTGAAAGTTGAGATAAATTGATGTTTTAGCCATGATGATTTTATTTGTACGCTAAAGTAAAAAATATTATTCTTTCTACCGATGCTTTTGGGTTGTTGAAAAATAGCTTCAATTTTCAAAAATGAAATAAGGAAGCAAAGTAACTTTGTATCAATATCCCCCACGCATTAGTGAAGAACTATTAACGATGAGCTATGAATGGAAAAATTATGTTCTGAGATGAATACAAGCAAAAAGTATACAAAAGGTAACACTTTATAGGGGTTCTTGAAAAACAAATCCAAGATTATCAAGGCATTACAAAAATGGAAATGCAAAAAGTGTTACCCCAATAAAATTCATATTTGCATGAACAACAAAGCTGCAAATGCAATAATTTGGTAATCAATATGTTAATGAATATCCTATCCGTAATACTGCAAAAAGATGAAGGAAATTGCACCAATAATTTCAGTATTTGAATCGTGAGTACCTTTGATGCAAATATGGTTAAGGTAATCTATTCCTATTTTATAAGAAGTATCCTTCTGCTCTGCCTGCTATTAGCCGGCTTTTCTGCCTTTGCTCAAAGTAAGTTTTCTGTGAAAACAGATAAACAGGGTGACAGAGGAAAAGAGACAATACAGCTACACCATGCCAATACACTCGAGTTTGATAAACGATTAGGTGACGGAGCTAAACGGTTGATTGGTAATGTAGAACTGGAAGACGATAGTGTATTAATGAATTGCGATAGTGCTTATGTATACACAGATAATTCTTTCCGTGCATTTGGTCATGTGCACATGAGTAGAAAAGACACTATGGACCTTTATGGAGATTCTGTTCATTATAGTGGTGACAATAAAAAAGCTGAGATGTTTGGCGCAATCCGCTACCTGCACAAAGCCATGACTTTAACGACTCATCACTTGCTTTACGATTTAAATGCAACCACAGTAAATTACTGGGATGGTGGCACATTGGTAGATAGCGCAAATACGTTGGTGAGCCGCCTTGGTTCATATAATAGCTCTGAGAGGATGAGTTCTTTCAAAGACAATGTGGTACTTACAAACCCTAAGTACATTATGAAATGCGATACTATGGATTATGCACCCGATGAGCAGATAGCTTACTTCCGAAGCCCCACGAGGATAACAAGCAAAAGCAATTTCATGTATTGCGTGGCAGGCTATTACAACACACATACAGGCGTTTCTCAATTCTGGAACAATGCTTACATAATTGGTAAAAAAGGTACAAGACTAAGTGGGCGAGAGATCTATTATAACAGGAAAAAGGATTTCGGACAAATATTAGATAATGTGGTATTGAGCGATAGCGCAGATAAAATAAATATAATGGGCGATTATGCCCAATACAACGGAATGGATAAGAACATAATGGTTACCTGCCATGCGCTAATGGACCAGATGTTTGAGAAAGATACCCTGCATCTTCATGGCGATACATTATTCGGTTATAACATCTCTATGTCAGATACTGAAGGCTCTTCCAGTCCTAAGTTATTGCTGGCATATCACCATGTTAAATTCTTTAAGAAAGATATGCAGGGCAAATGTGATTCTCTATCATACGATGAAAAGGATTCCATCATGCGTATGTTTCATTTGCCAATAGTATGGTCACAAGCAAATCAGCTTACAGCAGACACTATGTATCTCCATTTAAAGAACAAGCAACTCAGCCTGCTTGATATGTTACAAAATTCATTCATCGCCTCGAAAGATACAGCAGCATCTAAAGATGATTCATTGCAATTCAACCAAATTAAAGGCAGGAATATGAAAGGCTTTTTTGTAGATAATAAGATATACAAGGTGAATGTGACTGGCAATGCACAGACTATCTACTATGCCTATTCGGACAATAACACCACTGTAATTGGAGCTAATCGTGCCGACTGCAGCAGCATGCAAGTATTTATTAGTAACAATAAAGTAAAAAGTATTACCTATCTGCAAAAGCCCGATGCCACGCTTTACCCTATGAAGGATGTAAAGCCATCTGAATTTTTATTGGGGAATTTTTACTGGCACGAAGACGAAAGGCCAAAAACCAAAGAAGATATCTTCAAAGATTAATGCGGGCTTTGCATAACCACGAATAGGTACAGGAAAGTAACTATCAGCATTAGCACTGCGAAAATCATCCAGGTTCCTTTAAAATAAGTTTTGTGGCGCTTCTTGTCCTGGCGATAGAGGAACATCATTAGCACACCAAAGCATGCCATGGCTATAAGAAAAAATAATCCCTGATCTTTTGTTATCAGTGCATCTAGAAGCATACTCGAATAATTACAGCACAAAGTTATCATGAATTTGTTGCCACGAACTCAAATGCTAATATAACTTTGTACCCATGAAAATAGGAAAACAACTATTGGTCTTTGTATCACTACTAGCATCAACCCTTGCGTATGCCGATAAGGTAGGTAATGGTTTTAAAGCTCTTTCCATTTACGATTACTTTAAAGCACGACAACTGTTTCAAAAAGCAATGAAGCATGATACAGTTTCCGCCAGTTACGGACTGAGTATTCTTTCCTCCCGGAACGATAACCACTTCTATAATATCGATACTGCATACAAGTATCTTCTTTGGTGCATGAAAGGATTTCCAAAGGCAACAGTCAAGCAAAAAACACTTTGGAAAACATACGGTATAGACTCAGTAAGTATTCTACGATTAAAAGACACCATAGAAGCAAAGGCTTATAATGCATCAACCGTAATTAATACAATTGATGGGTATAACCATCTTATTCAATATTACAATACGGCCAAGCAGGTGAAAGATGCTACTGCATTGAGAGATATACTTGCGTTTACAATTGCGCAAAAGCAAAATACATATCAAGGGTATAAAGCATTTATGGAAACTTATCCCAACTCAATTGAGTTTGATGATGCGAAGAAGAGATATGAAATAGGCCTATTCAAAAGCCTTACCGCTGATCATAAGTTAGCTAGCTATACCTCGTTTATCAAGCAATATCCGAAAAGCCCTTATGTAAATGCGGCTGAAGATTCGGTGTATAGCATTTCAACCCCTCATCGCTTAGTGAAAGAGTATTATGGTTTTATAAAGGGGTTTCCAACCAATCATAATGTGCCTACAGCGTGGCATAAGCTCTATTCACTTTATACTATGGATGGTAAGCCGGAAACCTTCTCGCGCTTCCACAAGGATTTTTCGGATTACCCCTATACACAGCACGCCGATACAGATCTTGTTCTGGCCAAAATACATTTCTACCCGGTCCGTAGTGGAACCCAATGGGGCTATGTTGATAGCCTTGGAAAGGTGCGCATAGCATTCAAATACGAATGGGCCGATAGTAATTTCTTCGATGGCCTTGTGGCAGTTGCTATGAATGATAAGATTGGATTCATTAATAAACGTGGGGAGTTGATCATCCCTTGTATCTATGATGAAGCCGACCATTTCAAAAAGACTGTTTCAGTTGTGAAAAAGAATGGAATGTACGGAATGATAACTACACTCGGACAGGTTATTGTGCCATTCGATTACCAGGAAATATCAACTTTCTCGGATGGAATGGCCTTAATAGAAAAGAACAAGAAGTATGGCTACCTAAGTAGGTTGGGAGAAGAAGTAATACCACCCCAATATCAATCAGCAGGAGATTTTTCAGAAGGGCTTGCTTATATACAAAATGCTGATGGGAAATATGGGTTCATAAATATTGCGGGGGCAATAGTAATCCCCTGCAAGTATGAATGGGTTAGCAAGTTCACTAATGGATTAGCCAAAGTAAAATCAGGTTCTAAATTCGGATTAATTGACACCAAAGGCGATACTATTTTAGATTGCGAATACGATAATATCGGTGACTTTACTATGGATAGTCTTGCAATGGTAGTGCAGGATAATAAGGTCGGATATGTGAATAGGCAGGGTAAATTAGTAGTTCCAATAAAATATGAATACTCTGCTGATCTGCTTACTGGTGGAGCATTTAATAATGGCTTGGCGAAAGTGCAGGTTCACAAAAAAAGAGGATTCATAAATACCGCAGGTAAAATGTTTATACATCCTGAATACGATGATATACTTCCATTTAAAGAGGGGCTGGCACCAGTATTAGTTGACAAGAAATGGGGATATATAAATTTGAAAGGCGATGTGGTTATTCATAACAAGTTCGATTATGCAGCCGGATTTAGTGATAGCCTTGCACGAGTTTCGCAAAAAGGACAAACAGGTTTTATTGACAGAAAAGGCAAGATTGCAATTGACTTACAATATGATGCAGTAACCGATTTCAGTAATGAAATAGCAGAAGTTATACAAGGTCAGCATACAGGACTAATTGATAAAACAGGAACCTATATAATCCCTTGTCAGCTGAACAGCATTCAGCCTTATGGCAATATATACGAAGTGGAAATGAATGGGAAAATGGCTCTTTTTAGCCTTAAAACAAGAAGCTATATCTGGCAGGAACAGGGGTTTGGTGGCCCCCCTTCATCCCCCCATTAGGGGGAAATTTATTTCCCTTCCTAGTTGGAAAGGGTGGATTGTGGCTTCGCTTTAGGTACTCTATTCAGGAATATAAATCCGAGTACGAATAAGGAGAGAAGGAATATAATAGAGTTGCGCATACTGCCTGTAAAGTCATAAACCCAGCCATAAAGGAAGAGCCCTAATACGCTACCTACATTTTCGCACACATCGTAAAAACTAAAGAATGATGCATGGTCTTGCGTTTCAGGTGGCAGCATTTTAGAATAAGTAGAACGTGAGAGTGCTTGTATCCCACCCATAACTAATCCAACAAAAAAGGCAAGGGCATAAAACTGATTTGCAGTATACGTACAGTATGCACCAATACATACCCCTACCCAAACAAATATGGCAACCTTCAGCATAAATATATCACTCTTCTTTTTAGCTATGTATGAGAATAGGTAAGCTCCGCCTACCGCCACAAACTGAATGATGAGTATAGTTGGTATGAGCTGGCCTTCTTTCATTTTCAATTCATCGGAGCCAAAAAGACTAGCTACAAGCATAATCGTCCTCACACCAGTATTGTACACGAAGAAAGCAATAAGAAATCTGCGTAAGGGCTTGGTGCCTTTTAATAATCTCCACACTTTTAACAATTCCTGATAGCCTTTCCAAATGTTATGTTTCTCGCCTCTCTTCACTTCACCATAAGGGTTTGTAGGCACTCTTCTGAAAGTAATTTGTGCAAATACTATCCACCACACACCTACTGTAACGAAGGACCACCTCGTTGCCATTGCAACTGCTGCATCACCTGTAAGGCCAGTCCATGCATTTAATTGAACCATGACAAGGTTAAGTATTAGTAATATGGAGCTACCTATATACCCTAAAGAAAAGCCCTTTGCGCTTAACCTGTTCTGGTCTGCTGGTTCTACTATTTCAGGTAGGTAGGCATTATAAAAAACTATGCTACCCGCATATCCTATGCATGCAAATATTACCAATACAATTCCCAACCATAAATTGGAAGAAGTGAAGAAATACATGCCACTGCAAGACAATGCGCCCATGTAACAGAAGAACTTCATGAATATTTTTTTGTTGCCGGTATAATCTGCTATGCCGGAAAGTAATGGAGCAACAGCAGCGATTACTAAAAAGGCAAATGAGAGAGCGTAGGTATATAGAGCATCGGAGAGAAAAGAAAAGCCCAGGAAATTTACCTTGGCCCCACTGCCACCAGTAACAGCGGTATAGTAAATAGGAAACAGAGTTGATGTAATTACCAGGTGGTAGACTGAGTTCGCCCAGTCATACATAGCCCAGGCATTCATTACTTTTTTATCGCCCTTTTTAAATACATTCATGGTATGACAAAAGTAATTTTTATTTACTCTGGTAAGGTTACCCCTATTTTACAAATTTGAACACTGTGAAAAAAATTGCCTCTCGTATTTTATTTTTTCCAATCTTTGCACTCGTAAAACTGAATCAGGCCTAACTATTAACAACAGAAACCGGAGAATGAAGGTAAACTTCTTTCAAATTATCCTGAACGCTTGTGGTGCATTTAAGCCCTTACGGGTAAATAATGCATTTAACGAGAATTGGTGGCTATCGCTCACCTACCGACCGGTTTTCTGTATCCGACGTTGATAGGGCTTTAGCTTTATAAAGCCCCTCTCTCTGATTGCCGCCACCGGCGGATTATATATTTCCAATTAAAAATACTGTTTTATTTTTTCGTTGATGATAAACGATTTTATTGTTGAAGTTGCAGGTGTGCAACACGCACATTTTGCAGAAATTATTTGTGCCGAAATGGAGTCTTCGGCCAAGGCACGTGGTACCGGTATTGCTAAAAGAACACCCGATTACCTTACACAAAAAATGCTGGAAGGCAAAGCTGTAGTAGCCCAAACCCGTACTGGTGAGTGGGCTGGTTTTTGTTACATTGAATCTTGGGAACATGGTAAATATGTTGCCAATTCAGGTTTGATAGTATCACCCAATTTCAGGAAGAGTGGCTTGGCTAAGCTAATCAAGCAAAAGATATTTTCTCTTTCAAGGGAAAAATATCCTGAAGCTAAAATATTTGGACTCACTACTGGTCTGGCGGTGATGAAGATAAACTCTGAATTAGGATATGAGCCTGTAACGTATTCAGAACTCACGCAAGACGATGAGTTTTGGAAGGGCTGTAAAAGCTGTGTGAACTATGAGATACTGATGAGCAAAGACAGGAAGAATTGCCTATGCACTGCAATGCTATATGATGCCAAACAAAAGAAGGAGACACCGGAAGATGCTGATAAGAAATATGATTTCAATAAAAAGTCTAAAATTTGGGAGAGGCTAAACAGGATAAAGCAAAGTGTGTTTCTTGAATTCTTAAAACCCGGTAAAGTTAACCTTCATGAAAAACAATAAAGTAGTATTAGCATTCAGCGGAGGCCTTGACACATCCTTCTGCGCCGTTCACCTGCAAGAAAAAGGCATGGAGGTTCATGCCATAACTATTAACACAGGTGGCTTTTCAGCGGATGATATAAAGAGGCTTGAGAAGCATGCTAACGCATTAGGAGTAGCTTCATACAAATGCGTTGATGTTACCAAAGATTATTACGAAAAAATATTGAAGTATCTCATCTTTGCCAATGTATTGAAGAACAATACCTATCCGCTTTCAGTAAGTGCCGAAAGAGTTAGC
Source organism: Bacteroidia bacterium (assembly GCA_035485295.1). Classification (GTDB taxonomy): domain Bacteria; phylum Bacteroidota; class Bacteroidia; order JABEUT01; family JABEUT01; genus JABEUT01. Next base: position 19,160 of record DATHOD010000121.1, read on the forward strand.
CAGGCAGTAGCAACCGCTGAATATGCCAAGAAGCTTGGAGCAGGGTCTATAGCACATGGCAGTACAGGGGCGGGTAATGATCAGGTAAGGTTTGATATGATATTTAATATCCTTTTACCCGGAGTTGAAATCATAACTCCTATCAGAGATTTGAAACTATCGAGGCAGGAGGAGATTGATTATTTGAAGAAGCACGGGGTACAAATGGATTTTGAAAAAGCCAAGTATAGCATTAATAAAGGCATTTGGGGAACATCGGTAGGGGGCAAAGAAACTCTGACCTCTAACCTACCCTTGCCAGAAGATGCATGGCCAACCAAAGTATTAGCCGATAAAACGGAGAAAATAACACTGGTATTTGAACAAGGAGAATTGAAAGGAATAAACGATAAAACCTTCAAGCACTCTGTTGATGCTATTCAGAAATTAAATGAAATAGCAGCACCTTATGGCATTGGCAGGGATATACATGTAGGCGATACCATTATTGGCATTAAAGGCAGGGTTGGTTTTGAAGCTGCAGCACCTGTACTTATCATTAAAGCCCATCATGCATTAGAGAAGCATGTGCTTACCAAATGGCAAACGTATTGGAAAGATAGTCTTGCTACATGGTATGGCAACTGGTTGCACGAAGGCCAGTTCCTTGATCCTACTATGAGAAACATTGAGGCTTTCCTGCAAAGCACTCAGCAGTTTGTTACAGGGAAAGTACATATTGCTCTTTCAGCGCATAGGTATATGGTAGAGGGTATTGAATCTGTACATGATCTGATGTCGGCCAAATATGGCAGCTATGGTGAAATGAATAATGCCTGGACAGGTGATGATGTAAAAGGCTTCACCAAGATATTTGGTAATCAGGCGGCCATATATTACCAGGTAAATAACTTGAAAATTGAGAGCGGCCATGAAGACTAAAATAAAGGCAGGAATAATTGGTGGTGCCGGTTACACGGGCGGTGAAATGCTCAGGTTATTACTGCTACACCCTATGGTAGATATAGCTTTTGTGCACAGTAAGAGCCAGGCAGGAAAGCCCATAACTTCCATTCATCATGATTGTTTGGGTATAACTGATTTGAGATTTACTGGCAAAATTAAAGGCACTGCAGATGTTCTTTTTCTCTGCATGGGGCATGGTGAATCGAGAAAGTTTCTGGAAGAGAATAAGATACCGAACTCCACTAAAATAATTGACCTGAGCCAGGATTTCAGGCATAAGGAAAATTCCTCTTTTGAAAAAAAGAACTTTGTCTATGGCTTACCGGAATTGAACAAAGCGCTAATTCAAAAAGCTAATAATATTGCTAATCCCGGTTGCTTCGCTACCTGCATTCAATTGGGAATATTACCACTCGCTGCCCACAAAAAGATCTTTACTGATATACATATATCAGCTACTACAGGCTCTACAGGAGCTGGTCAATCCTTAAGTGAATCAACCCATTTCTCGTGGAGACAGAACAATCTTAGCCCTTATAAAATATTTGAGCACCAGCATCTAAAAGAGATTGACCAAACCATTCATCAATTGCAGCCCAACATCGCTCCTGATATTCATTTTGTTCCATATAAGGGTTCATTTACAAGAGGCATATTAGCAACTATTTATTTGGAGTCTGACTTTACTGAAAAGCAAGCTGTAGATCTATATACTGGCTTTTACAAAGAGCATCCATTTGTACATATTGCTCCTTTTGAAGTAGATGTAAAGCAGGTAGTAAATACGAACAATTGCTTTTTGCAAATCAAGCAATCAGATGGGAGACTTGTAATAGTAAGCACTATTGATAACCTCTTGAAAGGTGCAGCTGGACAAGCAGTTCAGAATATGAACCTGATGTTCGAACTGGATGAAACAACAGGATTAAAACTTAAACCCTCAGCATTTTAATCATGAAATTATTCGACGTTTATCCTTTATTTGATATTGAACCTGTTAAAGCACAAGGCTGCTGGATATGGGATAAGGAAGGCAAAAACTATCTTGACTTTTACGGCGGCCATGCAGTAATTTCAATAGGCCATAGTCATCCGCATTATGTGCAACTGTTAAAAGAACAATTGGAAAAAATTGCGTTCTATTCCAACTCGGTTAAGATAAAACAACAGGAAGAATTAGCACAGAAGTTAGGAGAGCTTAGTGGTTATAATGATTACGCTTTATTCCTCTGCAACTCAGGTGCAGAAGCAAATGAGAACGCACTTAAACTTGCATCATTTCACAATGGCAGAAAGAAAGTAATAGCTTTTGAAAAGAGCTTTCATGGCAGAACATCTTTGGCAGTTGCAGCTACAAACGATGCATCTATACAGGCTCCGGTGAATAGCGAACATGACATTGTTTTCCTGCCATTGAATGATGAACAAGCATTCCTGCAAGCAATAAATAAAGACGTTTGTGCTGTAATAATAGAAGGCATACAAGGGGTTGCGGGCATACAAACTCCGTCGAGTGAATTCTTAAAACTCATCAGACTAAAGTGTACTGAGACAGGAACAATAATGATATTAGATGAAGTCCAATCGGGCTATGGAAGAAGTGGGAAATTCTTTGCACACCAGCACGCCAACATACAACCAGATATTATTACCATAGCGAAAGGAATGGGCAATGGATTCCCTGTTGCAGGCGTAATTATTCACCCAAATATTAAACCAAAACATGGTTTACTAGGCACAACATTTGGAGGTAATTATCTGGCCTGTGCTGCTGCCATTGCAGTACTAGACGTGATTAAAAACGAGCAGCTAATTGCAAATAGCCAACAAGTAGGAGATTACATTATTGAGAAATTAAAGACCATTGAAGGTGTCAAAGAAGTAAGAGGTAAAGGCCTTATGATAGGTGTTGAATTGCATTTTAATTCTGCACAGGTAAGGAATGATTTGGTATTTAAACACAACATATTTACGGGCTCAGCTTCGAATAAAAATACAATCAGGTTATTGCCTCCACTGAATATAACCAAAGCAGAGGCAGATCATTTTTTACAAGGATTTACACTTGCCCTTAAACCACATTTACAAAGCATCACACAATGAAAAATTTCACATCGGTAAATGATGTAGCCGATCCCATTGGGCTTATAAAAGAAGCTATTGAATTAAAGAAGAACCCATGGGCACATAATGCATTGGGTAAGAACAAAACATTGGGATTGATATTCTTAAACCCAAGTTTACGGACAAGATTAAGCTCCCAGAAAGCAGCTCAGTTATTGGGAATGAATGCCATTGTGATGAATATGGACAAAGAAGGCTGGGCGCTTGAATGGAGTGATGGCGCTATTATGAATACCAATAAGACTGAACATATAAAAGACGCGGCAATGGTATTAAGCACCTATTGCGATGTGATTGGCATGCGTTGCTTCCCCACACTTACCGACAGAGAAGCAGACTATAGCGAACATGTATTAAAACAGCTTCTCAAATATTCTACTGTTCCTGTCATAAGTCTTGAATCTGCAACCCTGCACCCATTACAAAGCCTGGCAGATAGCATTAGCATTTTTGAAACCTGGAATAAGCCAGTAAAGCCAAAGGTAGTTCTCTCATGGGCGCCGCATGTGAAGGCATTGCCACAAGCAGTTTCAAATTCCTTTAGTGAATGGATGCAAAAGCTGGATGTGGATTTCACCATTACACACCCCAAAGGATACGAGCTTGCTCCTGCATTTACCAAAGGAGTGAAGATAGAACACGAGCAGGAAAAAGCACTGGAGGGTGCTGATTTTGTCTATGTGAAGAATTGGTCACCTTATGAACCCTATGGTCAAATACCTGAAGTAAAAAAGGATTGGTTATTAAGTGAACAAAAAATGAAAGCAACTAACAATGGTTATATAATGCATTGCCTTCCTGTAAGGAGAAATGTTGAATTGCCTGATGAATTGCTTGATGGAAAAAGAAGCCTTATTCCTTTACAGGCCGAGAACAGGCTTTATTCTGCAACAGTAGTATTGAAAAGGATTTTAGAAACCAAGAAGGAATTACAACATGCTTAAGAAAGAACTGATAATTGTTAAAGTTGGAGGAAACGTTATTGATAGCGAGGAGAACTTATTTTCATTTTTAAAGAAGTTCCATTCAATTAAAGGGCATAAAATACTTGTGCATGGTGGTGGTAAGCTGGCTACCGACTTAAGCAATATGCTGGGGATTGAAGCAAAGATGGTAGATGGAAAACGTATTACAGATGCTGAAACGTTGAAGGTAGTAGTGATGGTTTACAGTGGCATAAACAAAACTATTACTACTGAATTGAACGCATTTGGCACAGAAGCCACGGGTATTTGTGGAGCGAATATGAATCTTCTCCCTGCCAAAAAAAGAGAAAAAGGGAATATTGATTATGGATTTGTGGGAGATATTTTATTAGATAAAATTTCGTCCACTGAATGGCAAAAAATACTGGAACAAGATATTTGTCCGGTTGTGGCACCTCTTACTGCCGATGCCAAGGGCCAGTTGCTTAATACCAATGCCGATACCATTGCATCTTCTATAGCACAAGCACTAAGTCAATTATATTCTGTTAGGCTTATTTACTGTTTCGAGAAAGATGGAGTGTTGAAAGACCCTAACGATAATTCTTCGCTAATTGAACATATTACTCCGGCAGAATACCTGAACTTGAAAAGTGAAGGCATTATTTCAAAAGGCATGATACCTAAATTAGATAATGCTTGGGAGGCATTAAGAAGCGGAGTTGATAAAGTATTAATTGGCAATGCCTTGTATATAGAAGAGTTAACAACCTCTGAACATAAAACCGGAACACTATTAAGCCTGTAATGAAGAATAAAGAGATAATAGAATTATTACAAAGGCTTATTTCTATTCCTTCATTCAGCAAGGAGGAAGATAAAACTGCAGATGCTATTGAGTCCTTATTGAAGAACAATGGAGTTTCAGTAAAAAGGCATTTAAATAATGTTTGGGCAACAAATAAACACTTTGATTCTGCTAAGCCTACCATCTTACTCAATTCACATCACGACACTGTTAAACCTAACCAGGGTTATACAAAGGATCCTTTTAAAGCTACAATTGAAGATGGTAAACTATATGGCTTAGGAAGCAATGATGCAGGTGGGGCACTGGTAAGTTTACTGGCAACCTTCTTGTATTTTTATGATAAGCCTATTGCATATAACTTGATTTTTGCAGCTACATCTGAAGAAGAAATATCAGGCAAGAATGGTATTGAAGCATTACTTCCTTTATTGGGTAAAATTGACTTTGCAATAGTAGGTGAGCCTACGCAAATGCAATTAGCTATTGCAGAAAAAGGTTTGATGGTGTTGGATTGTGTGGCACATGGAAAATCGGGTCATGCAGCGAGGGAAGAAGGAGTGAATGCCATTTATTTGGCAATGAAAGATATAGAATGGTTTAACACATTTCAATTTCCAAAGGTATCTGCATTACTAGGTCCCGTAAAAATGAGTGTTACCATAATAAATGGAGGTACTCAGCATAATGTTGTACCAGATACCTGCACATATACTGTTGATGTAAGAGTGAATGAATGTTATACCAATGAGGAGATACTTGAAATAATTGCAGGTCATGTAAAATCAGCTGTGAAAGCAAGATCGCTTAGATTGAAGTCATCTTTTATTGCAGAAGAGCACCCTATTGTAAAAGCGGGAAAGCACCAAAGATTAAGAGTCTTTGGGTCACCTACAATATCTGACAGGGCATTGATGCCATTCCCAAGCCTGAAAATTGGCCCGGGAGATTCTGCTCGTTCACATATAGCTGATGAGTTTATCTATATAGAAGAAATTGAAAATGGAATTGACCTATACATTAACATGCTTACCAAACTACTTACCGCATGAGCAAGAAATTATGGCAAAAAGATATTGAAGTGAATAAGCTTGTAGAGCAATTCACTGTTGGTAAGGATAAGGAGTTTGACCTGTTACTTGCAGAACATGATCTTATTGCATCAAGGGCTCATGCGCAAATGCTGGAAAAAGTAAAACTGATAAGCAAGGATGATTTAAAGAAACTGCTTGCAGGGCTAGATGCAATTGAAAAACAAATAGAGAAGGGTAAATTTAAAATTGAAGAAGGGGTTGAAGATGTTCATTCGCAAATAGAAATGCAACTGACCAAAATGGCAGGAGAAGCCGGTAAGAAGATCCATCTTGGCAGGTCGAGAAATGATCAGGTATTGACTGCCATGAAGCTCTATTTAAGAAATGAACTAACAGTTATAGCTAATCAGGTAGGAGAGCTTTTTGCAGTTCTGATTCAACAAAGCAAACAGCATAAAAATGTATTGCTGCCCGGTTATACACACTTGCAAATTGCTATGCCATCATCATTTGGTTTATGGCTGAGCGCTTATGCTGAAAGCCTTTGCGATGATATGGAATTGCTTATTGCTGCATACGCTATTTGCAATAAAAACCCTTTAGGTAGTGCAGCGGGATATGGATCTTCCTTTCCCATCGATAGGCAATATACAACTGAGATATTGGGCTTCGATCAAATGAATGTCAGTTCAGTTTATGCTCAAATGACTAGAGGTAAATCTGAAAAAGCTGTTTCAATAGCACTTGCTTCTATAGCACATACTCTCTCGAAGTTCGCTTATGATGTTTGTCTTTATATGTCTCAAAACTTTGGGTTCATTTCTTTCCCCGAGGAATTAACCACAGGCAGCAGCATTATGCCTCACAAGAAGAACCCAGATGTATTTGAGTTGGTAAGAGGGAAGTGCAATGTTATTCAAGGCATTCCAAACCAGCTTACACTACTTACAAATAACCTGCCCAGTGGTTATCATAGGGATATGCAATTGACTAAAGAAGTATTGTTTCCGGCTATTCAGCAATTGAAAGATTGTCTGCAGATACTCGCCTTTGCATTACCTCAAATGAAGGTAAATAAAAATATTCTGGGCGATTCTAGATATGCCTATTTATATAGTGTTGATGCAGTGAACGAACATGTAAAAAAGGGAGTATCATTCAGGGATGCTTATAAGAAGATTGGATTGGAAATACAGCAAGGAAAATTTAAAACTCCTTCAAAATTGAAGCATACACATATTGGCAGTATTGATAACCCAGGCATAGAACTGATCGAACAACAATTCAGGAAGGCACTTCAAAGGTTGAATAGTTAAAAGCTAGTCATTGGCATGGATTTATTTGTATATTTGATTAATAACTAATTATCCACTAACATGAAACAAAATTTACTTTTGACTAAGAAATTTATTCTTGCCGGTTTCTCACTTTTCGCTTTCGGCTTTTCCCAATCTCAGAATATTAACACTATAGCTGGAATAGGAATAAGTGGCTTTAGTGGTGATGGTGGAGCGGCTACTTCTGCCAAGTTATCTGCCCCGGCAGGCATTGCATCAGATGCTTCGGGAAATATTTACGTAGCAGACTTCAACAATAGTTGTGTGCGAATGATAAACATTTCTTCAGGTATTATTACTACCGTGGCGGGAATTGGAGGCGTTGCCAATGCAGGATACTCTGGCGATGGAGCGGCCGCAACCTTAGCAGAACTTAATAACCCAACAGCAGTTGCTTTAGATGGTGCAGGAAATCTATATATAGCCGATTGGGGTAATACAGTTATTCGTAAGGTAACTAAATCTACCGGTATTATAACCACTATAGCAGGTAATGGTACTCAAGGTTATAGCGGAGATTTCGGTTCTGCTACCTCAGCTGAACTAAATGAGCCAAAAGGGGTAGCAGTAACTACGACGGGTGATACACTTTATATAGCTGATTTCAATAATAGTCGCATTCGTGCAGTTGTTGGGGGTTTTATTGCAACTATAGCTGGTAATGGTACTGCAGGCTTCTCTGGCGATGGAGGTATTGCAACTTCCGCAGAACTCTATTACCCAACAAGTGTTGCCTTAGATGCTTCAGGCAATTTATATATTGCAGATAACAATAACTTCCGTATACGTGAGATTTCCAAATCCACCAAAAATATTAATACAATTGCGGGCAATGGTACAAGTGGTTTTTCAGGAGATGGTGGTCCAGCCACATCTGCTGAACTAGCTGCGGTAGGAGCAGTTTCTGTAGATGATTCAGGAAATGTATACATTGCTGATGCTGGTAATAACCGTATTCGCAGAGTTAATAAATCTAATGGTGTAATTTATACAATTGCCGGTGATGGTACTGCTGGTTTCTCAGGAGATGGAGGCCCTGCAACTTCAGCTGCTATTCACACGCCTTCTGGTGTAATTAAGGATGCCTCTGGAGAAGTATATATTGGCGATTATGGTAATAACAGGATACGAAAAATATCTGCCCCATTGGGAATAAATGAACTTAGTACTTCTATTGATATGAATGTGTACCCAAACCCGGGCAATGGACAATTTACCATTACCATGGATAACGGACAATCAGCTATTGGTAATTGCACCTTATCTATTTACGATATACTTGGCAGATCAATCTACACTGAAACTTTAACAGAAGTAGCTCAACATAAGACTATCGCAGTAAATGTAAGCGGCATTCCGAATGGCTTATACATTATGCAATTAAAAAGCCCGAAAGGTTTAGTTAGCAAACGATTGGTAGTGCAAAAATAACTCTTGTATAAACATTATTTGAAAAGAGGAGGTAGATTTCTATCTCCTCTTTTCCATTCTAGCCTTGTACATTTCTAAATACTTTGGTATAGCCTTTGCGCTATCTGCCATGAATTGTTTTACAATATCTAATGGCATTTGTTCTTCATTTTTAAAGTTTATACAACCCTTTTGAAATTTTGCTTTTGAAAATAATTCTGAGTACTTGGAATAAAGAGGCGCATGCCCATACATAATTATGTTATGAAGGCTCATATGTGACTTTACACTTGCTAAAGCATACGTGAACGCTCCATCTATTTCATACATGATCATTTCTTTCCCCATCATCTCGCCAATTCTGGGCTTAACCCTACTGTTAGTCTCCAAAATTATTTTATGAATATTGGTCAGAAGTTTCTTACGTTCCGGCTCTTGTGCATTTAAATACTCAGCAATGGTCATAGCTATCAGGTTTAGTATTTCAAATGTAACATTTAGATTTATTGCTTGATTATTAGTTAGTTTCATGTTATACCCATTTGATGGGATTTTTAACACATTTTGAACTTTTTGTTAGTCTTCAAAAGGGCTTTCTCGTTTTAGTTTCTTTTTCATAGATTTGCCCTTTATCTTTTATCAAACTCATCATGAAGTATTATTACTCTGTTTTTCGTTTTTCATTTCTAGCGCTTTTATGCCTGGCAATTTCTCCAGCCATTAGGGCCCAGGTAATATTTGACGTTGCCGGTAATGGCAACTTTGGTTATTATGGCGATGGAGGAAAAGCTGATACGGCTGAAATAGGCGGCGGCCAGGCAGTAGCCGTCGATGGTTCTGGCAATATTTATATTGCTGAATATGGCAATAGCCTTGTGCGTAAGATTACAAAGAGCAGTGGTATAATAAATACAATTGTGGGTGTATACCAAAGTGGCTCTGGTGGCTATTCAGGTGATACCGGGCCTGCAACCTTAGCCGAAATAAATAGCCCTACAGGCATAGCAGTTGATAATTCCGGCAATATATTTATTGCTGATCAGGGCAATAACCGCATAAGGCGAGTAGATGGTATAACAGGTATAATAACAACCTATGCTGGTAACGGAACCGCCGGATATTCAGGTAATGGCGGACTAGCTACATCAGCAGAGATAAACAGGCCTTACCAAATGACATTCGATGCAGCAGGTAATTTATACTTTGTTGATGCTGTTAATGCTACAGTTCAAAAGATAGATAAAACTACTGGAATTATTACAACTATAGCCGGTAATGGCATTCAAAACTTTTACGGTGATAGCGGGAAGGCTGATACTGCTGAATTTATTGCCCCTTGCGGCATTGCAATAGACAAATCGAACAATATTTTCATTGCTGACCAGAGCAATAATCGAATTCGCAGGATAGATGGGGTTACGAATATTATAACAACTATTGGTGGAGACGGGAATGCGGGATATATAGACGGTGTAGCATCTGAATTCAATTCTCCTACAAACCTTTCTGTTGATAGCATTGGCAATCTGTATATTACAGATATGAGCAACAGTGTTATACGTAAAATCTATGCCTCTTCTGACTCAACTGTAACCTTTTCAGGAAGCGGGTCTGCATATTATTATGGAAATCATGTAATGGCATCTACTGCAAGCATGAATAATCCTACCGGTATAGCGCTTGACGTGGAAGGTGATATTATTTTTAGTGATTACAATGATTATAAGATTCGTGAAATAAGCTTTTCCGGTCCGAATATAACTTCACAATCAGCATCAAATGCTGTGCTCTGTTATGGAATTCCCGGAACATATTTTGTTACAGCCACAGGTACCGGTAATACATATCAGTGGATGGTGGATTCAGGCTCGGGATATCAACCACTTACGAATAATGGGACTTTTTCGGGCGTAACAACCGATACCCTCCATTTAACCCTGAATACTTCTTATTCAATAAGTTTTAATTGTGCTATAAATGGAGGTTATGTTGTCAGCCAAGATATCTATCCAAATCTTTATAACCCTCCATATCTTGTTCCTTATAATCCTGAAAATGGACCTGGCTGCCCGGGCACTATGGTTGATATTAATGTATCTGATTATTCTATTGGTAAAATAAAACCTAAGGCCCCATCTTCCGGCACTGATAATTTTTACTGGAGCACCGGAGATACTACCTTCTCTGGATATGGCAGCGATATTTATGTTTCACCAAGTGTTACTACAACTTATACTGTAATAGCTGATAATGGTGGTTGCAGAGCGGATACTACAATAACCGTTTATGTTTATTCACGTAGTTTAAAGGCAAATGTTTTCCCTTCAAACAAGGTATGTCAGGGTAGTTCAGTAACAATTTACGAGGTAGGGTCTGGTGGGTCCTTCTCCTGGTCGGAAATGGGAACTGCCAATAATTACTATACTCCCACAGTAACTTTTACAGCAGATTCTTCTGTACGTTATTATCTCTCCGGTAATGACTCTTCCGGATGTTCTGATCTGGACAGTCTAACGATTACCGTCAACCCATCACCAACGGTAACGGTATCATCATTACCATTGAATGACAGTGTATGTAAAGGCAGTGCTGTTACGTTGACAGGTAGTGGAGCAGTGAGCTACAACTGGAGCGGAGGCATAACCAATGGAGTCGGCTTTACCCCATCGTATTCAGCCGTATATTATGTAACGGGTACCGATGCCAATGGATGTACAGGTACTAACCAGGCCAATGTATTTGTCCGCAACCTACCTATCATATCAGCATCAGCCTCCCCATCAGGTTCAGTGTGCCAGGGCAGTTCAGTAACCCTGGATGGTAACGGAGGAGTATCCTATAGCTGGAGTTCAGGAGTAACCAATTCTGTACCTTTTATACCCGCCAGCTCAGGCACCTATACCGTAACCGGTACCGATGCCTTTGGATGCTCTAACAGCACCACACTGGGTATTACTATAAACAGCCTTCCAAACATTAAAGGCAATGCCTTTCCATCAGCTAACCTATGCCAGGGCTCATCGGTAGCACTGATAGGCACAGGAGGCAGCTCTTATGCCTGGAGCGGAGGAGTAAATAACGGAGTAGGCTTTACACCCTCTTCTACTATTACC
>DATHOD010000122.1:0-3526 GCA_035485295.1 Bacteroidia bacterium
TCCCTGCTACAGTAGTAATAATACCAGCACTTACTTTACGTACTCTATAATTATTTTGATCAGATATATAAAATATTCCTGTGATAGTATCCACGGCAACTGCAATTGGATAGTTTAACTCTGCTGATGTAGCAGCGCCACCATCATTACTGTAACCTTGGCTGCCTAAGCCTGCAACAGTTGTAATAATACCTGTACCTGTAGCTACTTTTCGAATACGTTGATTATAGGTATCCGCAATATATAAATTGCCTGTTTTATCTATTGCTATTCCTGATGGGTAATACAGTTCTGCTGAAGTAGCTGCACCTCCATCACCATAATAACCGCCAATTCCTGTACCTGCAACCGTAGTTACAATACCGGTTCCTGCTGCTATCTTTCTAATTACGTTATTACCATAATCGGCAACAAAAACGTTACCCGATTTATCTACTGCCACCCCTTCCGGGCTATTTAACTCAGCAGATAAGGCTGGCCCGGTATCTCCACTGTAGCCAGTAGTTCCATTTCCGGCTACAGTATGAAATACTTGAGCCTTACTGGATGTGTTGATTCCTATAAAAAAAATAATTGCCAGGGATAGGCGGGTAAAACGGTAAACGTGTCGCATTTTCTAAAAGGATAAAGATTATGGGGCAAACATAAGAAAAAGCTAGGAAATAAAGTATACCCAGCCGAAAGTATCAGATTATTAAAGAATTCATAAAATCGGAGTAACAAAAACTTACTTTACAGGTTGTTGTGTAAGGTCCTTAAATACGTCTTCCAGCTTCTTTTCTTCCTTCTGAATAGTTAGTACCGCAAGCTTTGCAGCGACGGCATAATTGAATATATCGGTACGCACATCACGCTCAAGCGTAACATGCAGGCTTAAAGTCTTTGGGCCAAGTACGGTGATTGTGTACACACCATCTATCTTTTTAAGCTGGGCCAAGTCAGGTTCCTTATCAAATTCTATAGTAATAACCGCATAGCCTCCTTCCAGGGTTTTTAATTCACGGGTAGCTTTATCAGCCACTATTTTACCCTTGTTTATAATCATTACACGGTCGCACACCGCTTCTACTTCCTGCATAATATGTGTAGAAAGTATTACAGTCTTTTCTTTTCCTATTTGTATAATCAGGTTGCGAATTTCTTGTAACTGGTTAGGATCGAGTCCACTTGTCGGCTCATCAAGAATTAAAACCTTAGGATTATGAATCATGGCCTGTGCAAGCCCTACACGCTGGCGATACCCTTTCGATAATGCTCCTATTTTTTTCTTTTGCTCATCCTTTAATCCGGTAATGGCAACCATCTCCTCAATCCTTTTCTTGGTATCGGAAATATGGTGAAGACCTGCAATGAAAGAAAGATATTCTTTCACATACATGTCCAGGTAAAGCGGGTTATGCTCTGCTAAATACCCAACATTCTCACGTACTTCCAATGATTGCTCCGATACATCAAAACCACATACAGAGGCCTTTCCGGAAGTTTGAGGAAGGAAACAGGTGATTATTTTCATCATGGTAGATTTCCCTGCGCCATTTGGCCCCAGGAAGCCTACTACTTCTCCACTTTTGATATTAAATGAAACATCGTCGAGCGCTTTTTGCTCTCCGTACATTTTAGTTATATGCTCAACAATTACCGACATAAAAGCAAAGGTAGGATATTTTAGTTTTTATGCAAGGACTGCAAGAGTCTTGCAACAAGATATGGATTTCGGTACATTTGTAGAAAGTAAGAAGGTATGAACCTTGCTCGAGAAAACCTTACAAAATATCTTCCTTCACTTATTACAATTGAGAATGAACTTTCCTTAAATTGGAAAAAAATAGATCAATTATACTCGGAAGAAATTGAGAAGAGAGTAAAGCTGCTGGAGGATAAAGAAAGTATTCCGGTCTCACCAGCAATTTTTGATGCAATAATAGAATCCGAAAAGGGGAATCTGGTGGCAATTGGGTATTTAGATTTCGCAGATAAGTTATTCCAGGAACTCGCCATGCATTTTACAAAATCTGAAATCAGTTTACTAAAAGATAATGTACGGAATTTTTTGACACGACTTGATAGTAGGCACATTGAATATCTTGGTGAAATAATGGTAGTTAATCAAATAAAGAAAAATATGAAATGTACACTTATCTCAACTGAAGCAAGGCTAAATAAGGGGAAATCTATCGATTTTAAATTGCGGTTGAATGACCAGAATTCATATATATTACTTGAAGTTTACAACATTCATTTGGGACATGGCCGCGTAGAATCGTCCGACGAAAAACTAAAATCATTTCTAGATACAAGATTGAAAGGAAAGATTAGTAGTAAGAAGGCAATATCTTCGGAGGAAATATTCATATTGGCTCCAGTATTCTGGGGTGAAGACGAAGATATTGATATTTATAGTGAATATTTTAAAAGAAACAGGATGCACATTAAGAATGTATTAGAGCCTGCTGCTTATGCTGGTTATAGGGATAAAAATACAGGCAGACCAATACATTTCTTTGGAACAATCAGCACATTACCAAGTTTTGGTCATCCTTCCTAAATATCTCCCATTGGCACTAAGCTGTGCTTCGGGTTGAACGTAACTATTCAAGTTATACATAATCCTTTCGCTATGGTAAACTGGCTTGCCAAAATAACTATACAAAATCATGTGTAAGTCAAGCTTACTAACCTACTTACTCACTAATATGGCGTTTGTAAATGGTGGTTATACAGCAGATTCCTATAAAATTAATGGCAAAATTGAGGATAAATATGAAAGTATTTTAAAGCCTCAAATATCAAAAGACCTATTGAACCAAAAGCCAGTATTAAGGTCAACCAAAACTGCCCGATGGCTATGGTTTTCTCCCTATCATTCTCACGAATATGGCGGGATTTTCGGTTCTGGTAACCTTCAAAACACAGACCTTCATACGTAAGATAGAAAAACTTCTCTCCTTTAACTCTTTCACCTTTTTCCTCTAACTTTCTAATACTTTCTTCCGATAGTTTCATTTCATCCACAAAGCCATCTTTTATAAGCTTTTCATGCATTCTCCTAATTGAAAGTTTATCATTTAAGCCTCCTAAATCTGGTTTTTCTTGTTCTATTGCCCATATTAAATCACCCTCAGTATAAGTAACTGTTTCTCCCATCCATCTATTTACGAGTAACTTTTTCCTTATAGTGTTCAATAGGTTGTCTATATATTTTTCTGCATTCACTACGTAGTGAGAGAAATTAAGAGGAGGCATCTTTATAGTTTCCATAATACAATTATACAAAAGATAGGTAAAAGGTGGGCACGGGTTAGTTGAGATGATGCGAGTATAGGAAACTACGGCGAGTGCTGAGGCAGAGCAGCCCCAAATCAGTATAATTCTTTTTACCTACTTAATACAAAAAAGAAAGCCCCGATATTTCTATCGAGGCTTTCTAAAAATGGGCAACAACATACTCTCCCGCTTTTTGAGCAGTACCATCTGCACGTGCGGGCTTAACTTCTCTGTTCGGAATGGGAAGAGGTGAACACCGCCG
>DATHOD010000123.1:0-4362 GCA_035485295.1 Bacteroidia bacterium
CATTGACAAACTATCAGGCGTCCTTACAAAATGCAGACAGCCTGCAAAAAATGATGCTCGATAAGTTCGATGTAATTATTGTAAAAGGTAATGCCCGTGAACTTAGGCCTACATTATATGACTTACTAGCTCATCGTGCACTCGATTTTTATAAGAGCGAAGAACCCGATATTACCAGGCCAGCAGACCAGTTTGCATTTACTGACTCAGCTTATTTAGGCGACTATGAGCAATTCTCGAAGCTTGACCTTAAAACAACAGATACACTTTCATTGAAGTTTTACGCTTTACAGGTTTTCCAAAAACTTATTGAATTTCATTCATCAAAAAAGGAAATAGCACCCCTGGTGGATATTGATTTGGAGAGGCTTGATTACATCTATGCTCAAGTTGCATCAATGTATAATAAGGACAGTATTTATATGCATTCTTTGGAGCGCTTAAAGAGTAAGTTTATTTCTTATCCAGCCTCTACTGAGGTAGATTACCAGATAGCTTCTTTGTATTACGCAAGTTCTGCAAGTAACCGTGCATTTAATGATGTTACCCGTTGGTATAAGAAGAAAGCCCTGGGTATTTGTGAAGAGACTACTAAGCGTTTCCCTGACTCATTCGGGGCTATCAATTGCAATGCCCTCGCTTCACAGATAAAGGAAAAATATATTGCCTTTTCAGTTCCTCAAGTCAGTATTCCCAATCAAGTGTCTCTTGCCTCTGTTTCTTTTCAAAACGTAAAAAAGGTGTATGTACGTATTGTAAAACTCAATCCTGAAAAGTATGCAGATATGTATCAGTACGAATATTACAATAAGCTGCCTAAGGAATGGGTTTCTGCAGCACCAACCAAGGAATGGACCATTGAACTGCCTGAGGAAAAGGACTACCAGGACCATTCGATTGAAGTAAAAGTGCCTGGGCTTTCTCCGGGTTTTTATGTGGTAATGGTATCAGGGAACGATAAGTTCACCTGCGATAATAACCAGGTTGTGTACCATACTTGCTGGGTTAGTAATATAAGTTATGTGAGCCGAGACCTTAGGGATGGTAGTAAGGAATACACTGTGCTGGATAGAACCGATGGCAAGCCTATGAAGAATGTAAGTGTGCAGGTATGGTATACCAATGAGTATGATTATACTGCACGAAAATACAAAACAATAAGGGGGCCTTTATACACAACTAATGATGACGGGCACTTTGTAGTACATCCGCAAAAGGATAAGTATGTAAACTATCGATTAGATTTTACAACGGCCTATAATTACGATAGATTGAGGGAGTGGGACAATAACTATTTGTACTATCAGGAGTATAGCAAGCCAACCATGTATCCGCACGATTATTTCTATACCGATAGGGCTATTTATCGCCCGGGACAAACAGTTTATTTCAAGGGAATATTAACCGAAAGCGATTGCGAGAAAACGTATTTAGATACCGGACGGGCAACCAATGTGACACTCTACGATGTGAATTACCAAAGGGTTACCAGCCTCGACTTAAAGGCGGATGCATACGGAGCTGTGAGTGGCATGTTCGTTTTACCTATGGGATTATTGAATGGACAAATGCGAATTACGAATGAGTATGGTACGGTATATATTCATGTAGAGGACTACAAACGTCCTAAGTTCTATGTCAATATGGATACAGTGAAAGGCAATTACAGGCTAGGTGAGAAGGTAACCGTTACCGGCTCGGCAAAGGGATACAACGGAGCAAGTATTGATGGGGCATCGGTAAAATACTCTATAACCAGGCGTAGCGGATGGTCATATTGGTGGTATGGTTATTTCTGGGATGATTATTACTCTAGTAATTCTGCTTCAACTCAAATTGCTAGCGGAACAGTTATGTCGAACGATACGGGAGGCTTTGTTATAAACTTTAACGCAGCGCCTGACCTTAATGTATCCAAGCGATACAGGAGTTCATTTATTTATACAGTTTCGGTAGATGTTACTGATGAGAACGGAGAAACACATAGCAGTCAGACAGATGTTAAGGTAAGTTATGCGGCAGTCAATCTAGATGTGCAAATTCCACAGCAGGTAGAAAAAGCAGCAACTGATAGCTTTATGATATCTGTCGAGAATATGGCAGGAAGTACTGTTTCGGGCAGTGGTAGTATAAAAATATATAAACTTGAAGAACCGCCACAGGTATTGCATAGCAGGTTGTGGAGCGCACCCGATACAGCTATTTACACTAAAGCCCAATGGGATACGTTATTCCCATACGAACCTTATGGAAGAGCCGAAGGAATTACAAGTTGGAATAAAGGCGAGAGGCTGGTTGAACAAAGCTTTAACACAGCAAACAAGAAATATTTTAAGATACCGGGCTTCTCTTCATGGAAAGCTGGTACTTATGTAATGGAAGCGCACACTACCGATAAATATGGTGAAGATGTTAAGGACACCAAATACTTTATTGTGTATTCAATCAAGGAGAAAACCATTCCGCTCAATACGCCCGATTGGTATAATGCTGTGAAAGAATATTGTGAGCCCGGAGAAAAAGCACAATACCTGATTGGTTCAGCATACGATAATGTTACCATACTCTTTGAAATAGAAAGGAAAAATAAAACAGTTCATAAAGAATGGCTCACTTTGAACCACGAGCAGCGTTTGATAGAGATACCTGTCGCTGATTCAGACAGGGGAGGCTTTGCCGTACATTTTGTGTGTATTAAGAATAACCGTGCATATACCCACGATGGTTTAGTAACCGTTCCATGGTCAAATAAAGACCTGAGTTTAAAGTTCGAATCGTTCCGAGATAAATTACTGCCCGGGCAAAAGGAAGTGTGGAGAATAAAAATAAAAGATAAAGATGGAAATAGAGTTGCTGCACAAATGATGGCAACCTTATACGATGCTTCGCTTGATGAGTTCGCAGCCAACAGTTGGTTGCTCAATATTTATCCGACTTATGGCTCCACATTAAGTTGGAGGGATCCGCAAATATTTGGTTGCTTTGAAGGCTGGTCATGTACACTAAATTGGAATATATATGCAGGTGCAGCATACCGTTCATACGACCAGCTTATTTCTCCGGGATACTATTATTCATACTACCAATATTATGGTGGTGGATATAGTTATAGGTCATATAGGGGTGCAAGAATGGCAATGGAAGAGGATGATGTTTCGGCTGCAACAGGTGAAGTAACCGAAGCGGATGGGACCACTGATAAGTCAGAAAAGAAAGCATCGATGCATGAAGCTAATACTGCGGCAGCACCCGCGGCAATTGCAAATCAAGTGGCACAATCGCAGACTACTGTTACTAAAACTGGTGGCGATAATAAGAATGATGCAGGAGGTAAGGAGAAGGATAACGAAAAGGATGCAAGGTCACAAGACCTATCTAAAGTTACAGCCCGTACTAATTTTAATGAAACGGCATTCTTCTATCCGCAGCTAATGACAGATGATAGTGGTAATGTAGTTATTCAGTTCACTATCCCCGAAGCTACAACCAAGTGGAAGATGATGGGCCTGGCTCATACCAAAGATTTGAAGATTGGTTATATACAAAACCAGCTTGTTACTCAAAAGGATTTAATGATTACAGCCAATGCTCCACGCTTTTTGCGCGAGAACGATACCATAAGCTATACGGCTAAGATCACCAATCTGGCTGATAAGGACCTATCGGGTACAGCACAATTATTCTTGCAAGATGCATTAGATTCTAAAGATATTTCATCTCAATTCGGTATACAACAATTGCAAAAGCCTTTCTCGGTTAAGAAAGGTTTAAGCACCGTTGTTACATGGCAGTTAATTGTACCTAGTGGTATAGATGCTGTTACATACAAAGTTGTAGCACAGGCAGGTAACTATAGCGATGGAGAACAAAATACGATGCCTGTACTTACCAATAGCATGCTGGTTACAGAATCGGTCCCTCTTTCAGTAAGAGGTAAACAGAAACGCGTATTTACATTCGATAAATTGGTGAATCAGAATAACCATTCTACAACCTTAAGGAATCATAAAGTGACATTGGAGTTTACTCCAAACCCTGCATGGTATGCTATACAGGCACTACCATACATTATGGAATATCCTTACGAATGTGCTGAGCAGACCTTTGAGCGTTTCTATTCAAATAGCATTGCAACCAATATTGTGAATTCTTCTCCACGTGTTAAGGCAGTATTCGAAAGCTGGAAGAATCGTTCGACGGATGCATTCTTATCAAACTTGGAAAAGAACCAGGAATTGAAAACTCTTATGCTGGAAGAAACACCTTGGGTGTTGGAAGCGCAAGATGAAGGTGAAAGAAAGAAAAGGGTAGGTGTGTTATTTGACCTTAACAGGATGAGCAATGAACTCAGCAAGGCACTTA
>DATHOD010000124.1:0-26469 GCA_035485295.1 Bacteroidia bacterium
ACTGTCAAACATAGGTCAAAAAATAAGAAGACAAATTTAGTAAAATATGCGGCCCCATCCCATCCCTCCCCAATGGGAAGGGAGATAAGAATAAAAAATATGAAAATGATATTAAGTCCTCCCTATCGGGGAGGATTTAGGAGGGGCTTTTACTCTTGCTTAGCAGCCAGCAGGTAAAGCACCGCCATGCGAATGGCTACACCATTTTCTACCTGGTCGAGGATGATGGATTGTTTGGAGTCGGCTACATCGCTGGTTATTTCCACACCACGGTTTATAGGGCCGGGGTGCATTATTACAATTTGCTTTTTAAGAGAGTCAAGGCGTTCTTTGTTAAGGCCATATTGCATGCTGTATTCCCGTAGAGAAGGGAAGTATTTTATATCTGACCTTTCCATTTGTATGCGGAGCATATTGGCTACATCGCACCATTCAAGGGCCTTCATTAGGTTGTATTCCACTTTTACACCCAGTGAAGCAATATGCTTTGGGATAAGTGTAGGAGGGCCGCATACCACCACTTCGGCACCTAGCTTTTGCAGGCAGAAGATGTTTGAGAGTGCAACCCTTGAGTGTAATATATCACCTACTATGGCTACTTTTTTACCTTTTACTTCTCCCAACTTCTCGCGTATGGAGTAGGCATCGAGCAGGGCCTGTGTAGGGTGCTCGTGTGTGCCGTCGCCGGCATTTACTATTATGGAGTTTACATGTTTTGCCAGGAAACTGCAAGCGCCGGGGCTGGGGTGGCGCATCACAATCATATCCACCTTCATAGCAAGAATGTTGTTTACCGTATCTATCAGGGTCTCGCCTTTTTTTACCGAGGAAGAAGAGGCTGAGAAGTTGAGTGTATCAGCACTCAGGCGGCGTTCTGCCAGTTCGAAGGATATGCGCGTGCGGGTAGAGTTTTCGAAGAATACGTTGGCTATGGTTACATCGCGCAGCGAAGGAACCTTTTTAATCGGGCGGTTAATTATCGATTTGAAATTGTCGGCAGTAGAAAAAATAAGCTCAATGTCCTGTGCGGTTATATCTTTAATTCCTATAAGGTGCTTAACACTAAGGGAGTTCATCAAGCTACAAGTTTATAAAGTTCATAAAGTCCTTTCATAGTTCATCGTTTATCGTTCATCATTCATTATAAGCCAAACCTTGTCCGATCCTTCTGTTTCTTCCCAATCTGCTTTCACATTCTGCGACACAATAGTATCTACCCTTCTGCCTACATAATCGGGTTGTATAGGCAGGTGGCGGCTAAAGCGGCGGTCTATAAGCACCAGCAGTTCTACTTTGCGCGGCCTGCCAAAGTCCAGCAGTGCATCAAGCCCTGCACGTATGGTCCTTCCGGTGTGCAATACGTCGTCTACCAGTATTACGTTCTTATCTTCTATAATAAAGTTCATATTCATGGCCTTGGGTGCAACCGGCGACCTTTTTCTGTAATCGTCGCGGTAAAAGGTAGCATCCAGCTCACCCAGTTGAATATTCGGGTTTTTGGTAAGCTTGCAAATTTTCTTGTGAAGGCGGCGGGCCAGGTATATGCCGCGTGGCTGAAGGCCTATAATAACAGTATCCTTAAATGTATCGTGGTTCTCAATAAGCTGGTGGCAAAGGCGGTCGAGCGTTAGCTCAAGGTCTTGACTTGAAAGTAATTGCTTTTTCTTCATCAAGGGTTCAAAGATATATAAAATAGTGATTAGTCATTAGTCGAAAGTGGTCAGTCATATTTTTTTTATTTCAGGCATTGGGTTAGGGGTAAAAAAAAGGGACGATTTTTGGTCGTCCCTTTTTTATTTGATATAGGCTTAGTTATTCGCCTTTTTCGTCCCTTTCAGACTTGTCCATCTTTGTCTTCAGGTTAGCCAGCTGGTCAATATCACCAAGGGTGGTCTTTTCAATAGATCCCCTGATCTTCTTAACCGCGCTTTGTGCATCTTTTGCTTCGGCTTTTTTGCCTGCAACTTTTTCCGCTTTTTCACCGGAAAGTGCATCTTCTTTTATCCTGGAGTGAGAAAGAATGATCTTCTTAGCGTCTTTATTGAACTCTATCACTTTGAAATCTAAGATTTCCTCAGCCTTAGCCGGTTGCCCGTTCTCTTTTATAAGGTGCTTAGATGGAGCAAAACCTTCTACACCATAAGGGAGCATAATGGTAGCGCCTTTATCGGTAAGTTGGGTAATAGTTCCTTTGTGTATAGAATCAAGTGTAAAGATAGTTTCGAAGGTATCCCATGGATTTTCCTCAAGTTGTTTGTGGCCTAAGCTCAACCTGCGGGTTTCGGTATTTACTTCAAGAACTGTTACATCAATCTTATCGCCAATCTTGGTGAATTCAGAAGGATGCTTGATCTTCTTGGTCCATGAAAGGTCAGAGATATGGATAAGGCCATCGATGCCTTCTTCCAGTTCAACAAACACACCAAAGTTGGTGAAGTTGCGAACGGTACCCACGTGCTTTGAGCCTCTTGGATACTTATCTACAATATTAGCCCAAGGATCAGGAGTAAGTTGCTTAATGCCTAAGGTCATCTTCCTTTCTTCCCTGTTCAGGGTAAGGATAATGGCTTCGGTTTCGCTGCCTACCTTAAAGAAGTCATGTGCAGTACGTAAGTGCTGGCTCCATGACATTTCAGATACGTGGATAAGGCCTTCTACACCCGGAGCAATTTCTATAAATGCACCATAGTCAGCTACAACCACAATCTTGCCTTTCACTCTGTCGCCAACCTTAACATCGGCGCTTAGTGAATCCCAAGGGTGTGCGCTAAGCTGTTTCAAGCCAAGTTGAATACGTTTCTTTTCGTTATCGAAATCAAGGATAACCACATGTATCTTATCACCCAATTTAACTACTTCTTCCGGGTGGGTAATGCGGAACCATGAAAGGTCGGTGATGTGGATAAGACCATCTACGCCGCCAAGGTCGATGAACACGCCATAAGAAGTAATGTTCTTAACGGTTCCTTCGAGTACTTGTCCTTTTTCAAGTTTCGATATAATTTCTTGTTTTTGTTGTTCGATCTCAGCTTCGATAAGAGCTTTGTGCGATACAACCACGTTCTTAAATTCAGGGTTGATCTTAACAACCTTAAATTCCATGGTTTTGTTTACATATGCGTCGTAGTCTCTTACTGGCTTAACGTCGATCTGTGAACCCGGTAAGAAAGCTTCCATACCGAATACATCAACAATAAGACCGCCTTTGGTACGGCACTTAACAAAACCCTTGATAATTTCATTGGTGTTAAGCGCTTCGTTAACTCTTTCCCAGGCGCGCATAAAGCGTGCTTTCTTAT
This sequence comes from Bacteroidia bacterium, assembly GCA_035485295.1. Classification (GTDB taxonomy): domain Bacteria; phylum Bacteroidota; class Bacteroidia; order JABEUT01; family JABEUT01; genus JABEUT01. Next base: position 3,300 of record DATHOD010000124.1, read on the forward strand.
GAGAAAGAACCAACTGGCCATTCTTATCTTCTTGTTTTTCTACGTAAACCTCAACCTTATCGCCAATAGCGAGGTCGGGGTTGTACCTGAATTCAGCGATAGGGATAGCACCTTCCGACTTGTAGTTGATATTCACAACTATGTCTTTGCTGGTCTTATCCACCACTACACCTTCCAAAACCTGGTGTTCGCTGATAGAGGTTAATGTTTTTTCGTAAGCAGTTGATAACCTGTTGCGTTCCGCTTCAGAGTAGTTATCTTGCTTTTTTCCGATTGTTTCCCAGTTAATTTCTTGAACTGGCGCTGCTGGTGCAACGAGGGCTTCTGTTGTTTCGCTCATTTTTTGTTCGTCCTGAAGAGAGATGCGTCTCAGCTTCATGGATTGTTCCCGGTTAACGGCTTTCCAGGATGATTTTTAATACCTATGCCGTGTAGGCTTTTTAATTAGGGGTGCAAAGGTAAGAAAAAAACTAATTAAGAATTAAAAATCATGAATTAAAAGTTTAGGCCTTCCTGAAGCTGCCCTTACCCCGCTTCTCCCAAGCGGGAGAAGCGTTAATTGTCTCCCCTTTGGAGGGGGCAGGGGAGGAACTTAATCCTTTATAAACTTCCCTTCTGAAACCAAATTACCTGTTTCAGTAAATACCCTGTAGAAATAAATTCCAGATGGCTGAGCACTAATATTTATTTCATTTAAAGTCCCTTTAGGGGTTTGGGGTAGAGGGGTAGAATAAACTTCTTGCCCAAACACATTATATATTTTAACTGACAAAGCCCCGCCATTTACTAACGACTGAATAGTAAACTTTCCATTATTTGGATTTGGACTTATAGTTATTGCGTTTTTAGGATAGGTAATGTTTGCAATACCTGTGACTTTTTTAGGTACTCCACCATTTGAAATGGAAGCATATGTATTTGCACTTGAAGATTTAGTAAAATGCTTGGTAGGTGTACAACCGCCTGATGGATTTATCGCTTCAACAAGATAAATAGAACCTGCCGGAGGCAGGGTATCTACAAAGTATTGAGCACCGCTTCCTGAAACTGAATCAATAAGTGTAAGTGCATTCAATGACGGCCCTCTATAAATTAAATAGTATGGAGTTGAAAAGCCGACATATGGTGTCCAGTAAAGGCTATCTCTCCCTGATGCTTCTTGCAATACTTGTAAATAAATAGTACTATTCAATGGACTTAATGCTGATTGCCCACAAGAATCAACTGTGGAAATACGATAACTATATGCTTGAGTGCTAGGATTGGAGGCATTATCTATGTATTCACTCAATGCAGTATCAGACACTGAGCCTATTAAATTCCAGCCAGTAGTAGTTGAATCATAAATATTAAAAAAGCCATTTGGTGGCGAGTCATTTCTTCCCCATATTATTACATTCTTATTAATGGAAGTATCTGTTGTAACAATACATATTGATTGATTATAATCATTCACACATCCCGTAGAATCAAGACTAAAAATAAAGCCATCACCATCTACTCCTCCAATCTCTGCCATTCCAAAAAACGTGTTGCCAGAAAGCGTTAATGACCCATTTGACACTGCACCTGAATCAGCAAAATTACATAGTACTTTATAGTCACTACCATTCGTGTCTATTGAAAAAACGTCCCCACAGATCCCATATAGATTCTTCCCCGAAATTATTAATGACCCTTCAGGTGCTTCCCCACCAGTTGAAGGACCAAAATCCAATAGATCCCTAAAACTGCTTCCATCCGTATGAATAGAAAAAATATTTCCCCAGCCATTTGCTCCGCCAGTAGATGTCATTCCATAAAGTACATTTCCAGCAATCGTTAGTGAACCATAAGGGTACTGTCCATTTAAGCTATCAAAATCAAGCAAGTCTTTAAATCCAGTTCCATTCGTATTAATAGAGAATATTATACCATTATTGTAAGTTCCACCAAATTGAGTCATTCCGTATAAAATTGTTCCTGAAAGAGTCAAACTACCAGACGGCTGTTCTCCAATTGTATCATTAAAATCATGAAGGTCAAGGTAAAAACCACTAGTATCTATAACGAAAATACATCCATCATCATATATACCTCCTAATTGTGTCATCCCGTATAACAATCCTCCAGAAATCGTTAATGCCCCATAAGGATTTGCGCCATATGGGCTAGCGATACCATTTAAACTAATTATATTCTTAAATCCAGTCCCATTTGTATCTATAGAAAAAATATTACTCATATATGTTGTCATTCCATATAATTTGTCTCCTGAAATAGTTAACGAGCCAAAAGGATTAACACCATTTGTTACATTGAAATCTAGGAGGTCTTTATATCCTTTGCCATTTGTATGAATTGAGAAAATACATCCATCATTGTTCAAACCTCCTTGCTGAGTCATCCCGTATAATACATTCCCCGAAAGTGTTAATGACCCATTAGGCCATTGGCCATTCGTACCATTAAAATTGAGCAGGACATTATACTGTGCCCTCAAAGTTGTAATTCCAAAGCAGAATACGACGAGTATTAAAATGGAAAATTTCTTCATGTGGATTTTATATGTATCAAATGTAAGTCTTTTGATTCTATTGTAAAAGTATAGTTATGGAACAGTGGTTTTGGTTGAGTAAACGGGGTAAGAGGCTGTTTATTGTTTGCCCTTACCCTTCGCTGTCTGCCGACAAGGTAGGCTCTCCCAAGCGGGAGAGGCGTTACATTTTCCTGTCATGGTATTAATCTCCCCACATTGGGGAGAAACAGAGGGGCGAACTATACCTTCAACTCCATCCATTTTCCTTTTCTGAAACTGCCCTCACCCCAGCCCTCTCCCCTTGAGGAGAGGGAGTTGTATTTCAAAGTCTCCCTCTTGGGGGAGATTTAGAGGGGCGGAATTACACCTTTAACTCCATCCACTTTCCTTTTCTGAAATAATACCATGCCAGTAAGGCAATCATAGTTTCGGCAATGGGTGTTGCAATAAATGCTCCTGTAGCTTTCATATCTAAGCCTTTTGCTAAAAAGTAAGCCAGAGGAACCTGGAAGAGCCAGAAGCAAACAAAGGCCAGGGTTAAATTAAAGAAATACCTGTTTTCTTTATTTCCTCAATGATAGCACTATTATACTTATACGATTTATTCGAAAAAGTATGCACATCGAGTTCAGGGAAACGTATTGCTACTTTCCCTATCAGGTCAATATTTTTCAGAATGTTATCACTAAAACTATCAGAGAATATGGCAATATCAATATCTGAATCCTTGTTCATCTTTAATGTGGCTGTCGAACCAAACAATACAGCCCTGTTAATCTTAACGGGTAAGCGGTTACATTCTTTTAAGAATGCTTTGGAATAAGTTATCGCATCTTTCCTAGAAAGCATTTTTTTAAGCTTTTAATTTCTTTTATATATTCGTTTGCAAGGGCCTTGGTCGTTAGTTTATATAATTTCTTAATATCCTCAGGGTATCGCCCTTCTATTTGATATTGATTTAATTTTAGTAAAAAAACCTGTTGAGATTCATCTAAGTCTACGTTCGCTTCTTTTAAAAGTTTTAACAAATTATGCCATTTTGGGGCAATGTTTTCTGTATTATTAGCTACCCAAAGTGCTTTACATAGCTTTTCTAAATAAAGATGCCCAAAGAATAAGGCGTGTACATATTTTCCACCTTTCATAAGGTAGTTCATTACTTCTAAATCCTTAGCAGCACTTTCTTTCCAATATTTTATGTGGTCCTTTTTATTCAAAATCCATTCAATAGAATGTTATACAAAGTTAATATTTTAGAAATAAAGACCCCATGGAGTATACTCTAAGCTTAAATTGCATCTATACCTTCAACTCCATCCATTTGCCTTTTTTGAAATAATACCATGCCAGTAAGGCAATCATAGTTTCGGCAACAGGTGTTGCAATAAATGCTCCGGTGGCCTTCATGTCTAAATCCTTTGCTAAGAAGTAAGCGAGAGGAACCTGGAAGAGCCAGAAGCAAACAAAGTTTATAATGGTTGGTGTGCGGGTATCGCCTGCACCATTCAATGCCTGTGTCATAACCATTCCAATACCATAGAAAATATAACCTGAACCAAACAGCTGTAATGACTGAACCCCATATTTTATAACGGCCTCATCTTTCGTAAAGAATCGAACAATGGGTTCGGAAAAGAATAGGAAGAGAATCATTACAAAGCTCATGAAAATAGCATTGTATTTTGCAGTGAGCATAGCACTTTTCCTAGCTCTTTCCAATTGCTTTGCACCCAGGTTTTGCCCAACTAAGGTTGCTGCGGCATTGCTTAGGCCCCATGCAGGTAAAATAAAGAATACCACATTTCGTATGGCTATTTGGTAACCTGCTGATGCTGCCGTGCCACTGGTTTCTGCAACCAGTCTTGCTAATGCAATCCAACTGCCACTGGCAATAATAAATTGCAATGTTGCGGGCCATCCGATATTGATAACTGATTTAATAATAGGGTAATCAATTTTGAAATGATGTTTCTTGAATTTCAATATTCCTTTGCCATTAAATAATCGGTAGGTCTGATATATAACACCTGTGCTTCGGCCTATAACGGTTGCAATGGCTGCACCTTTTAACCCGAAAAGATGAATAAATATTGGGCATAATATGATATTTATAATACTGGCTATCCATAGGCTACGCATAGCTATGGCAGCATCGCCCGCACCACGAAAGATACCATTTATCAAAAACAAAAGCATAATAGCCATGCTTCCACCAAACATAATGCGGGTAAATATGGCTCCATCTTTCACCACATCAGGGTTAGCACCCATCAGCAATAGAATATTACCTGCAAATGCTACTCCTGCAATGCTTATAAAAACAGTCACAATTAAACATATAATCAATGATTGTGCCCCAGCGTGTGCGGCGTCTTCTGCGTTTTTCTCTCCTATCCTACGTGCAACTATTGCGGTTGCAGCAGTACTTAGGCCTATAGCTATTGAGTAAACAAGAGTGATTACAGATTCAGTTAAGCCCACGGTAGCAATTGCATTTTGCCCCAGTTTACCTACAAAGAACATATCTACCAAGGCAAATACACTCTCAAGGCTCAACTCAAGTATCATGGGTATAGCAAGCAGGAATACTGCACGGCGTATGCTGCCGATGGTATAGTCTTGCTGTTCACCGTTGAGCGAAAGCCTGATGATATGTAGAATCCTTTTGAACATGAGGACAAAAGTAAGTATTCCTTCTCCTTATAGGAGAAGGACACAGGATGAGGTCGCAAAGTAAGTGCCGGAGTACACGCCCTCACCCTAACCCTCTCCTACGAGGAGAGGGATGATTTGCGTCTTTGCGAGAACACTTCGACAAGCTCAGTGTGACGCCCTCACCCTGACCCTCTCCCAATGGGCGAGGGAAATCAGGTGGTTGATAAAATCCGTAGTTTTTTGAAAATTGAAAAAGATGATGAAGTAACTTTGCACTATCCCTCTGTACTTAACGATAAACTATGAGTTATAAATCTTTGTGCTCTTTGTGTGAGATTAACTTAGTGACCTTTGTGGTTAAAGTGGGTTTTATGGTAAGGCCTTATGAAAATCGCGAGAAAAATTTAAAACCGCCACTTTCCGACACAATTTTCAATTAATATGTTGAATTTCACTAAATTATATAGTAATAATAAAATGGCAGAAATGTCGGAAAACGACAAATTGCATTTGCAAGGAAATCGAAACGATAAGTATTTAATAATCAAATGATTGAATGTTTTAAATTTCTAAAAATTGACAAAAACTGCAAGAAAATGACAGTTTTAGAAGAGGTCCTTCGACAAGCTCAGCATGACAAAAATTCGGGGCGAAATTCCTCCCCCAGCCCCCTCCAAAGGGGGATAGCGGAGCAGGGTTCAATTTCAATTCATTTTTCGTACATTTGCCGACTCAAAATAAACATAGAAAAGAATGAAAGATCTATTCGACAAAATCAGAGAACGCCGCGGTCCTTTAGGACAATATTCAAAAGAAACCCATGGTTATTTCATGTTCCCGAAATTGGAAGGTGAAATAAGCAGCCATATGACCTTCAGGGGTAAAAAGGTGCTTACGTGGAGTTTGAATAACTACTTAGGTTTGGGTAACCACCCGGAAGTGCGTAAGGCTGATGCTGATGGAGCTGCAAAGTTCGGCCTGGCATTGCCTATGGGTGCTCGTATGATGTCGGGTGATTCTAACTACCACCAGCAACTGGAAACAGAATTGGCTGCATGGGTAAAGAAGGAAGATGCCGTATTGGTGAACTTCGGTTACCAGGGTATGGTTTCTGCCATAGATTGTTTAGTTGACCGCCACGATGTTATAGTATACGATGCAGAATCTCACGCTTGTATAGTGGACGGTGTAAGGTTGCACATGGGTAAACGTTTTGCATACCACCATAATGATATTGAAAACCTTGAAAAGCAATTGCAACGTGCCGAGGCACTTGTAAAAGACAATGAAGGTTCGGTGCTTGTAATTACTGAAGGCGTATTTGGTATGTCGGGCAAACAAGGCAAACTGAAAGAGATAGTTGAACTTAAAAAGAAATATAGTTTCCGCTTATTTGTTGACGATGCGCATGGCATTGGTGCAATGGGCAAAACAGGTGCAGGTACAGGTGAAGAGCAAGGCTGCCAGGATGGAATAGATATTTACTTCGGAACCTTTGCTAAATCATTCGCATTGTTCGGTGGCTTTATAGCGGGTAGTGAGAATATTGTTGAATACCTGCGTTACAATATGCGTTCACAAATATTTGCCAAGTCAATGTCAATGCCGGTTGTAATTGGTGCATTGAAGCGTCTTGAACTAATGCGCACACACCCTGAATACAAGGAAAAATTGTGGACCATTGTAAAAGCATTGCAAGACGGGCTTACCAAAGCAGGACTTGAAATTGGTGGAACACAATCGCCTGTTACCCCTGTTTACCTGAATGGTACAGTGCCTGAAGCAACCAATGTAACATTCGACCTTCGTGAGAATTATGGTATTTTCTGTTCTATAGTAGTATATCCTGTAGTGCCTAAGGGCATTATATTATTAAGGCTTATTCCTACAGCAGGCCATTCTATAGAAGATGTTAATTACACGGTGAAAGCATTTACCGAAGTAGCTAAGAAGCTAAAAGCAGGACAATACTCAGCGGAGAAGATGGCTCCGGTTAACGTATAAAAAAAAGCCCGGGCATTGTATACATGCCATGGGCTTTCTTTTCCATCAAAACAAGATCTATGTGGCTAATGGGGGATTACCTCCAGTAACCTCTTACCCATACGCGGCAAGGTCCGCTCCATGCCCAATATCCAGGATACCAGACAGGGTGGTAGCAAGCAGCACGAACCACTACACAGGGGCGAGGTGCCCAGCAACGATGTCCCCATCCCCACCATCCCCTGGCTTGTGAATTGCCAGCGAAGCAGGTGATGAAGGCTAATGTGAGAATTACAACTATGCGTTTCATGATATTATTGGTTTTAATACAATAATTTGACGATGAGAAATAAGAAAGGTTTAACGGGTAAAAGAGAAACCCACTTAGCGTCCAAGGTTTCTGAAACCCTTCCAGATTACCTTAAGGTCGTTTAGCACGTGGTAATCGCGGGCATACATAGAGTTGAAATTATGTATAGTGGCACTATCAGTAGGGACAGGCTTAATAGTATCGATAGTGGAGAGGATACCTTTTTTGATTTTTGGCAAGCGGTTAGCGGTGCTATCGGGTGCATAACCAACCCAGGAACTGTTTCTTATAAGAACACTGAATATGTTTTGAATGAACCCAAATGGTTTTTTTTCAACCCACATTAACAAAGGACTGAAGAGCAATAAAAAGAAACTAAGTACAATGTCTAAAATACGTTTATCGCGAATATTAGGGGTAGTGTTAATAGCATGTACATCTATCACATATAACTCACCTGAAGTATGTATTGAATTACTTCCTATAATGGCCCAGCTTTCAGGAGGTGCAATTTTAAACTCCAGTTCAGTTCGTGGTATAGATGACATGGCATCCATTATCAGCTGTGTAGATAGATCTTTAGCGCAAAAAATAACTTCATTGATGTTATATATAGTTATTATCTCGTTCCAAGTACTGAACTTGCTACCATTACTGTTTACAGTATTTGCAGGGTCGGCATACCTTATGTCACTTGTTTTTATACCTGTCTGGCTTAAGAGGTCACTCACCCTTTTGCATTCATCTTCCTTACCAATAACAAGTAGTCTGCGTGTGTTCTTACCAAAGCCCGGTACCTTCAATATCCTAAGTAACTGGCGTATGCCACTAAGCGCTATCAGTACCCATGCAGAGCCAATAAGAATAAGTGCCCTTGAAAAACGATACCTGTCGGGAAGCAAAGCATATAGAATAAGTATTAATCCAGTACCCCAAAGTATTCCCCTTATGGTCTTCCAATGCCGCATGGGCTTATCATATCCACCACTAAACAGTATGCAAAATATCCATATTAAAATATAAGATGGAAGAATGATAAGGAGGAAGTTACCTGAGAAGTAATCGGTTGAAGAGAACTTAATATGCTCGTAGAAAAGTGAAATGAAATAATACCCGGTATATATGATTATAAAATCGGCCAATGGCAGAAACATCTTATCTATGAAGCGTCGTGCAATAGCAATTGACGCCCTGAAGAAGATAGCAGCATTAATTAGCGAAGAGAATAACCTGGCATTTTGTTTAGAGAAATGTTTTTGAGCAAATATCCGCATAGCACTGTAAAACATTATCACGTAGTTAACACTGCCTTTCTTGGTACTTTCTCCTTTATAGTGAATAATGCGGGTTTCAGGGAAATAATAGTTTTTATAACCGGCTTGTGTAATGCGGTATGACATATCAATATCCTCACCATACATGAAGAAAGATTCATCGAGTAGCCCTGCTTTATCAAGTGCCGCCTTACGCATAAGCATAAAGGCACCGGAGAGAACATCTATCTCATTCGTATCATCTTGTGAAAGATATGAGAGATGGTATTTGCCAAACCTTTTCGATTTTGGAAACAATGCAGCCAAACCAAATATTTTATAGAATGCCACTTCAGGCGTTGGCAGCGCCCTTTTTGATTCCGGAAGAAAGTCGCCGGTGCCATCCAGCATTTTCACTCCAAGTGCCCCAGCCTCGGGGTGAGAGTCCATAAAGGCAATGGTTTTAGAGAAGGTTTCTTCTTCTACAACCGTATCAGGATTAAGAATTAAAACGTATTCACCCGTAGATTGTTTAATAGCCTGGTTGTTGGCAGCAGAAAAGCCTACATTTTTTTTGTTCTCAATAAGCTTTACTTCAGGAAACTTCTCCTTTATCATTCCCACTGAACCGTCTACTGAGTTATTGTCAACTACCCAAACTTCGGTCTGAACATTTTTGGTGGCTTTGCGAATGGAATAGAGGCATTGCTCAAGGAAATGCTGAACGTTATAATTTACAATGACAATGGATAACTTCATAACTGCAGGTTACTTGCGCGTAAGCGATGATTCATAAGGGATACGCATAAGTATAGATTGGCCCAGGGTGACTTCATCGGCATATTCCAATTCATCGCCAATAGGTACACCACGTGAAAGGGTGCTGAGTGTAACAGGGAAAGCCGAAAGCCTTTTGTAGAGGTAGAAGTTGGTGGTATCACCTTCCATTGTAGAAGGCAGAGCCATAATAAGCTCTTTCACTATACCTTCTTCTATACGTTTCAAAAGTGGTTCTATATGCAGGTCCATGGGTCCAATGCCGTTAATAGGGGAGATTATGCCACCCAAAACGTGGTAAGTGCCATGATATTGTGAAGTGTTCTCAATAGCAATCAGGTCGCGGATATCCTCAATCACACATATTGTTGAATGGTCGCGTGAAGGGTTAGAGCATACTTCGCACTTGTTCTTTTCAGAAATGGCAAAACATATTTCGCAGTAGTGAATCTCTTCTGCCAGACGTGCAACCGTATGCGACCATTGTTTCAGGTCATCAGGGCTTTGCCTGAGTAGGTGCAACACATAGCGTAAAGCTGTCTTTTTGCCTACACCGGGTAATTTGGCAAATTCAGCTACCGCTTGTTCAAGAAGTTGGGAAGGAAGATTCATTCTTCAAAAATAGGAATTAAATTTATTGAGCCCTTTTGAAATTAGTACCTTTGCGCCACATTTATCTATGTATAACATGCAAACTCCAAGAATATTTTCCATGTACGCCGAAATGACCCCAAATCCTATGGCTATGAAATTTGTAGCCGACAGGATGTTATTGCCTGAAGGTGTGCAGCTGGAGTTTTTAAAAGCGGAAGAAGCTAATTCCTCACCAGTGGCTGTAAAGCTGTTTGAATTGCCTTTTGTGAAAGGAGTCTTTATTACTACGAACTTCATAACCGTATTGAAGAATGACAAGGCTATGTGGGATGATGTGGTATTTGATGTTCGCGACTATATAAAGGAATTCTTTCAAAATGGTGGCATTGTATGGAATGGAATTGCTGTTAAAGAGGAATTGAAGAATGGAGAAGTTTTGGAACAGCAGCCATCCATGGTTTCGCACAATGATCCAGCCAATGAAACGGAACAAAAGATAATAGAGATACTTGAAACTTATGTTAAGCCTAATGTTGAGAACGATGGCGGGATGATACTTTTCCAATCATTTAAAGAGGGGATAGTAACCCTTCAACTAAAAGGCTCCTGCAGTGGCTGCCAGCATTCATCACAAACGCTCAAGGCAGGTGTAGAAACTTTATTAAAGCGTATGGTGCCGGGTGTTCAGGAAGTACAGCAGGAGATGGTGTAAGGCCTAATGCTTTACGTAAATAGAGTTAGGCTGGAAGTACTTTGATATCAGGAATGAGAAGGAAGAGACTATCATAAGCGGCACCAGCAGCCCATATCCCCCGGTAACTTCAGCGATAAGGAAGATGGCAGTAAGTGGTGTATGCATAACCCCGCTCATAAGGCCTGCCATTGCAACAGCAATAAAGTTGGGCTCATTTAATTTATCAATTCCCATTATTCTGCCAATATTGAAGTAGTTGATACTATACACAAAGAAGAATCCAACCATTGAACCCATAAAAAGCGATGGAGCAAAGAAACCTCCATTGCCGCCAGAGCTTACGGTTAGCTGCGTGGCGACAATTTTCACGAGCATTATTCCCAGGGTAAACATAAGCAGGGCAATAGCACCACTAAACCCATTATTGCTGAAGCTATAAAATGGACTTCCATTAAAAAGTGTAGTATAATCGCTATTCAGCAACATTTGTACTGTGTGGTATCCTTCACCATATAAAGGTGGAAACAGGAATACCAACCCACCAATAATTACACCACCAATTATTGCTTTCTTATAAGGGCTGGTAATTGGTTTCAATAGGTTCTCAGAGTAAGCAATACCTTTCATTACATATACCGAATAAAAGCCGGTAATTACGCTAAGTAGAATATAAAAAGGCAACGCTTTAATATCCCATCCTTTATCAAAGAGATGGAATATTTGCCCACCACTATATAGCAATTGAGATATTACTGATGCAATTGCCGATGCTATAAGAAGTGGCACAAAGTTTACTGTGGAGAATTCTCCCAAAAGCACTTCAATTGAGAAAAGAACACCAGCTATTGGGGCGCCAAAAATTGCTGAGATACCTGCAGCTGCACCACAGGCAAGTAGCAGGGTACGTTCCTTATAATCAAGGTGAAAGAGTGATGCTATATTTGAACCAAAGGCTGCCCCGGTCACTACAATTGGTGCCTCTAATCCCATAGATCCACCAAATCCTACTGTAAGAGAAGATGTAACTAAGTGAGAATACATCTTGTCTTTTTCCATATAACTTGACTTATTGTAGATGTTTTTTACCACATTACTAATGCCTCTGCCAAGCTTACCTTTTTGCACTAATTGTGTATAAAGCGTTGCAAGTATTATGCCTATAACCGGCAAAATAAGCAGTGAATAATTGGTTCCCTTTTTATGGACTTCCATCAGTGCTTCAAGCCCATGTGTAGCCTGCTTAAGGGCTACAGCTGCCAGTGCAGCAACAATTCCAACCGCAACACTAAGAAGCAAAAAGAAATTACGAGGGCTTAGGTGGAACCTGGTAAGCGATATCTTTTGAAGTAGCTGGGGTATCTTCATAATGCAAAGCTACAAAACCATAACGAGAGCGTAGTATTAAATTAACATTGTTATAATGGAACTTTGTACGTTTGCATAACATTATTTTAACCTATTTGTACTTCTACATGGTATGAAAAAGAGCGTAGTGCTTCTTTTTTTTCTTCTTTCCTATTTGAATTCATTCGCACAAATGAAGGATACTTTAGGCTCTCTCAGGCTTCCATTTGTTATTGCTAAAGAAGAGCGTTTATCGGATGAGGATCTTAAGAATAAAAAGGAAGGAGTATACCTTACAGGTGTCCCAGATTTGAGTTCAGACCCTGTAAATGGTTTTGGAGTGGGAGCCGAGGCCCAGTTGTTCTTTGATGGTGAACGTACCGATCCTTTTTTTGCTTATACCCCATATCGTGCCGAAATAGATTTCTCTGCTTTCTATACCACAAAAAGTGAAAAGGAATTTCAGATTGTGTGGGATGTACCTTATATTTTTAATTCTAAGTGGAGGCTTCGGGGACAATGCGAATATATGGTCAACCCTAATTATTTATTTTTCGGTGTAACTGAAAACACACTAAAGCCATTGAGTTATTACCCTAATAACGATTCTTCAAAAGCAATTGTCAATAATGCAAAGTATGGCGATTATGATAATAACCAGGTAGGCAGTATTGCTAATTACAACACATTTCAGCAAGAAGAAAAGTCGGTAAATGTTAGCCTGGAGCATTCTTGGTTTGAAGGGAAATTCAGGACACTGATTGGATATGAGGTCACCAGCGATATTATTTCTACCCCCTTAAATGAGAATTCACTTTTGCATCAGCAAGCTGAAGAAGGGCTTATCACCGGATTTGGAAATGATTGGGGAACCTTATTGCAAATGGGCCTGATATACGATACACGTGATTTGGAGCATGATCCTGCGAATGGCGTATTTGCTGAACTTACCGAAGAGCTTTCTTCAACTGCTTTAGGCTCGGAATATAATTTTAACCGCGTTTTCTTCCATTACAATTATTATCACAGTTTATTCCCCGCCACTTTCAAGAAGTTAGTTTTTTCTAGCCGGATTGGACTTGGTTATACTTCGGGTAACGCACCATTTTATGAATACCTGGACCAGTGGAGCTCGGAAGGTGACATTAATGGATTAGGCGGATCGCAGACTTTACGTGGGTATGCTGAGAGTAGATTCGTGGCTCCGGTTATGGGCATATTAAATGTTGAAGTCCGGTATCGTTTTACCGAAGCAGATGTGCTTAAGCAACACCTGGCATTTTACCTTATTCCTTTTTTCGATGCTGGGGGAGTGTGGGATAATTTGAGCAGGGTTTCTAATTTGCAAAACCTTCGTTATTCTGGCGGGCCGGGCGCTCAAATATCATGGAATGAAGACACTATATTGCGTTTTGACTTTGGAATATGCACCGAAGGAACCCAGTTCTATTTTGGAATAGGACAGATTTTTTAGGCAACGGTCTAATTTTGTTTTTGCCACGAATCACACAAATTTTTGTCATGCTGAGTCTGTCGAAACCTGTCTGACGAGGCAGGCATCTAATTCCCGTCATTTCGAGAAACGAAGCAATCTCAGTTTTTTACATTTTCCTGCACTTTTTTGCAATTTTCAGGAAACTAAAATCCTCAATTATTTGATTTACAGCATATATCATCTTGCATTGAATTTGCATTGCAATTTTGTCGGTTACCGACATTCCCGCCATTTTATAATGTGCGTGTAATTATTTGTTATTCAGCATATTAAATGATAATTGTGTCGGAAAGTGGCGGTTTTATTTTTCTCTCGCAAATTCTGTCGTCCCCTCTCCTTGAAGTAGGTTGTATGCCCTTCATTGCGAGGAGCAAAACGACGAGGCAATCTCAAAGGGCTCGTGAACTCCTTTTGAAAAAAATCAGAGAATCAGTGAACAATCTCAGCATTAATATTCTTTTCTTTCCCAACCCACTTTATTTGTTCTTTTCTCTTGGCAGAAAAGAACCAAAAGGCCAAGACAGCCGGAACGTAATCTTGGCTCTATCGCCAAGACCGAGTTATTCCGACTTGTCTGCATAACTCTTTCCTCCGCCTGCCATTTAACAATCCAAGTGTTAGGCTTTACCGTCAGATTATTCTCCAGAGGAGAAACATATTGATAGCCCCGAGTTTCAACTCGGGGTATATAGTGTCATCCCATCTAATTCCCCTCTCATTGTTCAAGGAGAGGGGCAGGGGTGAGGTCGTATTTCAAAGAACAGTCGAAACTGTTCCGGGGGAATTGCAATACAAAGATACAACTACAACATTTTTCATTTTTGAAAATCAAGTGTATTTTTCAACAACCCAAAAACATCCTTAGAAATTATTATAATTTTTGGCTCACGAACTCAGAATTATAAAAGATAGCTAATCAGTGAGCAACCTAAACAGCCCCTCTAAATCTCCCCCAAGAGGGAGACTTTGAACCTACTGTTTTTTACCTCTCCTCAAGGGGAGAGGGCAGGGTGAGGGCAAACAATAAATAACCTTTCCCACCGTTTACTCAATCAAACCCACTGTTCCCTAATTGCCTTATTATCTTGGTAATAAATGCGGTACATTTGGGAAATATTGAAACCTTATGAAAAAGCTTTCCATTCTATTATTTACACTTCTCTGTTTAGTGATTGGAAAAGCTAATGCACAATATACAGTTCTTCATTACTTTAATGGGTCAAATGGGTCAAACCCATCAGGTTCGTTATTATTTTCTAATAATAAGTTTTATGGACTTACAGTTGGTGGTTTAACTGGTTATGGTTGTATTTTTTCGATGGATATTGATGGAAGTGGATACAAAGACATGTTTGATTTCAATGGTACAAACGGTTATCAACCTAACGGTTCATTTATCCTAATTGGGAATACGCTATATGGGATGACTGATTTGGGTGGAGCAAATAACTATGGGGTTATTTTCTCCATCGATACAACGGGTAGCCCTTTTAAACTTCTTTATAACTTCAATGGAACAGATGGTGCAAATGGAGTAGCTGATTTAACATCTCTAGGGAACAAGTTTTATGGGATGGCATCTTCTGGTTCAGGTGCAACATTTTTTGGAACAGTATTTTCTATAGATTCTGATGGTAATGGATATAAAAATATGATGGATTTCAATGGCACGAACGGTGGTGGTCCTGATGGAGATTTAACTCCTTCTGGAAGTCATTTATTTGGAATGACTCAAATTGGAGGGGGTACTTACGGTAGAGGATGCGTGTTCTCAATTGATACTAATGGCAATGGTTTTAAGCCCCTTATTTATTTCAATGACACAAATGGCGCGACGCCTTATGGCTCATTAGTTCTTTCGAATGGAAAATTATTTGGAATGACAATGAATGGAGGGGCTGACAGTGATGGTTGTATTTTTTCCATAGATACTGATGGCAGCAGGTACAAAAGGCTACATGATTTTGACGGCTTTCATGGGGCAAATCCTGTAGGTAGTTTGATTCTATCAGAGAATATTTTATATGGAATGGCTAGGTATGGTGGGGCTTATGGATGGGGCTGCATTTTCTCAATAGATACTAATGGGAATAATTATATCGACTTATTTGACTTCCATGATTCAGATGGTGCATTTCCAGAAGGTAGTTTGACTCTATTGGGGGGAGTATTATATGGCATGACAGATGCTGGTGGAATAAAAAACCTTGGAGTTATTTTTAGTTTTAAAGATTCCATAACTGGAATTAACGAATTAACTTCAAGTTCAGGGGCTGTAAATGTATACCCAAATCCGAATAATGGGAAGTTTACTATTCAGTCATCAGTCATTAGTCCTAAGTCGTTAGTCGAGGTTTACAATATGTTCGGTGAAATGATCTATTCTACAAAACTAAATTCTGCAAATACCCAGGTAGATTTATCAAACAATAGTAATGGTGTTTACCTATATCGGGTTATTTCCGCAACAGGTGATTTAGTTTCGGAAGGGAAATTTATAAAGGAATAAAGCGCCCTCACCCTGCCCTCTCCCATAGGGCCGAGGGAAAATTGGTGTGTTTGTTTTTATACCCCGAGTTGAAACTCGGGGCTACAAATATGTTTCCCCGCAGGAGAAATAAATGCGGAAATTATAATTTTAATCGCCCTTCCCATCGGGGAGGGAGGGGTGGGGCCAGTTCAGTCCTTACAAGAACAACTTGGGGAGAAAAAGAAAACAGCATGCGGCAGATAGCCTTTCAAAGTTGCCTGCTCATCATCGCTGATAAGTATATCGCGCAGGTCGAATGATTTTAACTTAGTCAGTTTGCTTATTTCACTTGGGAAATAACCAATATTATCGCCCCACATATCTAAATAACGTAATTCGGTAAGTCCCCCAATTGCATTGGGCAAAAGGTTCAGAGGGTCACGATTCATAATAAAATACTTAAGGTTTACCAGCAAGCCTATTTGTGGTGGTAGGGTATCAATGTCGTTATGTGAAAGGACTAGCTTTTGCAATGATGTCAGCTCACCAATCCATTCCGGAACATCTTTTATTTTGTTCTTGCTAAGATCTAAGTATTGTAGATTTTTAAACTTCCTTATTTCAGCTGGGAATTCGGTGAGTTTATGTTTGGTAAGCGTAAGTTTTACAACCTTATCAGCATTTGCTCGGGCATCTTCCAATGAAGTATAACCCCTCATGGTATCTAATGAAAGGGAGTCGAGCAACTGGGCATTGCAGAGTTTGAATAGTAGAAGAAAAATTACCGGAAGCGCCCTTTTCATGAGTGCAATTTACTCTTTTCCTTCGAACTGGCCCATAGCACAGAACTTATTAATACGCTTCTGCACCAGTTTCTCGGTCTCGGTTTTGCTCAGCTTTTCCAATTGCTTAAGTATTTCATCCTTCACATACTGGAAGGCTTCTTTAGGGTCAACATGCGCACCGCCTAATGGTTCTTTAATAATGCCGTCAATAAGTTTATTAGCAAGCATATCATCAGCTGTAAGCTTAAGTGCCTCGGCAGCTTTTTCTTTAAAGTCCCAGCTCCTCCATAAAATAGATGAGCATGATTCAGGAGAAATAACCGAGTACCATGTATTTTCTAACATCAATACTTTATCGCCAATGCCAATACCTAATGCACCACCGGAAGCGCCTTCGCCAATAATTATGTTTATGATTGGCACACGCAGGCGCATCATTTCAAATATGTTACGTGCTATTGCCTCTGCCTGTCCGCGTTCTTCCGCTTCAAGGCCGGGGTATGCACCGGGGGTATCTATTAAACAAACAACAGGCACATTGAATTTCTCTGCCATTTTAAAAAGGCGCAGTGCCTTGCGGTACCCTTCAGGATTAGGCATACCAAAGTTGCGGTATTGACGCATTTTAGTTGTGCTGCCTTTCTGTTGTCCTACAAACATTACACTCTTTCCATCTATTCTTCCAATTCCGCCAACCATAGCTGTATCGTCTCTTACATTGCGGTCGCCATGTAATTCAAAAAAGTCGCCTCCGGTTAAAAATTGAATATAGTCGAGTGTATAAGGCCTGTCGGGGTGTCGGGAAAGTTGAACACGTTGCCATGGAGTAAGGTTATCAGCAATCTTTTTTCGGGTGGCCTTTATCTTGTCTTCCAGTTCTTTTGCCGAAGCCGAAGTATCTATCTTGCTTTTCTCCTTAACCTGCTTTAATGTTTCAAGCTGTTCTATAAGTTCCTCTACCGGTTTTTCGAAATCTAAAAAGTTCATCTAAATGCTTTTTGGAGGTGCGAATGTATATAAAAATAGGTATTGAGAATTGTGTATTGAGTATTGAGGGGTATTGTGTCTGATTATCATGCATTTTGCTTGTGACTAATCACTAACCCCTAACCCCTAACAAAAATTATGCCAGTAATTTTAAAGCTACCTCTTTATCGTTATCCATTTGCCGCTTCAGTGTCTGCATATTCCTGAATTTTTCTTCGTCTCTTATCTTTCTAAAGAATAAAACCGTCAGGTGCTTATCGTATATACGTTCCTTAAAGTCGAACATATGTACTTCCATGCTTCTGCCTTTTCCTTCTACCGTTGGGTTCAATCCTACGCTTAACATTCCTTTGAGCCTTTTTCCTTCATAGTCCACATAAACTGCATATATACCATCCTCAGGCATTACTTTCGAACCATCTAATACTTCTAAATTGGCTGTTGGGTAACCCAACTTAGTGCCACCTATCTGCAGGCCTTTCACCACCTTGGCACGTAAGGAATAAATATAACCCAGGTATTCTGTTGCAGTATTCATATCACCTTCGGCAATGGCGCGGCGTATTTTACTTGAGCTAATGGTTGTATCATCTTCTACCGACCGGAATGGCGTTATTTCTTCCACTTCAAAACCTAAGCCGGGCCCCCATTCTTTCAAATTCTTAATAGAGCCTGTCCGTTTGTGTCCAAAATGGTGGTCGTGCCCAATTACAAGAGTTTGTACATGCAGTTTGCCCACCAATATATCCTTCACATAATCTAATGCCGATACCAATGAAAGTTCCTTGGTGAATGGGTGAATTATAAGATGATCTATACCTGCTTTTTCCAACAATTCGGCTTTTTCTGACATAGAAGAAAGGAAACGCAAGTCATCTTTTTCAGGGAAAAGTACTGTTCGGGGGTGAGGATTAAATGTAAGTAAAACATTTTCAGTTTTTTTTGCCTTGGCTATCTCCTGTACCTTGTTAAGTATGGCCTTATGCCCCAGGTGTACCCCATCAAAGGTACCCGTAGTTACTACCGTCTTTTTAATACCGGCTTTGGCAAATTCTTCTATCGAGTTATATGTTTTCATTCGTTCATTAAGTCCGCAAAAATAGATATTCACGGGTGTGCAAAATTAAAAATTTATAAAAGCTATTGTGCACATTAAAAATGTCATATCTTCGCAGCACTTTTTAAAAAAATATACTATGGCAACCGTTACGAATAAAGGAAAGATCGTGCAGATTATAGGCCCGGTTATCGACGTTAGATTTGAAAGTGGGCACCTGCCTAATATCCTAGATGCTCTGGAAGCACAGCGTGCCGACGGACAGAAAGTAATACTTGAGTGCGAACAGCATATTGGTGAAGATACAGTGCGTACAATAGCAATGGATTCAACCGACGGATTGAGAAGGGGATTGGAAGTAACCGATCTTGGTTCTCCTATAAAGATGCCTGTTGGCGACCAGATCAAGGGCAGACTTTTTAACGTAGTAGGTGAAGCTATTGACGGTATTGGTACAATAAATAACGAAGGCGGATATTCTATCCACCGC
The DNA here is from genome assembly GCA_035485295.1 of Bacteroidia bacterium. Lineage (GTDB taxonomy): Bacteria > Bacteroidota > Bacteroidia > JABEUT01 > JABEUT01 > JABEUT01. The sequence continues at coordinate 22,712 of DATHOD010000124.1, forward strand.
GAACCTCCAAAATTTGCTGACCTTTCTACTTCTACCGAAGTATTGTTTACAGGAATTAAAGTTATTGACCTTCTTGAGCCATATGTAAAGGGTGGTAAAATTGGTCTGTTCGGTGGTGCAGGTGTGGGTAAAACCGTACTCATCATGGAGCTTATCAATAATATTGCAAAGAGCTATGCGGGTGTATCGGTATTTGCCGGTGTAGGTGAAAGAACACGTGAAGGAAATGACCTTCTTCGTGAAATGATAGAATCAGGCGTTATCCGTTATGGCGATGCTTTCAAGCATTCCATGGAAAAAGGCGGTTGGGACCTTTCAAAAGTAGATAAGGCTGAATTGGCAAAATCACAGGCTACTCTGGTATTCGGACAGATGAACGAGCCTCCTGGAGCACGTGCACGTGTAGCTTTATCAGGTCTTTCAGTAGCGGAATATTTCCGTGATGGTGATGAAAAATCAGGTGGAAAAGACATTCTGTTCTTTATCGATAATATTTTCCGTTTCACACAGGCAGGTTCCGAAGTATCAGCGCTTCTTGGCCGTATGCCATCAGCCGTAGGTTACCAGCCTACATTGGCTACTGAAATGGGACAGATGCAGGAGCGTATTACATCAACCAAGCGTGGTTCAATCACATCAGTACAGGCGGTATATGTACCTGCGGATGACTTGACTGACCCAGCGCCTGCAACCACATTTGCTCACTTAGATGCTACAACTGTATTGAACCGTAAGATTGCTGAGTTGGGTATTTACCCTGCGGTTGATCCTCTTGATTCTACATCACGTATTTTGTCTCCGGCTATATTAGGTGAAGCTCACTATGCTACCGCACAAAGAGTGAAAATGTTATTACAGCGTTACAAAGAATTACAAGATATCATCGCGATTTTGGGTATGGATGAGCTTTCTGAAGAAGATAAGCTTGCAGTTAGCCGTGCTCGTCGTGTACAACGTTTCCTTTCTCAACCATTCTTTGTGGCTGAACAGTTCACAGGTTTGAAGGGAGAATTTGTAAGTATTGAAGACACCATCAAGGGTTTCAATATGATTATGAATGGCGAAGTAGATGAATACCCGGAGGCAGCATTTAACCTTGTAGGTAACATTGAACAAGCTATTGAAAAAGGTAAAAAATTACTTGCAGAAGCAAAGTAAGTTCATAAAGCAAAAAGCTTGTAAAGTGGAAAGAAACACATTACAGGCTTTATAAACTTTAAGGACTTTATAAACTTTATAAACTATGCACTTAGAAATTCTAACTCCCGATAAAAAGCTTTTCAGTGGCGACGCTGAATATGTTGACGTTCCGGGAGAAGCAGGCAGGACAGGTATTTTGAAGAATCACGCTCCGCTTATCAGTGCATTAAAAGCAGGACAAGTGAAAGTGAGGGACCTTTCAAAAAAAGAACATTTGTTTGACATTAAGGGCGGTATAATGGAAGTGCTTCACGATAAAGTGGTGGTGCTTGCAGAATAGTATTGAGTACCTGGTATTGGGTATTGAGAAAGGGAGGCTTAGGCCTCCTTTTTTATTTCTCCACGGCACTAATTAGCTGATTAATATTCACTTTCAATTAAAAGTATATTTTTGTCTAAATCTGTTTAACCTTTAAAATTCTAATCATGAAAAAGATCTATTCATTTATTCTTATTTGTTGTGTGAGCCTGTTATTTATGGGCTGCCCTTACAATGCAGCAAATCCTATCGACACTGCATCTATAAAGATAGACCAGAAGCTAATTGGCAAGTGGCAACAACGCAGTTCAGAAGATATAACTTATGTAGTTAAAGCTAAAGATGATTTTACCTATACCATTATTGAAAAGCACAAACCACCGACAGATGGTTCTAAGCCTGAAGATGATAAGACCTACAATGCTTACTTATCAGATATTGATGGCACGAAGTTTTTGAACTTATACGAGCCTGACCAGGATACCAAGACCTATTATTTCTACAAGCTGGTGTTTAGCACCGAGACTGATGGATTTGAAATGTACCCGGTTACAGAATATATCACCGAAAAATTTGAATCTTCAGCTGATATGAAGAAGTTCTTCTCGTCATACAAGGGGCTTAGCTTCTTTTATGGCACTAAGGACGAATACATAAAAGTGGGTAAATAATCCTATAGATATAATGATGAAAAGGAGGCTTTTAGCCTCCTTTTTTTGTACATGCTAAATGATTCCTAATTTTGTGCAAATGGACTTTAAGAAAATCACACCTGAAATACTAGAATCTTTAAAAAAGATAACAGGGAAGGAGTATGTTTTTTCGGATGAGGAAACCCTGAAAACCTATTCGCATGATGAGACAGAGGATTTAAAGTTTATGCCCGCTGCAGTTGTTAAACCAAGAACTGCAGAGGAGATATCAGCGATACTTACGATTTGTAATAAAGAGAATATTCCGCTTACACCGCGTGGTGCAGGAACTGGGCTTAGCGGTGGTGCTTTGCCTGTTTTTGGTGGAGTAGTGCTGTCTATGGAAAGGTTCAATAAGATCATCCAAATTGACGAAAGGAATCTGCAGTCTACTGTTGAACCGGGTGTGATAAACCAGGTTTTCCAGGAAACGGTAATGGAGAAAGGATTGTTCTATCCCCCTGACCCTGCCAGCAAAGGAAGCTGCTTTTTAGGTGGCAATGTAGCTGAACGTGCAGGTGGCCCAAAGGCAGTAAAATATGGTGTTACTAAAGATTATGTACTCAACCTTGAAGTGGTTTTACCTACAGGCGAAATTATCTGGACAGGTGCTAATGTGCTAAAGAATTCTACAGGATATAATCTTACCCAGTTAATGACCGGAAGTGAAGGAACATTGGGGATTATCACCAAGATTGTGTTCAGGCTTATTCCATTACCTAAGCATAACTTATTAATGCTGGTACCTTTCTTCTCTGCTATCAAAGCTTGCGAGGCAGTATCTGCAATTTTCAGGGCTGGTATCACTCCTTCCGCATTGGAATTTTTAGAAAGAGATGCAATCGACTGGGCATTAAAATATGTCGATGGGCTTAATGTTACTGTTGGAGAGAAAATACAGGCCCACCTTATCATTGAGGTAGATGGCAATGACACAGATGTGCTGATGAAAGAGTGTGAAAAAATTGTAGAAGTTGTTCAGCAGTTTGAATGTGATGAGGTGCTTTTTGCAGATACATCGGAGCAGAAGAACTCATTATGGAAGATGAGAAGAAGTGTAGCGGAAGCAGTAAAATCGCATTCAGTGTATAAGGAAGAAGACACAGTGGTACCAAGGGCTGAGCTGCCTAAATTACTAGCCGGAGTGAAATCTATCGGCAAAAAATATGGCTTTAATTCTGTTTGCTATGGCCATGCTGGAGATGGCAACTTGCACGTAAACATTATTAAAGGCAACATGAGTGATGAAGCCTGGAATAATACGCTGCCGCAAGGCATTCGTGAGATATTTAAACTTTGTGTGGAACTAGGCGGGACAATCTCAGGCGAGCATGGAATAGGGTGGGTACAGAAGGATTATATGGATATTGCGTTTACCAATAAATCTCGCGAACTTCAGAAACAAATTAAATCAGTATTTGACCCCAATGGAATTTTAAACCCCGGCAAAATATGGAACTAAAGGGAGGCACCTCGCATTTAGTAAAGAACTTTATTGGCCACTTTGTGCAAGGGCTGATTGTATTGGCACCACTAGCGATTACGGTATTTGTGTTTTATAAGGTTTGGGATATTGTCCACACCACTTTTGGTTTTGTAGGCCATAT
>DATHOD010000125.1:0-12250 GCA_035485295.1 Bacteroidia bacterium
CCAGGCCGATGAGCATTTTCAAATACTTGAATTCGCCAATTTCAAACTAGGTAATAGCCCAGCCGTTGACCTTCCCTGGGAATATGTAGATAAAATAAGGCCCGGTTTGCAACCATTCATTACCTATTGCTTTATTTATGCGGTCAACTCAATAGGGCTGCACGATCCTTTTATAATTGCATTTCTTTTCAGGCTCATCATTGGCGTTTTTGCATGGGTAATTGTCTGTAAATTAGTAATGTTGCTCATGCCATCTTTTACTGCAGAAAGAGGTAAAAAGATATTTCTTCTACTTAGTTTGTTCTTGTGGTTCCTGCCATATACTAACGTAAGGTTCTCTTCTGAAAATACTGCTACTATTTGCTTTTTATGGGTATTGTGCTTGTTGTTAAAACCACGTGATGAGCAAAAGCAGCACACCGGAGTATTCCTAATAATTGGTTTCTTGCTTGGATTATCTTTCTTCTTCCGCTTTCAAATGGCATTTGCCATTATAGGGCTTGTAATATGGTTATTATTCGTTAAAAAGATAAAATGGCAGAACTGGGCAGCTATTATTTTCTCCGGCTTGTGTGCTTCAGCAATCTGTATTTATCTTGATAAATGGCTTTATGGAGAATGGGTGCTAACACCTTACAACTATTACTACTTTAATATAGTAAAGCATGTAGCGGAGCACTTTGGTACATTCCCATGGTACGACTATTTTATAGATTTCTTCCTGCTGGGCCTGCCACTGATAAGCCTTCCGCTCATGATTGCATTATGCGTTGGCATTGCTAAAAAGCCAAAGCATCTTTTCACTTTTGTATTCATTCCATTCTTTTTGGGCCATTGTGCCGTGTCACATAAAGAGATGCGTTTCCTATCGCCTATGTGGTTCATATTTATTTACCTGGCTGCCGTTGGTATAGAATACTGGATTGTTACCTATAAGAGCAAGAAGTTATATACCGTTGGGTTTAAAGTATTGGTTTGGGTGAACATACTTATGCTGCTTTACCGCACGCTTACTCCCGCACAAGAGGCTATACCTTGCTTTAAATACGCCTACTACAATTTTAAAGATAAGAATGTAAATATACTTTGTGTAGGTGAACCTTTATTTGGCTTGTACGGATTGAAAACGAATTTCTATAAACCAGCAGGTATTAAAGAAACGGTTTTTGTGAACGAAGACTCCTTATCATATTATATACAGACCCATAACGAAGACTCGGCTATTGTCTTCCAGGAAAACCCAACACTTAGCCCCAAGCTAAGTAATGCATATCGCAACAAGCGGATATATACTCCTTATCCTGATTGGTTGCTTAACTGCGATTTTAACGGCTGGGTAGAAAGGTCGAACATATTCAGTATATACATACTGTATAAGAAGCACTAAGGCATTCAAGCCTTCTTCTTACTTATATCGCAAAGCATTTCCGAATGAATGTTTAAACCAATATTGGTAATGTTGTAAACGTGTTCACTTGCAACCACCCACACAATCTCGCAAATCTGGCGTTCGGAATAATACCTGGCCATACGGGCAAATGTATCCGGGTTAACTTTTTTGTCTCTTGTTAGTTCGGTTACATAATCAAGCATGGCACGTTCACCGTCCGTAAAAAGAGGACTGGTTTGGTATTCTTCCAGCGCATCGAATTTAGCCTCGTTCAATGATGCCTTTATAGCGTACCACCTGCCAATATCGGTACAGAAGGTGCATACATTAATATGTGCCACTCTCTCTCGAATAAGGAAAGCTGTTTCTTTTGGCAGTACCAGCTTTTTATCTAACTGAGAGATCTTACCATAAAACATACCAAAGGCTGAAGGCAAACGCGCCGAATGCACCGATATAGGCTTAAGCACTTTGCCAAATTCCTTGCGGGTGAAATGGTATACCATTTTCATTATTAGCCCTTTGGGCTTTTCTATTGAGGGGAGGAATGTGTCCATGTTTTGGGTTTATAGGTTATTGTATACTACAATAACGAACCAGATTAGAGGAACAGGACAAGAAGAAGTAAATATATTTTTCAGGGCTTATCTCTTCCCACAAAACGTTCCTTGCCCGATAAAAAGCCAATGGCCCTGATAATGTTTTTATCGCGGGAATCTTCATTCTTCAGATTGTTGATATAGCGCACAATTTCCTTTTGCCTTGACGGGCTCAAACCCTCAAATGTTTTCCTGGCAATTTTATTTGCTGCTAAGGCTTTCTTAAATTTAGGGTGCAGGGGAAAGGTTCTCTCAACGGGGTCGTATTCAATATGGACTTCAATAGTATCTCCCACATCTTTATTTGCTGCCTTGCGCATAGGCATATTTAAGTAAAGCCTCCACTTGCCGCTATACCTTACAAGAGTTTGAATGTAGGGGTGACCATCTAATGTGCCACGGACTGGTATCGTGCCTTTATCTTTACCAGCCTCTTTAAATATTGCTTTAAGAATAGGAGCGGGGACAAGCACATACGGGTTTACACCTATAATGAATATTTTGCTTTTGTATGATAACAATACACTATTCTTTTATCAGTTTCCCTTCGCCAATCAAATTGCCATTTTCTGAAATAACTCTGTAAAGGTAAATGCCGGAGGGTTGAGAGCTAATATCAATTGAAAGTTGAGAGTTGAAAGTTGAGAGTTGGGTATAGACTTTTTCTCCAAGTTCATTATATATCTCGACTAACGACTGTTGACTAACGACTGACGACTGTATTGTAAAAACACCATTGCTCGGGTTGGGGAAAACACTTAAACCTGTTGCGTTTTTCTGAATTTGCTGTGTACTGGTAATAATAGTATTGGTATCAAATCTAATTATATTTCCCCATGGTATACCCTGTGATGTCATACCATATAAACTTCCACCTGAAAGCGTGAGGCCACCATAAGGTACAGCCCCATTCGGACCAGAGAAATCAACTCTATTAATATAATCTGAGCCAGTAGTATCTATAGAGTAAAGTACGCCTTCACCATATGCTCCCCCAAACAATGTCATTCCATATAATCGGTTTCCTACTAGTGTTGGTGTACCTTGTGGAGAGTATCCCGAACTATTGGTGAGATTAAATAGGTCTTTATAGTTTGTACCAGTTGTATCTATCGAAAATATACAGCCACTGTCACTAGCCCCACCAAATTGAGTCATGCCAAATAATTTCTTTCCTGATAATATTAAAGACCCCATGGGGAAAGAACCATTTGTGATATTAAAATCAAACAAATCTTTATAGCCAATACCAGTAGTATCTACCGAGAAAATAAGTCCATAACCGTTTGCTCCACCCTGATATGTCATTCCATACAATGTAGTCCCATTAAGCAGCAAAGTGCAATTGGGGTTTGCGCCATTGGTTCCATTAAAATCAAGTACATGTTTAAATCCTGTACCATTGGTATCAACAGAGAAAACTAGTCCTACTCCATTCGTGTCACCGTTATAACTTACTCCAAATAACTGTCCATTCGAATATATTAATGAACTAAATGGGTCTACACCATTGTATCCGCTAAAATCAACCAGGTCTTTGTAACGGTTTCCATCCGTATCAACTGAAAAAATGCATCCTGCACCACCTTTTCCTCCATAAGCTGCCATACCGTATAAGGTTTTTCCTGAAAGAGCCAAAGAGCCGTAAGTGTATTTCATTTTTACCTTACTGAAATATAGAATGACTTGGTATTTACTTCCATCGGTATTTACTGCAAATACGACGCCACTGTCGCCCGGCCCTCCTAATGCCATACCATACATTGTGTTTCCTGAAATTGTTAAATCGCCATCAGGCTGCTGTCCATATGCGCTGTCGAAATTATGAATAACTGTAAGTTGTGCATTAGAAGTTATTCCGGTAAATAACAGGACAAGAGTTAAAATATAAAGTTTTTTCATGGTGGTTTATTTGCTTCCAAATATAGGCCATATTTTCTACCTGTTTTAAAATTTAACGTTTTAGGAAATTGAGTAAGAAAAAAACTATTTATCATCGAATTATTTTTTTTGCAACCTGAAACTATTGTAGAATCTACATTGTATAAAATTGTTCAAAACTATTCGGGCTTACATAAATTTAAAAGGGTACATTTGAAAAGTAACCTACATCACACCATGCTCACAAAAGAATTCAACGCTTTATCGCTCTCCGAAAGGACAAAACTGGTATTCGGCCAGGGAAAATTAATAGATGTTTACCAGGACCACACTTTACAAAAGGGATTCTTTTATAAGTTGAACGGACTAAAGGTTGATGTTATTTACGACAAGGTTCGTAACCGCCTGCTAGATATTACTGCATGGGAAAACCTTATCGACAGGGGCTCATTCCCTAAAAAGGCAGCTGAATAGTATAAGGCGCTTTTTCTGGTTATTATGAAACGCCAGGCTCCTCCAACAAAGACTCAATTACTATTACAGGAGAAACCATTTTCTGCTAAGGACCTAGGTGTTCTTGCAGGAATATGCATTGCTACCTTTATTTGCTTCAGCTATACGCTTAGCAACCAGTTCCTGTTTTGGGACGATAACCAGTTTATTGTAAACAATGTTCATTTGCGAAGGTTATCGTGGGAGAATATTAAATACCTTTTTACGCATGAGTTTGGTGCCAACTGGCAACCACTCACTATGTTGTCCTATTCCCTCAATTACTATTTCTCAAAGTATACTCCGTTTGGGTACTTCTTAACCAATGTGTTGTTACATGTTGCAAATACAGCACTTGTTTTTCTGGTGGTGAAGAAGTTAATGAGGCTTTTCAAAAAGGATTTATCGCAGAGTTTAATAATACCTGCTTTGGTCTCCCTTTGGTTTGGTATTCACCCTATGCATGTGGAATCGGTAGGTTGGTTATTCGAACGGAAAGATGTATTGTATGTGTTCTTCTACTTGTCGGGTTTGCTGGCGTATTTAAGCTATAGCAAGAATAAAAATCCGCGTCAATTTTTTTATGTGTTTTTACTGTTCCTTTGTTCTTGCATGTCAAAGCCTATGGCAGTGGTATTCCCTGGCTCACTTATAATGATTGACTTTCTGTTTGGTCGCGAATTTACCCCTAAGGTGTGGTTAGAGAAATTGCCGTTCGTCTTTTTGTCCTTAATAATTGGTGTTCTAACCTTGCATACTCAGAAAGATGCTCACGCGCTTGTTTATACCTTTTCGTTTACCGATAGGTTCTTCATAGCATCATACAGTTTCCTCGAATACATTATTAAGTTGTTCTATCCACTTAACCTTTCGGGCTTCTATCCTTACCCTATGAATCCGGGTGAGAGCCTGCCTGCATACTTTTATCTAAAGCCACTTTTAGTATTACTGGTAACTGCCGTGCCTTTGTACTATGCCTATAAAAAAGACAAGACATGGTTCAGGGTATTGGCTTTTGGTTTCGGATTCTATTTGGTGAATATTGCACTCGTACTGCAATTCCTTTCGGTTGGCTTTGCAATTATATCCGATAGGTATTCATACCTTTCATATATAGGTTTACTCTTTATTCTTGCTTATGGTGTAAATGAATTTGTACAGAGCAAGAATGCAATGCTTAAGAACGGAGTGATAGCTGTTGCTTTATTCTTCACCATATTCTGGGGTTACGAATGCTACCAGCGCACCAAGGCATGGCACAATACCGAAACCATGCTTACGGATGTAATAAGGCAGTATCCTGCTAAAGTGCCACAGGCATATAAATACCTGGGTATTTATTACGGAGAAGGTGGAAGGCTGCAAGATGCATATAACTGCTACGATGTAATGATAAACAAAATGCACCTGCAAGATGCCGATGCATATTGCAATATGGGCAGGGTACTTATGTCCATGAATAATTTGAAAGATGCAGTAAAGTACCTTAATGCCTCATTGAAGATAGACAGCAATATATTCTCAACCTACCTTAACCTGGGTATTATTTGTGCCGATACAGGTAATTATGCCGGAGCCTTGCGTTACTACCAGAAAGCAAACAGTATTGCTCCGTATGATGAGAGCCTGTATAACAACATGAGCTATGCCCATGTCGGAGCCCAGCAATGGACTAATGCTATAAACGATTATAATGTGCTATTGCAATTAAACCCTGATAACGCACTTTATTATTTCAATCGGGGAGTGGCAGAGTACAGCATGGGAAATAAAGATGCCGCAATGGGCGATTTCACCAAGACATTGAATATGCCCGTATTGCAGCAAAACGTACAATACCATTTGAATGCAAATGCTGCCTATAACCTATCGGTAATTTATAAAGAGCGCGGCGATGAACAGACCTCGGCTAAGTACGCACAAATGGCCAAGGAGTTGGGGCGATAGAAATTATTCCAGAAACTTCATATCCTCATCTGTTAGGGTAATGCCTGCTGCGTTCAGATTTTCATCGAAATGTTTTAATGAGGAAGTTCCCGGTATAGGAAGTATCCATGGTGAACGGTGTAATAACCATGCAATGTTTACTTGCGCTTCCGATACTTTATACTTATTGGCAATTTCCGCTATACGTGTATCCTTTTTAGGCATAGACATGAATAATGAGAAATAGGGGATAAGCGGTATCCCATTTTCTTCGCATATCTTAAGTACTTCTTCACCACCTCTGGTTTCTCCGCCATATTGCATTTGCAATGATGTACGCTGAGCATGGCCATACATATTTTCAACTGTTGCAATTTGTCCCATTTTTCTGGCTGTTTGCAATTCATCAACACTTACGTTGCTAACGCCTACATGCAATATTTTGCCTTCCTTCTGCAATTCAAACATTGCATCCATCGATTCCTTAAATGGAACCGCACCACCTGCTATTACCCTGAAATGCACCAATGACATTTGTTCGAGCTTCAATGTGCGTAGGTTATTATCAATACTGCTGCGTAAATTTTCCGGACGGTTAAATGGTATCCAGCTTTTATCTGGCTTGCGTGCACCGCCAACTTTGGTACATATTATAAGGTCTTTAGGGTAGGGGTGCAAGGCCTCCATAATAAGGCGATTGGTTACATCCTCGCCATAATAATCGGCAGTATCTAAAAAGTTGATTCCACTTCTGATAGCTTGTTTTAATATCTGCAAAGCTTCTGGCCTGTTTGGTGGTTCGCCATAAATGCCAGGCCCTGTAAGGCGCATGGTGCCATAACCTAATCTATTAACCTTCAAAGGGCTTTTGCTTTTTCCGGCAATACTTATTTCTTTATTATTCATATTGTGGGGGTAATGTTTAATTAAATTTTATTTCCTTCTGTCTCCGCCCTGGCGTTCGAACATCCAGCCCGGGTATTCAGGAGGCAGTTTGCTTATCTCATCAAGCTTTTGTAATTCGTCGGCAGTAAAAGTAACAGTGGTAGCTTTAAGGTTATCTTCAAGCTGAGAAACTTTCTTGGCTCCCACTATAACTGTTGTTACCACACGCTGATGCAATAACCAGCCTATAGCTAATTGAGCAACCGATACTTGTTTTGCTTTTGCCATTGGCTCCAATACGTCTATAATATCAAACGCTTTTTCTTTATTTACAATGGGGAAGTCGAATGCAATACGCCTTGACCCAGCCTCAGCCTCCATTTTGCGGTTATACTTTCCACTCAGTAATCCACCAGCCAATGGACTCCAAACCATTAACCCCATGTTTTGGTCCTTGAGTACCGGAACCAATTCTCTTTCCAGTTCACGGCCTGCAATGGTGTAGTAAGCCTGCAAGGAAGCGAATTTAGAAGAGTGGCTGTAATGTGAATATGCCGAAGCTTTCATAATATGCCATGCTGCAAGGTTACTGCAACCTATGTAACGTACCTTACCGCTCTTTACCAATGAATCAAGTACATCCAGTGTTTCTTCTAATGGGGTTAACTCATCAAAGCCATGTATCTGGTATAGGTCTATATAATCTATGTTAAGGCGCTTAAGGCTGGCTTCTACTTCGTGCAATATGTGCTTACGTGTTAGTCCGCTGCCATTTGGCCCTTCGTTCATTTTGCCACGCACCTTAGTTGCAATTACCAGGTCATCGCGTTTCAATTTCAAATTACGAATGGCTTTGCCTGTCATCTCTTCCGACATACCTTCAGAATAAACATTGGCAGTATCTATAAAGTTAATACCACCTTCAACAGCTTTGGCAACAAGCGCATCTGCTGCTGTTTGGTCAATGCCACCTATAGCTGTCCATATTCCCTTTCCGCCAAAGGTCATAGTGCCAAGGCACAGTTCTGATACTCTTAGCCCCGTGTTTCCTAATAAATTGTATTTCATAAACTAAATTGATTGTTGTATTAAATTGAATAGTAAGATCGGGTACAAGTTAAGACGTTATACCGATTGAATTACTTTAATAATTCATAAGTGCTATTCTACTCTTTAATAAACTTAAAATGGGTGGTTTCGCCTTCCTGAATTAACTCAAGAAAAAATATGCCATTGGGCAAAGGAGAGATGTCGAGTGTAATGGTGTTTATGCCTGCATTTGTAGATGTGATTTGTGCAGATGATACCTTTCTGCTTGTGCAGTCGTAAATAAAATAGTTGATGCTCTGGTTAGGCGCGGCAGAATAATAGTCAATATTTATTCTGGATGAAGCAGGGTTTGGATAAAGAGCCTTTACTTTATTATCGGGTATAGTTACCGCAACCGTTTTTGAATATGTATACTTTCCATCATAGTCGGTTTGTTTTAACCTGTAATACAACACACCCGATAGGTCAGAAATTCCCTTATCAATTGCGGAGTAATATTTTGTGTTATCGCTGTTACCTGCACCTTGCACAGTTAGTATAGGAGTAAAATCATCTGCATCGGCTGAACGTTCTATGGTAAAAAAATGATTGTTGGTTTCAGTTGCAGTTGACCAATTCAGGTAAACATTATCGCCTCCGGCATTATAATTAGCCGCAAAGGTCAAAAGCTCGATAGGCAGCACTACATTATAACTCAGGGTAAGATCGCTTATGGCATACGAAGGGTCTTTGCCAAGGCCATCGTCATTATTGGTCCATACGAACCTGAGTTTCAAATTTGCATTATTATCAGCCGTTGCCGGAAGAGTTGCCGATGTATAGCTTGTCCATAAACCTTGCCTTGCATTATTGCAGGCACCACCACAGCAAGCAGTTTTAGCGTTGTTAACCAATAATGTCCATGTAACACCCCCATCGGTGCTGTAGTCTACCCAGCCGTCATCAATTGTATTTTGGCCAAATTTCAGGTAATTATACGATACGGTTATACCGCTATAACCTACCGTAGAAATTAAAGGTGAAACAGCTCGGGTATATGTATAGGTTCCACCTTTCCCGCATCCGCCAAATCCACCGGCATCGTACGATGCGCCAATATCGTAAAAGAAGCCATCGTTAGCGCCAATATGCAGAGTAGGTGCTGCCCCGCAACCACTGCCACATGCACCGGCAGCATTGCCATTCTCTTTACAACTTATAAACCAAAGGTTGCTGTACGTATCATTACAAGTGCCTGCAGGAAGATTACTGTTATCTAAAGCCCATGCGCCATTACCCGTATTTACACCGTTAACAAGGCAGCCTTTTACACAACCGTTATTAAAGGTTTCTGTCCAAAAAACAGTTTGTGCTTTACAAACAAGGGAAAAGAAAATACTGAAAGCAATAATTGTAATTTTCCTCATGCAAAGCCATTTAAAGATCAGCGACGAAAGCTATCCTACCAAAGCTAAGAAATAATAATGAGAAAAAGAACCCCCGCCTTGCGGCAATTACAAATTACTAATTACAAATTGGGGCGGATGTATTCACCCCATATATTATAAGCCCTGGCCATTATTTATTGAGCGTTTATCGCACGATAATTAGTTTGCCTGCACCAATCAAATTACCGTTTTCAGAAATTACCCGGTAAAAGTAAATACCTGTTGGCTGGTTGCTTATGTCAATTTGGTATTGAGTATTGGGTAATGTGTATTGAGAATAGACTTGCTGCCCAAGCATATTATAAACCTCTACTGAAGACTGTCCACTAGCCACTGGCGACTTAATAGTGAACAAGCCATTGGAAGGATTAGGAAAAACAAGTATATTACGCTGTGGCTTTTCTATGTTTTGTACTGCCAATGGGCAACCAGCAACTTGCAGCGCTTTCTCTAATACTTCATCTCTACCAGCCCTTATACCGGCAGATGTAGGATAGCAAATACTATCAGGTATAATACCCCGGCGTTCAGTACTGTCTCCATTTGGATAACGCCAATCTAATGTTGTAAACCCTGTTTGTATATAGTCGCTAAGTCTGAACCAGGTCACATTCCCATCAGTTCCTGCAGTTTGACTGCCAATTTTTACTACATTTTTTGAAGTGGCACTTAATATCATGCAGCAGTTTTCAGCAGCGCTTTGTGTTTGTTCGTTAAATAGTATGATGACTTTTCCTTTGTATGCTCCTGTGTTTCCATTATATCCTGCATAAATTGAATCCCAGTATACAGTTCCGGGGTAGGTAACATCGGGCTGGCTATATGTGGCATACGTAGTTTGATTGGCATACATATAATTTACGAGGTCCCAAATTGCAGAACTAACAGGGTAGTTTCTTATATCAAAAATGATAGCCGATGAACTTTGTAAGGTTGAATACATATTTGCTACTGCTGTACCCGTATCTTGCATTTCCCCGACATTTACATATCCTATATTGCAATTGCTCCAATACTTCCATTGCACATTGGCAAGTGTATCGTTGGGATAATAGGTGTAGAACCAGTTTGAATAATATAATGTTGTTCGGGGAACAGTTAAGTTTTGAATTATACCGGCACTATCGCGTATGCTCATTTTGGCAGAAGCATTAAAACTGCCGCAAAGCATGTACTGAGCTATTGCTCTTCTGAAAACCGATGTATCTCCTGCCGAAACAAATGGCCTGAGGCTATCTTCCCATTGTTGGGTTGTTAACCCATTCACTGAAATTATCTCATCGCCCCTATGGATACTGCTTATTCCGGACTGAACTACTACATATTTATTCGGAATATATTTTAATACCAGTTCGTAGCTATACCCATTGCCATATGGAAACCATTGATTTCCATCATAGGTCAGGCCCTCGGTATGTGCATCATTGTTATCTGAAGCAACTTTTCTGAGAGCAATATACAATGAGTAGTCATTCGTTGCATTATCAAACATAAGTACATTGTTATAAAGAGTACTATCCCAAGGTATATTATGCAGATAATTATATGGATTGAAGTAATTAATAATGTTCCAGGTTTTATATAAGAGCATAATTCTGTGCCATTCATCCGGGAAACTGCTATAAGTGTTTGCGTTGATCATCAGGCTGTCGTAAGGAAACACAAGGAACCCATTATAGCTATTTGTATATGAGTTGTTTTGCACCCAGCATTCAGTGTGTGGTCTGAAGTTATTATTTATGGTATCTAGTATGGTGATTATATCGTGCCGGAATATAGAAGTGTCGCTTATCCAGTTCACATTAAGATCTCGTTTAAGTGCTGGAGGCAAGGTATCGCATGCCGGGGTTGCAGCAAGTGCCATGGGCCCAGCTCCATTCATCATGGTGTCCAGTGCATCATTAAAATCATTCTTGGTAACCGCGCTCTTCACTAGAGGCAGGCAGTGAATAAGCACACTATCCCAATTAACTCCGCAAACAGATACGTTAGAATGGAAATACTTTACAAAGCCCCATACCTTGCAGGTATAGTAAAGCTTTTGCTGGTAAGTGGGGTTCTGGGATATTGAAACTGTACTAAGTACACAACCTAAAAATAATACGTATAGTTTTTTCATAGAGGGGTATTTATGAATCCAAATTTATATATGAATCAGGACTAATAAATCCCTATTTAGTATATAACGGGAATCATTTAGCCAAATGCTTATAATAAGCGATGAGTGACAGTAAACTATTCCACCACCAGTTTACCTGCACCAATCAAATTGCCATTTTCAGAAATGAGTCGGTAAAAGTAAATACCTGTTGGCTGGTTGCTTATGTCAATTTGGTATTGAGTATTGGGTAATGTGTATTGAGAATAGACTTGCTGCCCAAGCATATTATAAACCTGTACTGACGACTGTCCACTAGCCGCTGGCGACTGAATAGTGAACAAGCCATTGGAAGGATTCGGATATACGTTCAACTTTTCACTTTCAACTTTCAACTCATTTATTCCCACTGCTGTATCCACATAGCCAAAAATAATACCTGAATCATAGGATCCACCCAAGGCAGTCATACCATAGAGTGTATTACCCGAAAGTATAATAC
>DATHOD010000126.1:0-7432 GCA_035485295.1 Bacteroidia bacterium
TACATATAACTAACAGGGCTTCATTATTTTAAGTTCTCTTTCTTTTCTTCTACCTTCTAAATCGACTCGTTAACCGAAAACCCCTGGAGGAAAGTAAGCACCCTATTTAAGTTTGTATCATAAAGCATTCCGTTATGAATAGAAGAATACAAGCACAACGCACCCTTTATATATTTACTTTGGGGTTATTACTATTGGTTCAAACAGTGTTTGCTCAAACCATAGATAGTGTTCAAAGAAATGTAGATAATGCTCCAAGAAAGAAAGTATACCATATAAACCGCTTATCCGGAAGTATTATTATTCTTGGAGGCTTAGCGACGGATTACCCTGCGATTGGTAGAATTAAGGATAAAGCAAATCTTACAGATGCCGAAATATCCGCATTAAACCCAAGTTCTATTGATGTATTCGATCAGTGGGCATTACATCAAAGTATAAGTAATTATATGATGTATAGTAGTCTTTCAGACGAAGTTGAGCCGCCAATCTTTGTATTACTTCCCGCCATGCTTGCATTAGATAAGAAAATAAGAAAAGACTGGTTTGACCTTTTATTTATGTATTGCGAAGGGCATGTCATAACATTTACTTTCTACAACTATAGCTGGTTCGGGCCCACTTTTCAAAATAAGTACAGGCCAATCACTTACTATACAAACCTACCTATGGGTGATAGAACCACAGGTAATAACCGCAATTCAGAATATAGTGGCCATACAGCATCAGTTGCGTATACCTCCTTTTTTGTTGCCAAGGTGTATTGTGATTATCACCCTGATATCGGTGCTGGCAAATATCTCCTATATACAGCTGCTTTAATTCCACCAGTGGCAATGGGATACCTAAGGGTAATGGCATTAGCACACTTTCCATCAGATGATTTAACTGGTCTAGCAATAGGTTCCTTAGTTGGGATAATCCTTCCTGAAATACACAAATTTAAATGCCCCGGAATTAATTTAGGTTTAATGAGCATACCCGGTGCTGCAGGCTTAGATGTTTGCTGGACACTGCCGACCTCAACTCCAAAATCTTTCAATTAACAATTAAACTAAAACACAATTATGGGAAACTTACTTTACGCAGTAGCGGTAATACTAATAATACTCTGGGCCATAGGGTACCTGGGATATAATGCAGGCGGATTAATTCACATACTGCTTGTTATAGCTCTAATAGCAGTTATTCTAAGGGTAATTCAAGGCAGAAGAATAGACTAATATGAAATACATTATATTTTTCACACTTTTAATTTTCCCATTGGGTAATTTGTTTGCTCAAAACACTACTGTACCCGATACTACAAAACATGTTCCTAAGCAAGACACTATTGACCCTAATAAAGGGGACATAAAAGGTCAACTTAAAGAAATAAAAGAAATTAAAAAGAAGTTGCTTTCTGATTCCATAAGGCCAGATTCTATGGGAAACCAGCCGCACAATACTTTTCTAGTAGATACTGTAGTACAAAATAAATATGGTGATTTGCTAAGGGACGATACCGCTTACAATAAGCGATATTCAATTTGGATTCCTTTAGTTGAGGGCATTGGTGATAATGTAATTCTTAGCTTGGTCGACAGCAGAATATTTAATTACTCTTGGGCTAAAGTTGATCTTACATCATGGAAGAACAATTTCAATGCCGGTTTTCCATGGAGTGGACATTGGGATTGGGATCAAACCCGGTTCGGGAATGACTTTCTGGGGCACCCTTATTTCGGCAACCTTTATTATAATGACGCCCGCTCAAATGGATATAACTTCTGGGCATCTGCCCCATTTGCCCTTCTTGGTAGCTATGAATGGAAAATATGTGGGGAAAACATCACTCCGGAAAGAAACAGTTTAATTGCAACAACTGTGGATGGAATCATTTTAGGAGAAATACTATATAGAGTAACATCTAATATTCTAGATGATAGAACTGAGGGAAGTGATAGATTCTTTAGAGAGTTTGCAGCCACGCTTTTAAACCCTATGAGGGGGCTTAATAGGTGGCTACAAGGAAAAACCTCAAGACATACTAACAAAGAAGTATACCAAAAAGAGCCGTTGAACCTGACGTTGAATGTTGGTGAACTTAAAATCAATGATCATACAAATGCCATCTTCTCCGGACAGACCTCAGAAATAATAAATGTTCAGCTTGATTATGGTAATCCATTTGAAGTGCGTGCTCGCCAACCTTTCGATTTT
Source organism: Bacteroidia bacterium (assembly GCA_035485295.1). Taxonomy (GTDB): domain Bacteria; phylum Bacteroidota; class Bacteroidia; order JABEUT01; family JABEUT01; genus JABEUT01. The sequence continues at coordinate 2,203 of DATHOD010000126.1, forward strand.
TTCAAAATACGCACAGAACTTGACTTTGGAGTTGGTAGAAAAATAGTTGACAACATTACCTGTTATGGTGTCTTGTTTAGTAAAAATGAACAAAAGGGTAAATTCGCTTATCTAGAAGGCATATTCCTAAATTATGACTACTGGGATAATCCCAATTTTGAATTATCTACCATTGGATTAGGTCCAAGTATATTTACCAAGTTACCAATTGGAAAAACAAGCAACTTATATACAAACGTTCAATTAGCTCTTGTACCATTTGGCGGTGCCAGCACGGGCCCAATAAGCGACACATCTCAAGCACGTGACTTTAATTTTAATTATGGTGCAGAAGCTAAATTTGAAACCTCATTAGCACTTGGAGAAAGAGCAACTATTGGTGTTGCATACTATTACTTCTTTCTTCACTGCATAAATAGTGTTGGACAGGATGAACCAACTGGGGCCGCAAGCCTGGGAAACAATTCCCTTGGCATTGTAGAGCCTAAAATTACGTTGCAAGTGTATAAACACCTGGCCGTTGGATTTGAATATTATTTGTATGCCCAAACACATACCAATACTGGTTACGAAACATACAATTCAACACAAACAGAACAGAGAATATTTTTACAGTTCTACTTTGAAGACCCACAAAGAAGAGGCCATTATAACTAAAACTTATCATTCCATGAAAAACGCTGCATGGTTAATACTGTTATTCCTATTTGGCATTACTTTAAACGTAACAGCCCAGGAAGCTGCTAAAGATAGTGCGAAGAAAGACACATCGAAGTTAAAGAAAGTAGTGCAAACTATAATTAAGGATACTGTTCCCAGAAAGGAAACAAAAAAGGATACTCTTGCAGAGAAAAAACTGGAAAAGAAATTTTATGGCCTACCACAATTCGAACATGAAACTTTCCTATTTATAAAAACCCCATTAAGATGGCGTGAATCAGACTGGTTAAGGGTTGGAGTAGTTGCCGCAACAACTATTGCAATTATGCCATTCGATCAGTCAATTGCCAATAGCACACAGGGCAATCAGCATTATTATAACAGCGCTGCAGTTATCGGAGGCCGAGATTATGGTGAATGGTATACTATTGGTGTTGTAACTGCAGCTTTTGCCAGCTACGGAATTTTAGCCAAGGACACTGCGGCTAAAAAAATTGCAATAGAATTATTCCAGGCAGGTGCCTATTCTGAATTATTTACCGAAGTAATAAAGATAATTGTGGGTAGGGCCAGGCCTTATGAAAACTTAGGGCCGTATACCTATCATCCATTCACTGTACTTGATGTTGGGTTCAATTCCAGCCCCAGCGGACATGCTACCAGTGCCTTTGCTCTTTCCACAGTTATGTCGCGTCATGCCCATTCAACCTTTTTAAAAATACTAGCCTATGTCCCAGCAGGGTTTACATTATTCTCACGTATCTATCAGAATTTCCACTGGGCTTCTGATGAGTTCTTTGGAGGCATGGTTGGTTTCGCCACAGGTAATTGGGTAGTAAACCTGCACGAAGGAAGAAGGCATAAAATTAATTTACCGCCACCTAACAAAGAAAATAAAGAAAGCAAATGAAAACAAAAAGTATTGGAATTGTATTTGTCATAATAGGTTTGATTATGATGATCTATACAGGGTTTAATTATATAACTACTAAAAAAGTAGTTGATATTGGAGCAGTTAAAATAGATAAAGAAGAAAACCATCCGGTAAGATGGTCCCCTATTGTTGGAGCAGCATTATTATTAGGCGGTATTTTAGTAATTGCAGTAGGTAAGGACAGAAACTAAGGTATCCGAGTTACAGCCACGTTAATTTTCCATTCCTCTCTAGGTCATTTCTATCTAATGCATTTTGCACTTTATCGAATAGCCATTCAATACATATATTCCGAATATAATTTAGCTGGAATAATATGGCTGATAAAGAAAAAACAACAAGCACCGTAAAATAATATACCATGAGACAGTTAAAAATAACTCAACAAGTTACAAATAGGGAGTCGAAGGCATTAGATGAATACTTACATGATATAAGTGACATAGATTTAATAACTCCTGCTGAAGAGGTTGAATTAGCTAAAAAAGTACAGGGAGGAGATATGGATGCACTTGAGAAACTAACTAAGGCCAATCTTCGCTTTGTAGTATCTGTAGCAAAACAATATCAAAACCGAGGCTTGGGCTTGCCTGATCTGATTAACGAAGGTAACCTTGGACTTATTACTGCTGCGAAAAAATTTGACCCTTCTAAAGGCTTCAAATTCATTTCTTACGCAGTTTGGTGGATACGTCAATCCATTCAAAAAGCATTGGCCGAGAATTCACGAATTGTTCGTTTACCTGTGAATAAAATAAATAGTATGAATAAAGTTACACAAGCCAAATCAAGGCTTGAACAAGAATATGGTCGTGAAGCCACTACAGAAGAAATTGCAGAGATCACAAAAATGAAAGAGGATGATGTAAAGATATCGGTGCAGAATTATATTCGGCCTGTTTCAATGGATGCGCCACTTGGAAGTGAAGAGGAAAACAGTAACATGTATGATATTACTGAAGATAAAGATTCGGTTAGCCCCATAAGTGGACTCTTAAAAGAATCACTCAAAGTGGATATTTCAAGAACATTATCTACTCTGCCACAAAGTGAAGCTGATGTTCTTAGATACTATTATGGACTGGACAATGTACAGCAACCTTTATTAGTAGAAGAAATTGCGAGAAGATTAAAGGTAAGTCCCGAAAGAGTCAGGCAAATAAAGTCTAGTGGACTAAAAAAGTTACGAAATATTTCCAAGACAAAGATCTTAAAGACTTACCCCAGGTAAGCAATTGCAGATTATCTCTTCTTTAATCCTCTCTCCCCTATTACTAAGGAATTACTTCAATGGGCAAAAGGTAAGCCGGTTGTAAAGGATTGCTCCTTTAACACACCGGCTACCACCTTTCAAACCTCACCTGAAAGGCTAACTATCCATTCTTGCGCATATTCCTTTCAGCAAACCTGGAAATCGATTTACCTACAGAATCCACGTCACGGTTAAAATCATATTTAAATTTTCTCCACGCCCCCTTATCGCTTTCCTTATATCCATTAAGCCTTGTTTCCAATTCTGAGTTTCTTTTCTTAAGCGTATCCAACTCAACATTGTATTTGTCCCGTACATCCGGCTGCTCAGACTTTATATCTTCCCTTAACTGGTCTATTCTGGCGTCATTTTGATTAAGCATTGTTTCAGTTTGCTGCCTGTAATTTTGCTGATCATTAGCAGAATCTTGCTGTATGTTTTGATTTGCCTGGGACAGGGTATCTTTTATATCCTTTACCCTGTCAGCTTCAGATGAATGGTTGCAACCTGTTATAGCCATACCCATGAGGCATCCAATTAATGAGGTTCTTAAAATGTGTGTTTTCATTTGTTAGTTTTTATGAAACAAAACTATTGTGCAGGAATCGCAACTAATATATTTTTCGATTAACTCATTTATTTAATAGGTATAGTCCACCTTACTCGGCTTTAACACACTCTTATACTCAACAGCACCATAAACAGACAATACCTTCTTAGAGAACCAATAACAACATGTGGAAAATAACGGTGCGCACAGAACATCAATTGTATAATGAACATGCTGCACAAGAAGTAAAGGGGCCACTATAAGGACTGCACATAGCATATATATCTTATCAATCTTCCTACGGGCGCAGAGAAAAAACAAGAAAAGTACTGCAGTATGGCCTGAAAAGAACAAGTCCCTTTTAATGAATTTAGATTTATATACTATTCCCGCTATCGGATCCTTTAATTCAATTAACCCCACTGGTGGCTTAAATCTAGTGATATCAATAGTAATTATTCGTGATATAAATAAAAACAGGAATGCAATAAGGAATGTGACAAACATTTCAGGGTTTGTAACAGAGCGCACTAAAAATAAAACTATAACACTGGTTATAGTGCATACTATTGGTGCAGATACATCTATTGAAGGAATACGACTTAGCAGCCAATCATTCAAAACAACACCATCAGGCACGCTCTCAATATATGCAAAGAAGTGGTATGTACATATTAATACGCCCACTGTCAATATAATTCCAGAAGTAAGAAAGAGCCTAAAGCTTTTATTCTGCCATTTACCAGACCACTTCAATTCAATATTATCCATGTATATTATAATATAAATCAAATTTATCCTTCAATATATCTTACACTACTTAATTTCGGCAAGGGGTCAAATTTCAACGTTGAAAATAAAAATTGATGAAACTATTATAAATATTGGCATTCAAAGCATGTGCCCGCAGGTATATAATACAAATTATTGCGTAAGTTATACAACATGTCTAACCCGCCATATAAAGACCTTTGTACTATAAATTATACGAATTAAAATATAACCAATATGAAAAAGATAATTTGCATACTTTCCCTGTTAACAGCGTTTGCATTGCAGGGTTGTATAATAGTTCGGGGACATCATCATGACGATTGGCATCATGACAGACATTAAGGAATAAACCAAAAAGACAACTCCAGGAATTAATTTATTTCTGGAGTTTTTTATTTAATTGAAGATACTTCTATAATATTCATTCTTCTTTCTGTGAACTTTCATTTTTCACCGTTAAACATAGCATGTCATTCGCTGAGCATTGATAAGGGATAGATTAAATTTTTCAATACTGTTTTTTACCTTGAAAATCGTACAATTTAATATCCATATAATACAAGGTGTTTTGCGCTTTTTGATAAGACTTTTGTAAAAATAAATAAGCGATAATTAAAAGTACGAAAAATGAAAACTACATCTATAAAGATCTTTACAGCAATTATTTTTTTGGCATTACAGTATATAGGTTCATGCAGCGTACGCGCACTAAAGCATAGCCACAATACTAATTGCCTCCATAACTACTTTGTTCCTCCCCTATTACCAAAAAATGATTCAATAACCATTTGCGAAAATAGTGGTACGACAACAGTTCCTGTAGAAGGGATTGATAGTGTTGCCGATATTCCACCTGTTATCTATGCTGGTCCTAAACATGGAATTGCAGTGGTAAATGGCAAATCAATTAACTATACCCCTAATCACAACTATAGTGGTAAAGACACAATTTCATACATAGTATGCGACACAGCATTTATAACAACCTGTGATACTGCTCATCTCTATATCACCATAAACCCATCACCTACGGTAACTACCGGCCCTCCTCAGACTATGT
>DATHOD010000127.1:0-15301 GCA_035485295.1 Bacteroidia bacterium
CTCTGCCATATCGTATGTACTAATGCCAACACCAATTTTTCCGAATGCTTTTATCACTGAATCATTTTCAAGTATATAGCCATGTTCACCCTTTCTTGCTTTAATATAGCGTGAGTAATGCTTTCCATTTACATTGCTTGAATCGTTAAGCGGGTAAATGCAAATGCCACGTATTACAGGCGCTTCATGGTCTACTGTAGTAAAGCCAAATAACATTGGATTAAGCGGATCTTCACTTTTTTCAGAACGTATTTCAAAATGCAAATGTGGTCCTGCAGCACCACCCGTACTTCCTGAAAAGGCTACTGTATCGCCTTTCTTAACGGGCATTTCATTAGGACTAAGGTAAAGATCCATTGAATATTTTTCTTTTTCGTATTGCTTCTTTTTTACATAAGCTGCAATTACTTTATTATATCTGCTCAAATGCCCATATACCGTTACGTAGCCATTGGGGTGGGTAATGTAGAGTGCATTTCCATATCCATAGGCTGATACATTTATGCGTGAAATATACCCGTCAGCAGCAGCATGAACAGCCAGGCCTTCGCGTTCGTCAGTGCGCATATCTAGCCCGGTGTGGAAGTGGTTGCTTCGTATTTCACCGAATGTTCCTGCTAGTGTAACAGGTATATCCAGCGGATTTATAAAATAATTTTGAGGATAGATACTTTGTGCTTTTGCGCTGACTAAGGATAAAATTATTGCGATTAGTACAAATAAAACAGCTTGTATTTTAGTAAGAATATATTGGATTTTAATCATTTAAGTATCGATTTTATTAAAATGAATGTATTTTCGCGTTTCAAAATTACCAATCATAACCGCATACTTCCCTGATCATGAAAAAAAGTTTCAAACTATTATTGTCAGCTATTTTGTTTTTGCCCACTCTTGCATTTTCACAATCAGATGTGGTAAAGGCTGCTAAGCTAGCTGAAGGTACACCAGATGATACAGTTCAGAAATGGCACGTAGGCGGATTGGTGAGCATTAATTTTTCACAAGCTTCATTCAGTAATTGGGCCGCAGGTGGCCAAAATGCCCTTGGACTTACATCTATGCTTTCTTTTCATGCCAATTACAGAAATGGCAAATTCTCATGGCTCAATGATATTGAGTTAGGATATGGTTTCCAAAAACTTGATGAGCAAACATTGCAAAAGACTACTGACCAGATAGCCCTTACATCGAGTGTTGGGTATAAGGTATTCAAATGTACATCACTTACCTTCCTTACCAATTTCCAAAGCCAGTTCCAGCCCGGTTATACCAATACAGCCGATACTGTATTGTTATCTGATTTTATGTCGCCTGCCTATTGGGTATTGGCGCTTGGCTTGAATTATAGCCCTGTGAAGGAGTTGCATGTGTTTTTATCACCTATAACCGTTAGGTGTACTTTTGTAGAGAATCAAACTCTTGCTGACCAGGGTGCTTTTGGTGTTGACCCGGCTGTATATAATTCGCTTGGTGTTAAAACCCAAAATGGCAAAAATGAATTAACCGAGCTCGGTGCTTACTTTAAAGGAGATTATAGATTCAAGATAATGGACAATATTGCCCTTACAACCGATCTTGAACTATTCTCAAATTATTTAAAGGATCCTCAAAATATTGTCATTAATTGGTCTACTATGATTCAGTTCAAGGTGAATAAATATATTTCAGCTACCTTGAATACTCAGTTCATATACGATAACACTATAAACATTCCTATTTATAAGGATGAGGGCGGTGTAAGCACTTTAATAGGTAAGGGCCCACGCTTACAGTTTAAAGATATTTTAGGAGTAGGGCTAGCGTATAACCTATAAGCCGAAATCGCGCATTATTCCAATCTGGATAATATAATTGCCAAGGTTCAATACATTGCCGTTTATAGTGTTGCCAGAATCATCATAAAGGGCTTGGTCTACTGCCAATTTAGTGTAGTAGAAGTTTATTTTCTCAGTTGACGAAAGCTGGTAGTTGTAAGAAACATTAATGAAGTAGTCGAACTTGGGGCGCCTGTATAGTAAGTCAAGACAAAGGTTTGTTCCGAATATATTGTTAACATACTTAACGTTCTTTACACTTTGCCCGATGGATACACCATTAATATTAAAACCGAGGCCCGTAGTATCGTAATATGAGCCCAGTCTGTAAGAAATGTCCTCGTAATATACATTTGCCGATGCCCTCAGCCTGAGTGTTCTGGACTTATTAAGTGATTCTGAATAACCAATTCCGCAACCAAGGTTCCAATTCCATGTATTTTGTATATAGCCCAGTGATATGTTAAGAAAGTTAATCAGTAAGTGCTTTCCAATGTCTTCCTCTACGCCTAGTCCAAGGTTAGGTATATTGTTAAGGCCAACCACATTCATGTCGTGCTTCATGGTAAAGTAGGGGTTGGCTACATACATAAAGTTCACATTCTCATTTATGTTCTTAATACTATAATCACCTGCCCACAGCTTAATACCAACAAAATCAGGGAATATTCGGTTGGCTGCAGAATCGGGTATTACTGTCATAAAATTCTGGGAAGAAGCAGAATAAAATGCACAGCACAGAATAAGTATAGAAAAGGCTTTTCTCATGAAGGCGCGAAAATACGAATAAGATGGCAGTACAAAAAAATAGCCCGCTTTGGGCGGACTATTTCAATATAGTTAAAGCGTTAATTAATGACTTACAATTATGTTAAAATGAGATGATTTACTGCCGCTAAGTATGCGCAAACAATATACGCCATTTGCTTCGGCTGATAAGTCAAGCAGGGCTTCCCCATTCATTATCTTCTTTTGGGTTATGAATTGTCCAAGGCTATTATACACTTCTACAATGGTATTATTATCATAACTTGTTTTAATGTTGAATAATCCGCTTGACGGATTTGGAAATACCTGGAAAGTTGGTTTGATTGAGTTTAAGTTATTAATACCGAGAACTATTGAATCACAGTTACTAATTAGAAGTTGCAATACAAAGCCATTTATTGATCCGCCACATACCGAAACAATACTATCAGAACATGTCACATCGTAAACTGGGCCCGGAACTGGAACTGATGAAAGTAAATTTAAGTTTTGGTCATACATCAGAAGTGAGTTAGTTGTTCCAACATATACGTTCCCGCACAAAAGATCTACTGCAATGCCTGAGACTGCAGAGCTTGAAGTGTTACTGCCATTCAATATAATTACACTATCTATAATAGCCCCATTAACCAAGCTTCTTTGATCTAAGTTTAAGCCATCAGATGTATATAAATAATTCCACCCTGCAGCCACACTATTATTGGAAACTCCATTTGGGTTCTTGTTTTCAAAATCATCCCAATTATAAGTTGTTTGAGCTTTCCATAAAAAGGCAGGCATACCAGAATTGACACTATAGCATACTACATTATCGCCAGGGCCACTAGTGGGGCGAAAATCTGGGTTTGCACTAAGTCCATAATAATTACCATTGGGAGCTATACAGCCAGAGTAAATCTCACCAATAGCAGTATCAAATATAAAACCAAGTCCGCCGTTTGAAGCCTTGACAATACCAATCTGTTCTTTTAGAGCTACAGGAGCTCCAGCCTCTATTAAGCTAGAATCTTTTCTTGAATACACTAAATTCCACACCTCAAATAATGTATCATAATGATGAGTATCAGTGTCATTAAAATATCTCACTCCTCCTAAAGTATTTAAACTTACTAATCCAAAGAAATTATACTTACCTGCACTATTAGTATCAGGATAAGGCATTGGAATATATGTGTTGCCAGCAGGGTCAACAGCTAAATCAGATACATAGCCCGGTGAACCAAATTGGGTAAGTAAATAAGTCCAGGCTAAAGTACCTGTTGCAGTATATTTTTGCAAGTAAAGCCCACCTGCTTCCATGCCAAGAATGTAGGCATTATTGACACTATCCATTACAACATCAGAAGGGAGGAACCCAGTATCAATAGGGGATACTGTCCAAGGGTCAATTACTAAATCTGTTTTGGTATTCACATTCTTTACATCAAATGTCATTTCATTCTGACTCAGCTTTGTGAATGAAGATTGTACCTTAGCCTCATTCTGAGAACTAATTGGGGCATGGTCTATTATATCACCCATTGCTGTAGTAATATGCAGGTTGCCTTTTTCATCAATTAAGAGCCCATTTTGTCCACTATACTGCATTTTAAAAGCATTAGCACTATAGCCCGGGTGAACTGTTACTGAATATTTTAGGCCAGTGGTAAGATGGAAAGCATATTCAACATCAATACCCGGCTGTACGTTACGGAACACCAATTTTTTATATCCCTTAATATTATCAATGCTTTTACCTGAGTTGACAGGGTCTATACTTCCAAAATAGTAAGGAGTAACACCAATAGGTTCAACCGTTAAACCACTGTTTGCATTTTTCCATTCTATAGCAATCGAGTGTAATACAATCTTTGTGTTTTCCTTTTCTTGTTCTTCATCTCTTGATTCATTATCTGAGGGATTAAATGCAGTTTTTACCTTTTCGGGTATAATATAAATCACCCCATGGTCGGTAAATAGGGTTCTGGTACCCTGGTAGTCACAGCCATATAATACCTTCCAACTATTTATGGTATTAACGAATTGTCCTTTGTTTTCCTGGAAGGCTTTAATATTACCAGGCATTGTTTCAGAATTTACCGTCCATTTAATTTGTGTATCGGGTTGCTGACTAAGAGAAATAAATGCAATAAGACAGGCACAAGTAGTAAATAGTAGTTTTTTCATGGTAAGGAATTGTTTTTATAGTGGTAGTATAACATTGCAAAATTAATCAATTTTTAGGCTTTTAGGTTAAAAAAGCCTAAATGGTTGAGTAACAACTATATTTGTTCGCGCAAATGAGAAGAAACAGGGTAGGTGGGTTATTTTAATGTTTTTTGCTTTTCTAAACCCTTTTTTTATATCTTTGCAGCCCTTAAACAAAAATAGAGCATGTCCTTAAAGATTCGTTTACAAAGACAAGGTAAGAAAAAACAACCTTTTTACCACATAGTAGTAGCTGATTCACGTTCTCCGCGCGATGGAAAGTACGTTGAAAGGTTAGGTACCTACGACCCAAAGCATGACCACGAAGGTGTAAACTTGGATAATAACAAGACACTTGAATGGTTAGAAAAGGGCGCAGTTCCTTCTGATTCTTGCTACGACCTTTTATCAGAAAGAGGTATAATGTTTAAAAAGCATTTAATGCGCGGTGTACGTAAAGGCTTATTTGCAGCCGACCAGGTTGAAGCTAAGTTTGAAAAGTTCATTGCAGATAAGAATAACGCTATCACAGCAAGAAAAGATGTGAAAGCTGCTTCTGCTAAGGATGCATACAAAAAACGTATGGCAACTGAAACTGCTGCACGTGAAGCTAAGGCTAAGGCAATTGCTGCTAAGAAAGCTGCAGTTCATGAAGCTGCTGCCGCTGCAGCCGCTGCTCCTGCAGAAGGACAAGCTGATGCTCCTGCTACCGAAACACAAGCATAATTACGTAGGTTAATACTATAAAAAAAGCCCTTCATTACTGAGGGGCTTTTTTATTTAAGTAAAGTTGTGTTATTTGTTATTTAAATGAATGTAGAGTTTTCTGAATGGACATTCTCCATTTTCAATTCTACATTCTCAATTGCTTTATGCCATTGAATGCTGTCCTATATATTTAAGAACGCTTTCCTCTATGCTCTTTTCAGGATCGGTCATTTCGCTGGAAGCAACAAACTTAAGTCCTGTTATTTGCTCATAAAGTTCAATATAACGCTTTGAAACAGCTTCAACAATCTCGTCGGTAATTACCGGCATCTTCTGTCCTGGTTTACCCTGGAAGCCATTTTCAATTAACCATTGGCGCAAGAACTCTTTCGATAGTTGCTTTTGTGGCTCCTTATTCTTCTGGCGCTCCTCATAGCCATCTTTATAGAAATATCTGGATGAATCAGGAGTATGAATTTCATCTATCAGATATATTTTGCCATCATATAAGCCGAACTCGTACTTGGTGTCAACAAGAATAAGGCCCTGCTTGGCTGCCATTTCAGTTCCCCTCTTAAATAACATTTGTGTATAGTGTTCTAATTGCTCATAGTGCTCTTTAGACACTAATCCCTTTTTCAGAATCTCATCTTTAGAAATATCTTCATCGTGACCAACATCTGCTTTGGTGGTTGGGGTAACAATTGGCGCCCTGAATGCATCATTTTCATGCATTCCTTCAGGCATTCCTACACCGCAAATCTGGCGTTTGCCGGCGCTGTATTCTCTTGCTGCATGGCCTGATAAGTAACCACGTATTACCATTTCCACTTTAAATGGTTGGCACATTTTGCCAATACTAACCATTGGGTGGGGAGTAGCATCAATCCAGTTAGGCACAATATCGGTTGTTGCCTTCATAAAATGTGCTGCTGTCTGGTTCAGTACCTGCCCCTTGTAAGGTACACCACGTGGTAATACCACGTCAAATGCCGATACACGGTCGCTGACGATCATCACCAGCATTTCGTCATTAATGTTGTACACATCGCGTACTTTTCCCTTGTAAAAGCTCTTCTGGCCCGGGAATTTGTAATTGGTTGCAGTTATTGTTTTCATGTTATTAGTGTGTTTTCGGAGGTTGTGTATCGTATATGCTGAGTATCTTCTTCACTAGTTTGTGGCGCACTACGTCTTCTGCGTTTAGGTGTATTACATCTATACCCGGCACATCTGAGAAGATGCGGATTGCCTGAATCAAGCCTGATGGCTGTTTGAACGGCAAGTCTGTCTGGGTCATGTCGCCTGTTACTATAAACTTAGCCGAGCTTCCCATACGTGTAAGGAACATCTTCATTTGCCCTTCGGTAGCATTCTGTGCCTCATCTAATATTACATAAGCATTATTCAAAGTACGGCCACGCATAAAAGCGAGTGGTGCAACTTCAATAAGTTTGTTTTCCAAGTATGCAGCAAGCTTATCGGCAGGGAGCATATCGTTCAGTGCATCGTATAAAGGCTGCATGTAAGGATCCAGCTTTTCTTTCAGGTCACCAGGTAAAAAACCAAGATTTTCTCCGGCTTCAACTGCAGGACGGGTAAGTATTATCTTTCTTACTTCTTTGTTCTTCATTGCCCTAACAGCCAATGCCACTGCGGTATATGTTTTACCCGAACCCGCAGGGCCAACGGCAAACAGCAGGTCATTCTTCATTGAGCTTTCCACCATTCTGAACTGGTTAGGGGTACGTGCTCTTACAACTATTCCATTGTTACCATATACTATTATCTTATCATCAAGTACACCGTCTTTTTCAGGTTGTCCGTGTCCTGCGCTTTTTAATATACGCTCCATATCGCCTTCGTTCAAGGAATGGAATTTCCGGAAGTGTTCCATCATCCAGTATATCTTCCGTTCGAAAGCTTCTATGTCTTTGTCATCGCCCGTAACACGCAAAGCATCGCCACGCGCCACTATTTTAATGTTTGGGAAATGTTCTTTAATAATTCCCATCTTCGAATCGTTGATGCCGTAGAGTTCTACTAAGGGGATGTCTTTGATGAAAAATTCTTTTTCCGCCATATTGGGGTTTAGATGATGTAGGGCAAAAGTACACTAAGAGATTTTATCTTACTTTTGATGTTTATCAAAAGATTTAAACAAAAGGGTACAACTTATCATCAATTATAACATTTCCCGAGTAAATGCCCATCATTACACTCACTACCGATATGGGAACTTCCGGTTATTATGTTGGAAGTGTTAAAGCGGCTATTCTGTCTATATACCCCGAGGCCACTATTGTTGATATAACCCACCATGTTAAGCCCTTCCACGTAAGTTCAGCGGCTTTTATTATACGGAATGTATACCATCAGTTCCCCAAGGGGACCGTTCATATAGCATCGGTTGATTCATTAAATTCCAATAATCCTCGTTTTTTGGCACTAAGTGCCGATGGGCATTACTTTGTAGGGGCCGATAACGGACTTTTTAGCCTTGCCCTGAGCAAGCAACCCGATAAAGTAGTGGAGGTAACCCTGCCTGCCGATGCTCCATCTGCTACTTTCCCTGCACGAGATATTTTTGCGGCTGTAGCCTGCCATTTAGCCAAAGGCGCTGCCCTTGAAACTGTTGGTGCCGATTGCACCAATTATATGCGCCCAACCGCATGGCAGCCAACCCACGACGCCAATAGTATTACTGCCGTAGTAGTTTACATTGATGAATATGGCAATTGCATTTGCAACCTGGAGGAGAGCCTGTTTCAGTATGTGGGTAAAGGCAGGAATTTTGTGATAGATATAAAGAGGTATGTTGTAGAAAATATATCAGTCACATATAGCGATGGCCCTCCGGGAGAGATAGTGGCCCTGTTCTCTAGCTCAGGATTATTAGAACTGGCTCAAAACCATGGCAACCTTGCCGAACTCATCGGTATAAAGGATGGGGACATGATCAAAATTACTTTTGCTTAGTGTACCCCGCTGGAGGGGGTGTCCGAAGGACGGGGAGGAATATTTCGCCACTAATTACACGAATTTTGTCTCACTGAGCCTGTCGAAGTGTTTCTCGCCAAGGCGCAAAGCACGCAAAGTTTTTGTCATGCTGATCCCGAGCACTCGGGAGAAGCATCTATTCCAAAACTCGTAGGCGCGAGACTCATGGCTCGTGCCAGAAAGGTATTCGTCATTGCGAGCCTAGCGTGGCAATCTCAGTTTTTAATTTGGGCGTGCCCCTTCGGGTCAGGCTTTCCGCTTTTACTCCTCGCTATGCTGTGGGGTAACCGCTGCAATCCTTCACGCTTTTTTGTCAATTTCTTGCAGTTTTTGTCAATTTTTGCGACATTTAAATTTCTAACTATTTGATTTTCAATTATAATGCATATTCTGGTAACACTTTATGCCATTTCATAACTGTAATCAGCTGGTTATTAAATGTCAGCAATTTGTCAATGCGCCAAATCTGTTACCTTTTGTTACCTTTTTCATGGCATTATGTCGTGTCGGAATATAGGTGTATTATGTCGTACTGTACATTTTTTTTAATTCCTTACAATAGGGAGGGGAAAACCGAGGAATCCAATTGTGTTGGGTCATGTAAAAGGCATCTGGTTATATAAACCGTATTCCTAAAATGAAGATATGTCAAAGAACATAATGCAAATTTAGTGTGTTTATTACTATAATGTAATAAAATATTAATTTATTATCAACCACCTAAAACAAAAAAGCCCCCGGGTATTCGGGGGCTTTTTTATATGATTCCAGGTCTTATCTTGACAACACCATTTTCTTAGTATCTATTACTTGTCCGTTTATAATTAAGCTATATGAATACATACCATTTGCAAGATTATCAGGCGTTACATTAATAGTTCCTGCACCTGTTTTATCTAATATCACTTCTTTCATTTTGCTGCCATACATATCAAAGAACACGATCATGGCGCCCATAGTACCTTCAGGCAGGAAGTAATTTATTTTCGTTCCTGTACTGAATGGGTTAGGGGTATTCTGGTAAAGTATAGCAGAGTTGGAAAGAGTAACATCAATGGTATTATCTGAACCATTTATGGTATTAACCGAACCTGCACCTGGGTTATTATGAATAGCATGGTGGCTGCCGTGGCTTGAATCGCAAAGGGCGGTTAAGCACGATTGTATTGAGTTAAGTACATTACGCAAACTATCTATTGTTTGTTGCTGTTGCTGCATACCATTGGTAAGCAGGGCAATGAATTCGGAATAATTCAGGTTTTTGTACGTAACTGCATGGGTAATGGTATCGCCAATTGAATCAAGCACGGCGGGCTTGGTAGTAGTGCTTATCAAATCAGGCAATACGGTTTGTACATCTTGCGCTATAAAGCCATATTGCTTTTTGTTGCTGAAGTGCATATTGTAAGCATTTGCAGTATCAAAGTAAAAAGTAGATGGCTTTAACTGGTTTATAATACTTATGGCATTGGTAATAGCAGTGATATTTGTTTTGAACATTTTATCGGATGCCACTAAATAGCCTGTGCCCGAATTTGTTCCGCCATTTACAAATACATCGCCATTAAAGTAACCCGCATAATTGGTTGTGGCATTAGCCGCAGTGGCGTAAATGCCGTAGTTTACAGAAGCGCCCATTGCGGTAGATGAAGCATACATGGCAACACTGCCCAAAGTGCCCGTAGAATTACTTACTGTTATTATACCCGGTGGAACAATTCCACCACCCCATGTGCTGCCTACAACAAAATGCGAATTGAAATAAGGGTAGTTGCCTGTGGCACCATTGGCACAAATATGTAAATACTGTGCACCGGAAGCATCAAAGGCATCAATATTACCATCGTTGCCATGGCCGCTGGTAATGGCTACAGTTTTTTGGTTAGCGTTGGCAGTGTTATATAAATTAATTCCATCGCTATTGTTTGTACCCCAAACTTCAAAAATGCTGTGGATGCCAAAGTTGTTATTTGTTCCTATTAAAAGTTTGTCGTTGATATACGATGGGTTTTCACCGGAACCTGTATATGCAATATGGAAGAATGAATTGCCTGAGGCATCATTCAAATCCATTGTAGCCGCATTTGATGCATTAGCCAGAATACTTGCCTGCAAGTTATTGCTGTTTGATGAATTATGCAACACAATACCATTGCTTGTAGTTGTAAAAACATCAAATGTGCTGCTTGGTGTAGTAGTGCCAACCCCAATATTGGTTCCATTATCAAATAGCAAACTATTGCCTAATGTACCTGGCGCAGTGAACTTAGGAACATAATTAGTTGTTCCGCTACCACTTATGCTTGGCTTATTGCGCAAACTATCTATACTTTGCTGCTGTTGCTGAACAGCAGAAGTAAGTATGGCTGCAAACTGATTATAATCTAAAGCTTTAAACGTAATACCCGGCGCAGTAACATTACCGGCACTATCATATGATGTTGGCTTAACGACAGTATGAACAATGCTTGGTAAAACATTCTGAACATCTTGAGCTATAAAACCATATTGCTTTGTGCTTTCAAAATTCATTTTGTACATATTGGCACTATCAAAATAATATGTCCTTGGTTTTAATTTTGAAACAATGGCCAATGCATTACCTATTGTATCTAGATTGGTTTTAAACATGCTGTCCGAAGATGTCCATGAAGGATTAGATGAATAGTTTGTGCCATAAGTATAAAGATTGCCATTTATTGTAGCAGTATTAGTTACTGTTAAATTTCCCAATATGGAATTACCGCTAACATATTCATCGCCTCCAACTAAGAGTAAATAATTTGTATTGGTCAATGTACCTAGCGGATAGCCTACGCTAATTATTCCACCACGGTGAGGTATGAATACTCCATATTGCTCAGGGCTATTAGGTACAAATGGAGCCTGAAACCATCCGGCAACATTATAAACATTGTTAAAGTTTGGTGCATGAGGCGGAATTAGACTTTTTATTCCTATCAGTGAAGTAGGGCTGGCAAAGTTTCCACTTGCCAAGTCATCATTTTCAACATATATCCCTATTGAGTTATTCGAACCAGATTGCTGCAACACATTAAGTTTTGCAAGTGGAGCGGTAGCGCATGGATAACCCATAAAAATATTATCAAATGCACTTGTTTGATTATTCCCTTCAAAATAGAAGTTGTTGTTATTATTGAGATTAATTGCGCCGTCTACTCCTGAAGGGTACGCTGTAGGTATTGCACATGTACCAACTCCGCTGCCACCGCCACCGGCAGAAGAGTCAACATAAATTACATTACCTGCGTTATCTAATGATAATATTCCCGGGCCAGGATTTTTGACAGGCTTGTTAAGTGAAGTAAGGTTACGGAACTTTAAACCGCTTGAACCATTTCCTGAAGCATAATAAGGTGAATGCCAGCCCGACATAACTTCAAGCGTATTTTGTGGTGTTTGTGCTGCAAGTGTTTTTGCATTCAGTATTCTTATGCCTACACCTGTAAAGCGCGGCGTACTGTCTTTTTGTGCATTGATAAATAAATCGCCCATACTATCTACCTGCATATCGGTATGCGAGCCAAGCATACCTTGTCGTTTCGATTTCCATGTCAATCTGAATTGACCTGTTGAATCCTGAAGCCTTAACCATTGTGTGTATGAAAAGTTACCCGGTAACCATGTATAATCTTCAATACGGTTATGGGGCGCACATTTTGAAACGCGAAAATCTCCTACACCTAAGTTACCATTTGGTTCCCATCTTCCGGCTTCGCTACCCCATACATAACCAACAGTTGTTGTATCGTAATTGGTAAATATAAACCTGAGCGCATCGGGTCCTGTATTGCCAAAACCAGTAGAGTCATTGCCCCATGCAATGGCGGCATCTGAACGATTATAAATGACATTGCCCGCAGCATCCAAATTATCAATCATTCCCACGTACATATTATCACTATTATTCCCTATATATGCTCCTATTTTCATCCAAGGGCGGAAGCCATCACCACCTGATATTACTCCGCCATCTAAGGTTAGTAAAGAGGCGGGCATGTTTTGGCTAAGTGGGTTTACATTTAAACCTACATATCCTGTTCTGTTATATATCTGGCCTTGCTGTGTGCGGGTAGGTAATGGGCCATTTATTTGCATACGTAATACATTGGGCGGGAATACCACGTCAGGCGTATAAAACTGCAAATTACCACCGCCAAGTGCAGGGCCGGGGCTATTGGTAGAGGCCTCTATTGCAAAATTATTGGTATTAGCCGGGACATATACCCTGCCTTTCATGGTGGAGCCCGCAAGAGTTAAACTGCTTGGGCCTGTCCATGCTTCCCAATCTGCATTATATGCGTTGTTTCCGGCTGTTCGGAATACATTTCCATTAGCATTTGTTGTTTCATTAACGTCAAGCATATAATTGGGGGTTTGGGTATTTATACCAAATTGCCCAAGCGGCAATACTGGGCCACCAATAAATTTTCTGCTAATAACTCCTATTATTCCTGTATTTGTATTGATCTCATCGTGAAAGGGAGGAGGAGCTGCAACACCACTATTGAGCCAAATAGCATCACCATTATAACCAAATGAACCCACGTAGCCATGAAAATATCCACTATCTGCTACTAATTGCCCTTTTATCTGCAAAGGCGCAGTAGGGTTTGATGTACCAATACCAACATTACCTGCATTATAATAAAGGGTAGTTCCATTGTTCTTCCAGGTGAGTGTTGAAATGCCTGAAGTACCTGAACCGCTTATGGTACCCGTAGCATAAGTTGTTCCGGTACCGCTGAAGGATGCCCCGCCACTTGTGCTAACATTACCATAAATATATAGGCCCCCATTGTTAACAACAGATGCTGAACCGGAATTGGTAACTGAGCCATTAATAGCAATAAAGCCATTATTGGTAATAGTGGTGCCGCCTGCCATATTCAGGGCGCCATTCAAAATAAGTGTTCCACCTGCATTAACTGTTATGCTTGTGCTGCCCGAAAGAGATAAGGTAGTTGTAGTAATGGTAGCACTATCGCCACTCTCTACAATTATTTTAGCTGCACCCGATAAACTTGATAAGGTTGTAGCTGTAATATTATTGTAAATATAAACCACATTGCTACCGCCCAGCATACCACTAGGGCTGCATGAACAGGCAGCTCCCATTTGGCTCACCGTGCTCCATACATTGGTATTATTGTTCCATGTTCCGGCTTGTCGGCTGTAATAAGTGGTTTGAGATTTTGCTATTGAGCAAACAAGCAATAGCATAGAAAGGGACATGAGAATCCCCTTGGTGGTTTTTCTAGATTTCATGGTGTGAGGGTTTACAGGTTATTTATTTGACGACGATTAATTTTTTGTAGTGGATTCGGTTGTTGCAATAAGCTTTAAGAGTATATACGCCTGTAATCGTATTACTTAAGTTTATTTCATATTTACCTTCGTTTGAAGAAACAGTTCCTTCATAAACTATTTCTCCTAAAATATTATACACCTCAATTCTTAACTCGTAATTATTTATGCCTAATTGAAGAATAAAAAGCCCATTACTCGGATTCGGATAAACAGAAATACTATTTTCATTATCAGTAATTTCATTAATCGCAGTCAAAGTATCAGGATAGAACTTATATAAATCGTTATAGAAGTTAGCTGAACTATCAACTCCGGCACCTAAGTATCCAGAATCTCCAATTGCAAAACTAATACTTGCTTCTCGAACTCCGCCAGCAAAAGTGGCTTCTTGCGTCCAGGAATCTAATAAGGTATTGTATTTCCAGATGTTTTTTAAAGTACTAGAAAGTGAATTAAGGCTATCTCCTGTTCCTATATAGATGTTATTACCAATAACAAATCCGTTTTGCCCACTTAAGCCACTGCCAGGCTTATTCATTTTTTGAGTCCAAGAATTTTTTCCTGTATCATATTCCCATAAATCATTATAGGTACTATTATTACTATCTAATCCAAAACATGCATATCCTTTATTTCCTACTGAAAATCCAGAGGCTGTTATTCGTGCAATTCCCCCAAAATCAACTTTCCTTGTCCATGTATCAGATGTGGTATCATATTCCCAAAAGTCTTTATAATAATTAACTTCATATTCGCTACCCATACCTATAAAACCTTTATTGCCAATAGAAAAGCCAAAATCATAGGCACGGGCTGCTCCAGGGAAGTTAGCTTTTTGAGTCCATTTATTTATAGTGGCATCATATTCCCAACATTCATTGTGAAACCCATAATTTGTGTCTTGCCCCGTAACCACATAAGCCTTGTGGCCAATAACAAAAGTTGCAGGGCAAATTCTTGCCAAGCCCGGGAAGTCAGTTTTTTTTGACCAAGTGTTATTGGAAGAATTAAACTGCCAAAAGTCTTTGAGATAAACCAGTCCAATATTCTGATCTATTCCTAATCCTACATAACCACAATTACCAATAGAAAAACTTATACCATAGCCCCTTGCTGAATCAGGTAGACTGGCTCTTTGTGTCCATAAACCTTGTGCGTGCACACTAAGTGTGTAAATTAATAATGAGCAATTAATAATTAGTAATTTAAGGAGTCTGTTCAAAATGCGATAAGTTTATAAAATACAATATAGCTATTAAATATTAAAATAACAAGGCAACAAGAGTCCCTCTTGTAGATTTTGTAAGTGATTGCATGATGTTAAGGTTTTGGTGGGTTAATTGATAATTATACGGGTATAGAAATTGGAATTAGGACTTGCTGCTTTTAGTATATAAACCCCCACAGGTTCATTACTTAAATTAATTTGATAATTACTTTGTGTTTGTTTTAGAATATCTGAATAAACTCTTTCACCTAATAGATTATAT
>DATHOD010000128.1:0-34287 GCA_035485295.1 Bacteroidia bacterium
CATCCAATTATAATAAGAAGGCTCATTTCTGAATACTTCGAGAACCGGCTTGCCCTTATGTTTCCCGAAATTAAATACTTCCACACCCTTTTTATCGCGTACAATGCGTCCGGCAAGGTCAACATTATCGTTATTTGAACTAAAGGTATGCAAGAAGTTTACATCCCCTTTCAGCGTATTATATTTTTCAAGTTGTGCCTCAAGCACTTCATAAGTTGCCATTACATCGGCTTCAGCGCTGTGTGCGTTTTCTAATTCTTTATTACAATAAAAACGATAAGCGGCAGCCAAGGTACGTTGCTCCATTTTATGGAATATATTCTGAACATCTATACACTTACGGTTTTGGATGTCAAAATCTACTTCTACCCTCAAAAACTCCTCCACCAACAATGGTATATCAAACTTATTGCTGTTATACCCTGCCAAATCGCAAGATTCTAGTATAGCATGTAATTTAGGTGCGAGCTGTTTAAATGTTGGGCAATCCTTTACATCCTTATCAAATATCCCATGTATGGCAGATACTTCAGCTGGAATAGGGATAGTTGGGTTTACTCTATACGTTTCCGATTCTGTGGATTTATCAGGTGAAATTTTCAGGATCGATATTTCAACAATTCTATCGGAACCAATATTCACTCCAGTTGTTTCGAGGTCAAGGAATGCGATGGGGCGATTGAGGCTTAGGTTTGTTTTCATTAGTTTTATTGGGAGTAGGAGCGGGTGCAGGTGCTTGTGTAACATAAGAATAGTCCTTCACTGTCTCAGGCTGAAAGGACCCCAAATCCATTACAATAATTTTATCTGTTAAATCGGCCTGCCCTTCACATTCTATCTTAATATCATATACACCGGGCAATAAAGCCATCACATATTTACCGTTCCTGGTAGGCTTAAATGTTAATGGTGGTCCGCTTTTATTTTTTGGGTCAGAGGCGGTAATTGTTGCTTCCATAGGTTTTGTACTATCAGCCACAAGTATTCTTCCGCGTATTATAGCATAGCGTTGCAATTCATTGAATACAATTCTATATATGTCAAAATCACCTAAGCCATCGGGCCTTACTCTTGAAATATATGCAACACGGTGATCAGAAGTAAAAGAAATGCAACGGTCATCACCTGAGGTATTTACAGGGAAGCCAAGATTTTGTGGAGGAGACCAGTTATTACTATCGGTATTGAGCCATTGTGATTTGAACAAATCAAAATCGCCCATAGTACTATGCCCTTGCGAAGAAAAATATAGTGTGGCTCCATCCACGTCTAACCATGGGAAGTCTTCTTTGTATGGGGTATTAATGTTCCTTCCCAGGTTTTGTGGAGATGCCCATTGGCCATTAGGCAATTTTTTTGCCATATAAATATCTGTTTCACCATATCCCCCTGCTCTATTGCTGGCAAAGAATAATACATTCCCGTCAGGTGAATCGCTACCTGAAGTTTCAAAGCCGGCATTAATAGCATCATTATATTTTATGGGAGGAGAAAAAGTATTTCCTTTCCTTTGGGAATAATACAAATCTCCATACACATCAATATGGTCCAGGTATATTACCATTTCATTTGCAGAAGGATTAATACCAACTGCTTCTTCATCATCAGGAGTATTTATTTGCGTACCTACACTTTTGGCTTTTTGCCATACACCGTTTACAGCATGAGACCAATAAATATCAGATGAATAGTATCCATCCAGTTCAGGCCTTTGAGAAGCTCCCCCAGAACGTCGTGTAGTAAATATGAGTATGGTCTCATCTTGATTCACAAGCGGATAATAATCGGGAAAGGGACTGTTAACTAGCTTACCCACATTTTCAAACGTGACGTTTACAGGGTATTTCATTAACTCTATACCATTCGTGCATTCCTCAATTTCTTTATCGGCTTTCGGCTTATCTGCCGCTGCGGCATGTTCTTTATATCTGTTGAATGCTTTGATAGCTTCAGTAAATTTATTTGCATAATGGAGCGCTTTGCCTAGCTCATACCATACCTCATTATCACATTTGGGTTGCTTGGTAATCCATTCAAAGTACTGTACAGCTTGCGCTTTATCTATATTACTATTTAAGTAACACATGCCCACTTTATAGTGAAACTCAACACTTGTTGGATCTCCTTTAAGCATGTCTTTGTATACCTTTAATGCCCCTATATAATTTTTGTCTTTAAAATCTTCTTCAGCTTCACGCGGGTCAATAAATTTTTGAGCTGAAACAAAAATGGGCATGCCGCACATAATTACAATGCAACAACCTATTAGCAAATTAAAAAGCTTGTTATTTCTTACTATCATGAATAAGCCATTTTTTGGCCGCTATGGCACAAACAATTATTCTTTTTGCTAAGATATTCTCTTTTGTAGTATGTTGATTCACAGGCTATCATATTTATTTTCAGGGAATCTAAAATATCTTCTGCTTCAGAACTACATCCCCAGTATGCATTTTCATTATTTATAGCCGTTTTTTTTAGGGCTGTACCGTGCTTACCATTCTTCTTAGTTCCTTGTGGGTGCCTGTTAGTATTGGTATCTATCGCCATTACCTTCCAATTATGCGGAGAGAGAGTAAGCGCCTTATGTATTTCTTTATAGCCAGCATCTGCCGGTACTTCTATTGTTTCATTATAGAATTCCCTACCCCTATTTTGATACGATAATGTGTAGCTTTTTCCAGGCGGAACAATTATGGTAAAAGTCCCTGTCATCTTAACCGGTTTAAATTCACCAGCCTGTTGTCCCGTATTATTATCAGTGGCAATAATGCGTATATCATCAGGAATTTCAGTTCCATCGGCCGAAAGTATCTGGCCTTTTATTACAGTGAGAGGATTTTCAGCTGCATGTGGCATATTAACCACATAAATATCCTCTCCACCATATCCATCAGGGCGGTCAGAGTTATAATAACCGTGCTTACCGTCAGGGCTTAATGAGAAATGAAATTCATTGCTTGGGCTGTTAATTGGATACCCCATATTAAATGGTTCAGTCCACTTACCCGAATCAAGAGAACGCGCAAAAAATATGTCATATCCACCCATACTATTGTGCCCTTCTGAACTAAAAAAGAAGGTTTTAGCATCGCTATGCATGTAAGGAGTTTCCTCGTTAAATGGCGTATTTATTGTTTTTCCAAGATTTACTGCCAGGCTCCATTTACCATTTGGCAGCTTAACACAGCGCCAAATATCTTTACCTCCCATTCCACCTTCTCTTTCACTTACAAAATAAAGAATATTACCATCAGGCGAAATACAAGCATTGGTGGCAGTTGATGGCATATTTATATCACCCCCGGGGTCTTCCATTACACCCCAACTATTATCCTGGTATTGAGTTTGATAGACGAAGTTACCCCGGTTATCGCTACACCATAAAAGCATAGTTTGAGCATCGGCAGATATACTACTGCAAACATTATCAGCCATTGCATTAAAGTTAGGATCAAATAAACGTGGTTTGGTCCATGAAGTATCGTTCTTTTTGTAGCTGATATATATATATGCATGACCCTCGCCGTTTGGCATCAAACTTTTACTAACACCACCAGGCCGGCGTGAAGTAAACATCATATACGATTCATCAGGCGATACTAATGGGCTATAGTCGTCATAAGCACTGTTAATACTATCACCAAAATCTATAACCATTGCATTACTAGGTGCCATTACAAATAACTTGGCATTATTACACTGTAAGATACTATGATCAACTAAAGAAATTGAGTCTTTATTAGAGGGTAAGATATATGACTTGAATGTTTTAAAACTACTCACTGCATCTGCCAGACTAAAAGTTTCTCTATCTTCAGTGCCCAGATAGTAGTAAGCAACGGGTGGGGCAGAAATTTGGACATCGCTATTGGGGTCATATTGTTTTGAAATATTTTTAGTGGCCTTCAATAAATATGGTATTGCCAATACCCTTGCACCAGGCATGCCAATATAACACATGCCTATTTTATAATTAATATTTGCACTTGAAGAATCTACCTTATATGCTTCCTGAAAAGAACTTAAAGCTTGTTTATAGTTACCCTTTTGTAAAAAACCGTTACCCAAGGCAAAGTTCTTTTTATAAGCCCCTGCATTTTGCCCGTAAGAAAGAGTATAACACCCCATTAATAAAATGAAACAATATATATGCCGCATACTGGTACAAATGTACATTTTTGAGTGCAAAAAAAACGAATAGTGGTCAAAAAACTTTTATAAGGGTAGCAATAGCTTTATAATTACCCTTTCTGGTTCATCAAAATTATTATTTTTGTTGCGCTTTAAAAATAGCCAAACTATTCAAATTCTTATGAGAAAACACTTTCTTATCCCCTGTGGAATCATTTTTCTGTCTGTTGCATTTAAATTAAGTGCTCAAGTAAGCGACCCTCAAATTCTTATGTCTGTTGGGGACCGCCCGGTTACTTTACAGGAATTTAAATCAATGTATTATAAGAACTTGCCAAAGGATTCTCTGAAAAGTCAGAAAGCCCTTGATAACTACCTTAAGCTATTTACCGAATTCAGGCTTAAGGTAAATGCAGCTATTGATGCGCGCCTTGACACCACCCCTTCTTTTAAGCAAGAGATGAATGAATACAGGCAAAAACTGGCTGACCCTTATATGCGCGACCAAAGCGTGCAGGATATGCTTTTAAAGCAGGCTTACGACAGGATGAAGACAGATGTAAAAGCAAGCCATATTCTTATTAAAGTAAGCCCGGACGCATCTCCGGCTGACACTTTAATTGCTTATAAAAAAATACTAAGTATAAGGGACAGGATACTTAAGAAAGAAATTACGTTTGAAAAGGCAGCTATGGAAAATTCTGAAGACCCATCTGCTAAAACAAACAGCGGAGACCTCGGTTATTTTACTTCACTTGTAATGGTTTATGCATTTGAAAATGCAGCTTATTCAGATAAGGTTGGTGAAATATCAATGCCAATACGTACCCAATTCGGATATCATATTATTAAAGTAACTGATAAGAAACCGGATCCGGGACAAGTATTGGTGGCGCATATTATGATTCGTACAATAAAAACTTCACCTGCTGATTCAATTAAGCTGAAAAACCGTATTGATTCGATTTATAGTCTTGTAAAAGCAGGGCAAAATTTTGCCGATCTGGCAAAGAAATTCTCACAAGACCCAGCTTCAGGCAGACGTGGTGGAAATTTACAATGGTTCGGCGTTGGAAGAATGCCTGCACCTTTTGAAAAAGTATCATTCAGTTTACAAAACGTAGGTGATGTATCAGCACCATTTAAGACTGAATATGGATGGCATATTGTTAAGTTACTGGGTAAAAAGGCCCTTGCTCCGTTCGATTCTATGAAAGATGGCCTTACTATAAGAGTTCAAAAAGATGAACGTGCTGAAGTTTCAGTAAATGCATTGTTAAGTGAAATAAAGAAAAAGTACAATTTCACTGAAAACCCAAAAGCAAAAGAGAGCTTTTATAAAGCAATTGATGAAACCTTTTATACAGGAAAGTGGAATTTGGAAAAAGCAAAGGGTTATGATCAGACAATGTTCACACTGGGTGGTCAGCCTTTTACCCAGCAAGATTTTGCAACATTCCTGGTTCATAATGAAATGAATGGCAAAGACCAGGGGGGCGAATATGCAGTGAACAAACTATATCCAAAGTTTGTAAGAGAATCTCTTTTAAAATATAAGGACAATCAATTAGAGCGTGAGTATCCTGCTTTTGCAGAGATGATTACCGAATACAGGGACGGTATTCTTCTATTTGATATAACTGACAAGATGGTGTGGACCAAAGCATTAAAGGATACATCCGGCCTTAAATCATATTATGAAGGCCACAAGAATGCCTATATGTGGAACGAACGTGCTGAGGCGACAATATATACCTGTGCCGATGAAAAAGTAGCTAAAGAAGTAAAGAAGCTAATGAAAGATGGTAAGTCTGATGCAGACATACTGTCTGAAATTAATAAAACTGCACCTAATGCATTGACTGTACAAAGTGGTAAATTCGAGAAGAAAGAAAACCCTGCTGTTGATGCTGCATGGAAGAAGGGTGTTTCAGATAACCAAACTCAAAATGGCAAAGTAGTATTTGTGAATGTAAAGAACATTCTGCCGGCACAACCTAAGGCTCTGGATGAAGTACGTGGTATGATAACCACCGATTACCAGAATTACCTGATGACCCAATGGCTTGACGAGTTACGTGCTAAGTACCCGGTTAAAATAAATCAACAGGCATTAGCACAGGTATTGCAGAATTAGCCCTAATAAATAGAGCCCGGCAATTTATTTTGTTGGGAATGAATTGTTTTTATCTTTGTCATTGACAAGAGTGAAGTATGAGTGAAAGAATACTCCGGGCGCTAATGCAACTTTTTGCAATTCTTGCAAAAGCTGAATCCGGAGAAAATAAAAAAGGTAAGGAAGTTGTTCAATCATTCCTGAAAGAACAGCTTAACCAGGAATTGGTTGAGCAGTACCTTTCTTTATATGAAAAGTATGTTGAGGACCTTCACCAAACCTCTAAGAAAAAAGATGGCAGTGAAAAGAGGCTTTCTCTTAACTCAGTTAAGGTACTTCGTATATGTGCAGATATTAACAAGGAACTAGCGCAGAAACAAAAGATAGTCGTATTAATCCGCCTTATAGAGTTTGTTAACTCAGAGTCAGGTATATCGCCACAAGAACTTGAGTTCGTATCTACGGTATCTGAAAGTTTCAATATTGATCAAGGCGAATTTAACTGTGTTAAGGAATATATTGAGTCTCCTGAAGGATTGCCAAAGATATCTTCAGGTATGTTACTCATTGACGGAAGACGTGAGCCGGCCAATAGCACAATAAGGCATATTTATTGCGAAGATCTTGAAGGTCAGTTATCCATTTTACATGTTTCTAGTGTTAACATGTATGTGTTCCGTTACCTTGGTACGGCTACTATGTACCTTAACGGGCAGGTTATTAAGCCTTCCAAGGTTAACGTATTCAACCAGGGTGCTTCTGTAAGGAATCCTAAAATACGCCCTATATATTATAGCGACGTTGTAGGTGCTTATCTAAGTAGTGAGGCTAAGGCGAAGATTGTATTTGAAGCAAGGCATATTGATTTCTTCTTCAATAAGAATAAACAAGGCTTACATGATATTAATATCAAAGAAGAGTCAGGTAAGCTTGTTGGAATAATGGGCGGCAGCGGTGCCGGTAAAAGCACCTTGCTAAAAATACTTAACGGACTCTCGGTACCTACATCGGGAGGTGTATTCATTAATGGTATTAACACCCAATCTGGCGACCCATCAATATCTGGCCAAATAGGGTATATACCACAGGATGATCTTTTGATCGAGGACCTTACTGTTTTCCAAAACCTTTTTTACAGCGCTAAGCTTTCATTCGGCAATCTGCCTGATGATGAGATAACAAAAAGATGTAATGAAGTATTAAGTGACCTTGGCCTTTTTGAAGCACGTGGTTTAAAAGTGGGTAACCCTCTTGAACAAACCATAAGTGGTGGTCAGCGCAAACGTTTGAATATTGCTCTTGAACTTATACGCGAACCAGGTATCCTGTTCGTAGATGAACCCACATCAGGTCTTTCATCAAGGGATTCGGAAAATATAATGGACCTTTTAAAGGAATTGACCCTTAAAGGTAAATTGGTATTTGTTGTTATTCACCAGCCTTCGTCAGACATTTTCAAAATGTTCGACAAGCTGTTTATTCTTGATACAGGCGGTTACCCTATTTATTATGGTAACCCAATTGATGCAGTAGTTTACTTTAAAACAATAAGTAACCAGGTAAATGCAAACGAAAGTGAGTGTGGTACCTGCGGTAACGTAAACCCTGAGCAGATATTTAATATTATTGACGCTAAGGTATTGGATGAGTATGGCGACCTTACCCGTAACCGTAAAATATCGGCACCGGAATGGAACGTGCACTTTGTAAAACATTTTGCACCTCATGTGCCTGATGATAAACACGAAGCAGTACCTCCGGCTGATTTCTCAGTACCGAATGTATTCAGCCAGTTTAAAACCTTCGTTACCCGCGATATTTTATCGAAACTTACCAATACCCAGTATGTGGTAATCAACCTTATTGAAGCTCCTTTTCTGGCATTTATACTCGCTTACCTTATTCGTTTCCGCAGTAGCGATGCAGCAGATAAAACAGGATATATATTCCGCACCAATGAAAACGTACCAACATACATTTTCATGTCTGTTATTGTATCCTTATTTCTAGGCCTTATGGTTAGCGCTGAAGAAATTATACGCGACCAAAAGATACGTAAACGTGAGGCTTTCCTTAATTTGAGTAAAGCGAGTTACCTATTATCGAAGGTAACTATTATGTTCACCATTTCTGCCATTCAAATGTTCCTGTTTGTACTTGTAGGTAATTCAATTCTGCATATACAAGGTATGTGGACGGACTACTGGCTAATACTATTCAGTGTATGTTGTTTTGCTAACCTATTGGGGCTGAATATTTCAGCAAGCTTTAACTCTGCTGTAACTATATATATTCTTATTCCTTTCCTTATCATACCTCAGCTTTTATTAAGTGGTATAGTAGTAAAGTTCGATAAACTTAACCCTACTGTTACATCGCAAACACAAGTACCTACAGTGGGTCAGGTAATGGCATCCCGCTGGGCATTTGAAGCTCTTTCAGTTGATCAGTTTAAGGCAAATAAATACGAACAGCAGTTCTATATTTATGATAAGATATTAAGTGTGGATGGCTTCAAAAAGAATTTCTGGTACCCACGCATGACTGCGAAGTTGTCGGAATGTCAGACTAATATGAAGAACCCGCAAATGCAGCAACAAACTGCCGATGATCTTGTACTATTGAAAAATGAGATCGTTAAGCAATTGATGCAAACTCCCTCGGTTCCCTATACTTGCTTAGATAGCCTGGATGTTCAACACTTTACCAATAGTTTAGCAAACAAAACAACGGTATATCTTAGCGCAGTAAACGATTTCTATATTGGTGAATACAATAAGGTATTCGATGCAAGAGATAAGCTTGTACAATCGCTAAATAGCAATGATGCATCTCGAACTGCGTTCCTGCAAGAAAAAGACGATTATTCCAATGACAACCTTTCGGACGTTGTAACGAATCATAATGACTTTACAAACAAGATAATTGAAGTTGATCACGAATTAATTCAAAGGGCTGACCCTATTTTCCTCGATCCTATTAAATCAAGCATTTTTGGTAATGCCCAATTCTATGCACCTACCAAAAGAATGTTTGGACAGTTACTCGATACCTATTGGGTGAATATGGGGATCATATGGGTAATGACAATTGTATTGATGATTACACTTTACTTTAATGGGCTTAAGCGTTTACTTTACTTATTCTCCAATATAAAGTTACCCTTCTTAGGGCGTTCTAAACATTAATGCGCTCTTCATTATCTCAAAAGAAAGATTTCTTTAGTTACCTGGCTCAAACCAGCCCCGCCCCACTTTCCCTAGAAATAAAAAGTGCTAAAGGAATATGGCTTACTGATATTACTGGTAGAAAATACGCGGACCTTATATCCGGTATTGCGGTTAGCAATCTTGGGCATAGCCACCCAGCTGTTGTAAAAGCTATTAAAGCACAAGCTGATAAGCATATTCATATAATGGTTTATGGTGAATATATTCAATCGCCACAGGTGAGTTTTGCAAAAAAAATAAGCGAACAACTACCTAAAGGGCTTGATTCAGTTTACTTTGTTAATTCAGGTAGTGAAGCGGTTGAAGGGGCCTTGAAACTTGCAAAGCGATTCACCGGAAGAACTGAAATTATAAGCTTTACTAAGGCATACCACGGGAGTACACATGGGGCACTTAGCATTATGGGTGATGAGGCATTGAAACAACCCTTTAGACCATTATTGCCCGATGTAAGGATATTACCGTTTGGAGATATTACAGCATTAAAAAGCATTTCTAAAAGAACAGCATGTGTTATAGTTGAACCGATACAGGGTGAGGCTGGCATTATAGTTCCGAATAAGGAATTCTTAAAAGCTTTACAGAAACAATGTAAAGCAATGGGTGCTTTACTAATTCTCGATGAAATACAAACTGGTTTCGGGCGCACGGGAAAGCTATTTGCATTTGAACACTCAGGTGTAATGCCAGATATTCTTACCATTGGCAAGGCAATGGGCGGAGGATTGCCTTTAGGAGCATTTATAGCTAATCGGAAAATAATGTCTTCCCTTTCTGATAATCCTGCACTGGGCCACATTACTACTTTTGGCGGGCATCCGTTAAGTTGCGCATCGGGTTTAGTGGCGCTTGAAGTGCAATTAAAAACAAAGCTTTATAGTGCAGCTTCGAAAAAGGAAAAGCTTTTTAGAACTCTGTTAAAACATAAGACCATTAAGGAAATAAGAGGTAAAGGATTAATGCTTGCCTTACAATTTGATAATGAGATATTCTGCAAGAAAGTGATAGAAAACTGCATTAAAAATGGTATAATTGTAGACTGGTTCTTATTCAGGCCCGATGCTATGAGAATAGCACCGCCATTGATAATAACAGAGAAGGAAATACGTTATGCCTGTTCAGCTATATTGCTTTCTATAAAACAATCTTTATCTTAATTACATACTATGAACATACTTATAGTAGAGGACGAAAAATCACTTGCCAAAGAAATGCAGACCTTTTTGAAAAAAGAAGGGTACATATGTGATACAGCAACTACCGGCAAGGAAGCATCGGAGAAGATATTTGTTAACCCTTACGACTTTCTGTTATTAGACCTTGGGCTACCTGATTACGATGGGCTAGACTTGCTTAAAGAGGCTAAGGAAGCCAATTCAGAAGCATCTATAATTATACTTACAGCACGTGGCAGTACCGATGATAAGGTGAAAGGCCTTGATCTTGGGGCTGACGACTATCTTGCAAAACCGTTTTCATTGCTCGAACTTTCATCTCGCATGCAGGCAATTATACGCCGTAAGCATGGACTTAAAAAAAGCAATACCAATGTTCATGGTTTTGAAGTAGATATTAATAATCGGAGTATTTCTTTCAAAACAACAGTTATTAGTCTTACTAAAAAAGAGTTCGATATTCTGCAGTATCTGTTGATCAATAAAAACCGTGTAATAACCCGTATGCAGCTTACAGAGCATATTTGGGATAATGCACTTGAGGTAGATTATGATTCGAATTATGTGGATGTACATATAAAGAACCTGCGTAAAAAGCTGGGCCAACATGCTGATGTTGACTGGCTGGAAACAGTCCGTGGTATTGGGTATCGCCTTAATTTATTGTAAAACATTCCATGAAACTTATCTATAAACTCACGCTCATCAATGCGTTTACTCGTATTTTGATTGTAGCTGCGTTTTTAGAATTTGTGCCTGATCTTATATACAAGGCAGCTGTAACCCAGGTAGAAACAAACCTGGAGAAGAAGGAAGCTAAAATTCTACGTATTATTAGTGATAAGGGAATGGGCCAGTTCATTGAAGAGTCTGATAGTACCTATAGCGACAGTAGCTATGCCGATTATACCATATTCAAGGAAAACTACATGTCCATTGAAAAGATAGCTGATACTAATAAAGACCGAGATACTACCATAACCTCTCCACGTGATATTGAAGGTGAAGTATTGGAGTACCGCATTCGGAAACATTACTTTACCTATAACTATACCAATTACCTTTTAGAAATTGGTGAAAGTATTCAGTATGTAAGGGACCTAAGGGTTATACTTTTACGTGTAGCGCTTTATATTCTCATTGCAATCATTACACTTACAGTATTAATCGATCTCTCCATTTCACAGTATTTACTGCGGCCATTACGAAAGATAGAAGCAAAGCTTGTCGGTACCAAGCACCCGGAAAAATTCGATTTTAAACGTATAAGCACCACCACAGCCGATTTTCGCTACCTAGATAACACCATCAGCAAAATGATGCTGCAGATTCAGGATGCCTTCCATATTGAAAAGGAATTTATTGCCAATGTTTCCCATGAACTCTTAACACCTATTTCTATTCTACAAACACGCCTTGAGAATATGCTTGAAGCAGGCAATTTGAATGAGGAGGCGGAAACTAAGATCATGGAGTCTCAAAGGACATTGGGTAGGTTAAAACAGATAGTTCGTTCATTACTACTTATCTCGCAAATAGAGAATAACCAGACACCGAAAGAGGATAATGTAAACATACCAGAGCTATTGAAAGAAGTGGCAGCAGAAATAGATGTGCGCCTGGCAGAGAAGAATATTACACTGGATGTGAACCTAAAAGACGGCTTTTTATTCGCGCCGGCTAATCGTTCCTTACTCTTCACTATGTTCTTTAACCTGGTTAACAATGCGGTTAAGTATAATAAACAGGGAGGCAAGATTAAGATACATTCTGCCTTAACAAAGGACGGATATGAGGTATATATTGAGGATAATGGTGTGGGTATTGCACCGGAGAACTTAAAATCTATCTTCCACCGCTTTAGGAAGTTCAATAACGCCGAAAATGAAAGCTACGGCCTTGGCCTTTCTATGGTTAAGACAATCGCAGACTTCCATAAGCTTGATATTAAGGTAGATTCAAAATTGGGTGAAGGTTCATTATTTACGGTAGTATTCAAATCGGGCAAGGGATGAAATTGAGGCCTGATGAGTTGAAAGAGTTTTTAGATGAAAAATATGAACTCTATAATACTCCCAAATTCATTGAAAGTGACCCGATATCAGTCCCACACAATTTTACACAAAAAGAAGATATTGAAATAGCTGCATTTTTTGCAGCCACATTGGCATGGGGGCAACGTCCTACTATTATCCGTAATGCATTGCGGATTATGGAAATAATGGATAATGCTCCTTTTGAATACATAACTAAATCAGATAAAAAAGATTGGAAAGCGTTTGCAGGCTTTGCCCACCGTACGTTTAATAGTACAGATGCTGTCTATTTTATTCAATCACTGCAGCATATTTATACGAAGAAGGGTGGATTGGAAAAAGCCTTTGCCCCATCCAAGCCTTCCCCTAGAGGGGAAGGCACAATGAACATGTATGATGGTTTGATAGAATTCAGGGAAGAGTTTTTAGGAAAATACCCTGCCGGGAGAACAGCTAAGCATATAGCTAATGTTACCAAGAATGCATCTGCTAAAAGGTTAAATATGTTCTTGAGATGGATGGTAAGAAATGACAAGCGTGGAGTTGATTTTGGTATTTGGAAAAGCATTTCTCCTGCCCTGCTCTATTGTCCTATAGATCTACACTCCGGAAGAGTAGCCAGAAAACTTGGGCTATTAAAACGGACACAAGATGACTGGAAAGCGGTTGATGAGTTGACACAGAACTTGAGGGAATTAGACCCCAAGGACCCCATTAAATATGACTTTGCCCTGTATGGCTTAGGAGTGTTCGAGAAGTTCTAAGGGCTATATAGTCCATACTCAAATCATTATATTTGTATAGTAGTATACATCTATTTGATTAAATGAACTGGGTGCGTCTATTCTTATTCTATATCATTTTATTATTTTCCCCTTCTTGTTTATCTCCGGGAGATAAAGATGAGGACCATTCAGGATTTATTACGGAAACCCCTGAATATATGAAACAGCATCCAGAATGTATTGTAGGTACTTACTATAATTATTATACAAAAGGGGCTGTTTCATTTATTCAATTAAGGTCAGATAGCACATATATACATGTTTGTAAATATAGAAAAACCAATTATGTGGACAGTGGTAGATGGGGTTATCAATATGATGAGGGACAGAATAATATTATTTTGGGCGTGAACCCTTATAGCCAAACGACCTTTATACGCCAAAAAGAAGAAGGCGCAGATTCAGATACAATGATTTGGTGTGGTTTTTATTTGAGGAACTGCGTAGCATTATGTATTACAGAAGAAAGTGAAAAGCAGAAGTTAAATTTCTATAAAGGAGATAAGAAACCAAGTTGGCTTAAATGAAGTGCTAATCAATAATGAAAAGATCGAACCACATATTATATTTAATGCTGCTATCAGCATCCTTATGTATATTATTCTCATGTAATAATGGCAAAAAAAAGCCCGTTGACATAGGTAATTCAATAACAAAAAACAATAACCAGGGCTCAAACCTGGAGATTAAGCAACCTACAGCAAATGAAAAGTGGGAATACAAGACCATTGATAGTTCATACATTGTATTTAAATCAGGTTATAAATTCGATACTCATTTATACAATCTATCTTATATCGGGCAGATACAATTGCCAGGTATTCCCTATTTAATCTTCTCAGGACGGGATTGCAATGAGTGTGATGCGAATATCTCTATTTATATTCATCAACCTGACAAGCCCATTACTGTTGCAGATGGTCAGAATAGATACGAATATCCTGGTACTTTAAGGGATTTCGAATCTGATACTTTATATACAACATCAAGAGCATTTTTTGGGGAAGTCTTTAAAGGTATTAAGGGTGTAGTATGGTATGAACATAGTTTGTTGGAGAAGGGTGGTTATGGAGATTTAATATATCTTTCCAAGGTAAATGGAGATAGTAAAAAAGATACCGGATTTGATGACAATGGAAGTTATCTTACCCAAACTCTTACATTAATGAAAGAAGGTAAATGCCAAGAGATTAAAGGGATGGATTTAAAAACGGAGCCCTAATATTAAGGACACTTACAGCTATCTTTAATAGCCAAATCCTTCACAAATACAATACGAACTAGGCTATCGTGTTCAATACACACTACATTAAGATTACGGCCTTTTTGAGTTAAGCCGGAAAAATTAAACATGGGGCTGCGCTGATTAAAATCCTTGCTCTTTTTACTGTCAACTTTACCGTAGGTAAATGATTCTAATACTTCGTTGCGGGTTATATTCTGGCACTTCATTTCGCAAAGAGCAGTATCTGAATACCTAACTGAGTCTTTAGTTGCAATTTGGTCAAGCTTAAGCATACCCGGTGTAAGGTTCTTACACCCGCGCTGACCAAACATAAAATAAACTGCTATAAGGCCTATAATAAAACCTACAAGATAGACACGAATCCTTCTCCAAAGTACAGATTCGCCTTTATCGAGCATATTACTTAAGGGTTACAGTATTGCCTTTGGTTTCAGCCTTAGGTGCCGATACACCAATTGATATGGCCTTAGCCTGGATAATAGTACCAACAGGCACTGTTTCAGTATGTATCTTGGTAATATGCGGAGCAATAATCAATGATACGATGCTCATAAGCTTAATAAGGATATTCATTGAAGGGCCAGATGTATCTTTAAATGGATCGCCAACTGTATCACCCGTTACCGATGCTTTATGGGGTTCTGATTTCTTGTAGAACATTTCTCCATTGATCTCAACACCTTTTTCGAATGATTTTTTAGCGTTATCCCATGCACCACCTGCATTCGATTGGAAAATACCCATAAGCACACCGCTAACAGTTACACCTGCCAATAGGCCGCCTAATACTTCAGGGCCGAAAGTAAATCCTACTATAACCGGTACTATAAGAGCAATCGCTCCCGGTGCAATCATTTCACGAATAGATGCTTTGGTAGAAATAGCAACGCACTTTTCATATTCAGGCTTTGCCTTGTATTCCATAATACCCGGTATTTCACGGAACTGGCGGCGAACCTCGTTCACCATATCCATTGCTGCACGGCCTACAGCTGCGATACAAAGAGAAGAGAATATAAACGGTATCATACCGCCTACAAATAAGCCTGCTAATACATTAGCTTTATAAATATCGATTGAAGATATACCCGCAATACCCACAAACGCTGCAAACAATGCTAATGAGGTCAGCGCCGCAGAAGCAATCGCAAATCCTTTACCCGTTGCTGCGGTAGTGTTACCCACTGCATCAAGGTTATCGGTACGGTGACGAACTTCTTCAGGTAAGCGGCTCATTTCAGCAATACCACCAGCGTTATCGGCAATAGGTCCGAAAGCGTCGATTGATAACTGCATTGCTGTTGTTGCCATCATACCCGCAGCAGCTATAGATACACCATATAAACCTGCAAAATGGTAAGAAACCATAATACCGCTTGCTAAAACTAATATAGGAGCAACTGTAGATTCCATACCTACTGATAAACCACCGATGATATTGGTAGCATGCCCTGTGCCAGATTGTTTAATAATGGAAAGCACAGGACGTTTGCCCATAGCTGTATAATATTCTGTTATCATACTCATAAGAGTACCTACAACCAATCCTGTTATAATTGAATAGAATACATCCATTGATGTGAAGTGTACACCCCTATGTATTAAATCACCTGCCGGTAATAACATGGTTACAGCAAAATAAGATGCAATGGCAGTTAATACAATAGATGACCAGTTACCTAAGTTCAATGCATTTTGAACGCTTGAATTTTCATTCTTGATCTTAACAAACAATGTACCTACTATTGAGAATATCAATCCAATACCTGCAATGAACATTGGAAGGATAATTGGAGAAAGTCCTCCGAAATTGTCTTTAGAAGCATCTACTTCCTGGCCTAATACCATAGTAGCAAGGATAGTAGCAACATAAGAACCGAAAAGATCGGCACCCATACCTGCTACGTCACCTACGTTATCGCCAACGTTATCGGCAATAGTTGCAGGATTACGAACATCATCTTCAGGTATACCTGCTTCTACTTTTCCTACTAAGTCAGCACCAACGTCCGCAGCTTTGGTATAAATACCACCACCCACGCGGGCGAATAATGCGATTGATTCAGCACCTAATGAGAAACCAGCTAATACTTCAATAGCTTTCTTCATATCTAACCCGTTAACTGCTGTACCCTTACCCGCAAAAAACAATTGGTAGAACACAATAAATAAACCTCCAAGACCTAGTATTGCTAAACCCGCAACACCAACACCCATAACTGTACCGCCTGTAAATGAAACTTTTAATGCTTTAGCTAAGCTTGTTCGGGCAGCTTGCGTAGTACGAACGTTTGCTTTAGTAGCAATGTTCATACCTATATATCCTGCAGTAGCCGATAATATAGCTCCTAAGCAGAATGCGATAGCGATAATAGGGCTTGAATCGGCAACAGTAGTACCCGACCATGCCAATAAGCAGGCGGCAATAACCACAAATACGCCTAATATTCTCCATTCAGCTTTCAAAAAGGCCATAGCTCCATTAGCTATATAACCGGCTAATTCTTTCATGTTAGCATCTCCGGCATCTTGTTTTTTAACCCAAGCAGCAGTAAAGGCAGTGTAAATCAGAGCGAGAACACCAAGGCAAGGAATAATATAAAGGACAGTTGTCATAGTATATAAAGGTTTAAAATGTACTTTTTTAGGGGCGCAAATATACATATTCGGTTGAAATAGAGAATAACTACTCCAACTTGACCTAATTTGAAGACTAATATTAGGTTTTGCGCTATTTCTTTCCCTTTCTCATTTTTATAAGCAGAAAAATACCTAATCCGGCCAAAACAAGATAAAATAATGCTTTGCCAATGTATTCTCCACTTTCGAAATCAGAATCTAGAAGAAGAATAAACCCGTTCATTATTTTGAATTAGATATTTCGTTGCCCTCAATATGACAAAAATCCCCCTATTGGGGGGACTAAGGGGGGTCATTATTTCTTCAATACCACCAACTTTTGCACAGCCATTCCTTCATTGGTTATCATTCGTAAAGAATAAATACCATCAGCCAGATTTTCTATATCAAGCAGTTGTTTTGATGTGCCTGTATGCTGTTCATTTATTTGCTTTTCATATACAGTTCTGCCAAACTCATCAATCACACTTATTCTAATGTCCTCATTTTTTGATAAGCTGTAACTAAGCATAAACAATCCATCTCCAGGATTAGGACTAATAACAAGAGAGTTAACTGGTGATGAGATTCCTACAATACCTAATGGTAAATGAGGTATACCGCCATTTGAATAAGAAACTGCGGTACTAAAATCAACTCCATGCCTAATGAATCTATGCGTAGGTGTACATCCACCAGAAGGGTTTACTGCCACTACCATATATATCGAGCCAGCAGGAGGTGAGTAATCTATATAAGATAGTGTGGTTCCGGGAACTGAATCAAGCAACATAAGTGTAGCCAAAGAAGAGCCCCTATATATATAATAGATTGGTGTAGTAAAACCTACATAAGGTGACCAGTAAAGGCTATCATTACCCGGGTATTGAACTACCTGTAAGAAGATAGTACTATTAACCGGGCTTAATGCTGACTCCCCACAGGAATCAACTGTAGAAATACGGTAGTTATATGATTGCGTATTAGGATTTGAGGCTGTATCTATATATTCACTCAATGCCGTATCAGGCACCGTGCCTATTAATGTCCACCCCGACGAAGTTGAGTCATAAATATTAAATGAACCATCAGGAGGTGAATCATTTCTTCCCCATATTATTACATTTTTATCAAGAGCTGTATCAATAGATACAATACATATAGTTTGATCGAATTTATTAACGCACGGGGTCACAAACACTGTAACGGTATCTGTTATTGTTCCGCAGGCAGTAGTTATAGTTACTGTATATGTAGTAGTAGTATCGGGATGAGCATAACTTCCGTTTGTATCAGGGTAGGTAACCGAACTTGATGGTGACCAGGAAACTGTATAGGAAACACTTGAGGAAGAAGTAGATGAGGAGTCCGTTACAGTCACATAGAGAAAAGTACTGTCACCCAACGAAATAGAATTAGGACTGGCAGATGCTGAAACAATCAAAGATGAACTTGAAATAGAACATGAACTCGTGGTACTGCATCCATTAGAATCTTTTACCGTTACTGAATATGTTCCGACAGTCAAGCCAGTGCAGTTGGATGAGGTTTGTCCGTTGCTCCATAAATAGGTATATGGTGGCACACCGTTAGCGGCTGTTACAGTTGCTGTACCCGCATTTGCAGCGCAATAATATGGTGTAGTGGTTACACTCGCAGTTACTGAACAACCAATAAATACTGTTACCGTATCAGTTATTACTCCGCATGGTGTGGTTACTGAAACTGTGTATGTGGTTGTGGCTTTTGGATTCGCAGTTGTAGTTGCCAGTGTATCATTGGTAACTGTTGCCGATGGAGCCCATGAAATAGTATAAGAGGTTGAAGAGGACGATGTAGATGAAGAATCATTTATAAATACGTTCAGGGTTGTATAATTACCAATTTCAATAGTTGTTGGATTTGCAGATGCAACAACTGATACTGACCTCGGGACAATAGAAAATGTATCAGTAACACTACAGCCATTTGAATCTTTTACCAAAACTGAATATGAACCGACACTTAAACTTAATACACTCGATGTTGTTTGTCCATTACTCCAAGCGTATGTATAAGGTGTTACTCCATTGGACGCTATTGCTGTTGCAGTACCACCATCTGCCGCACAATAATAAGGGGTAATTGTTAAGCCTGCTGTAAGTGTACATCCTACATATACTGTTACAGTATCAGTTTGTGTTCCGCAAACCGAACTATTTACGGTTACCGTATATGTTGTAGTTGCCGGTGGATGAGCATAGGTATTGGAAGAATCGGGACTGGTAACTGAGGCAGAAGGTAACCATGCGACTGTATATGATGTTACTGAAGAAGATGTAGTTGAATCCGTCAGGTAAACATATGTGTTTGAACTATCACCCGGTTCTATAGTTGCAGGAGATGCATATGCAGAAAGATTACAACCTGAACTTTTGGGTTTTACTTTTTTTTGTGCTGAAGTTTGCAACGCAAATAAAAATATTCCAAGTGATAATAGTAATGTTTTGAAATTCATGCAGGTGGTTTATCTATGAATAACCAAATATAGTAAACCTTCCCTAATATTCCAAAACACTTACATATTCCTTCTGTACTGCCCGCCCACTTCAAACAGGGCAGTAGTAATTTGACCTAATGAGCAATAGTGGGTTGCTTCCATCAACTTCTCGAAGAGGTTCTTATTATGTATAGCTGCCTGCTGCAATTCCTTTAAAAGCTTAGGTGCTTTATCGGCATTTGCCTTTTGCAGATCGTTGATCATCTTTATCTGGTATTCCTTTTCTTCTTTGGTTGAACGTATTACTTCTCTTGGTATAATACTTGGTGAACCCTTGGATGATAAAAATGTATTTACACCAATAATCGGGAACTCACCTGTATGTTTTAAACGTTCATAGTAAAGACTCTCTTCTTGTATTTTGCCACGTTGGTACATAGTTTCCATAGCACCTAATACACCACCACGTTCTGTAATCCTATCGAACTCAACCATAATTGCTTCTTCTACCAATTCTGTAAGTTCTTCAATTATAAATGAACCTTGTAAAGGGTTTTCATTTTTTGCTAATCCTAACTCGCGGTTAATAATAAGCTGAATAGCTATTGCACGGCGAACACTTTCTTCAGTAGGTGTAGTTATAGCCTCATCGTATGCATTAGTATGCAATGAATTACAATTATCATAGATGGCATATAAAGCCTGCAAAGTAGTACGTATATCATTAAAATCAATTTCCTGTGCATGTAGTGAACGGCCCGATGTTTGAATATGATATTTCAGCATTTGCGAGCGTTCATCAGCACCATATTTCAGTTTCATAGCCTTGGCCCATATACGACGTGCGACCCTTCCAATTACTGCATATTCCGGGTCGATACCGTTTGAAAAGAAGAAGGAAAGATTTGGAGCAAAGTCATCAATATTCATTCCCCTTGAGAGGTAGTATTCTACATAAGTGAAACCATTGGCAATGGTAAATGCAACCTGAGAAATTGGATTTGCACCTGCTTCCGCAATATGATAACCTGATATAGAAACGGAATAAAAATTACGTACTTTTTTATCGATGAAATATTGCTGCACATCACCCATCAATCGCAATGAGAACTCAGTAGAGAATATACAAGTATTCTGTGCCTGATCTTCTTTTAAAATATCTGCCTGTACCGTACCACGAACTTGCGATAGGGTGAATGCTTTTATCTTTTGATATACATCCTTCGGCAATACCTGGTCGCCAGTAGTGCCAAGCAACATAAGGCCAAGGCCGTCATTTCCTTTTGGTAATGCACCTTGATATGAGGGACGTTTTACTCCAAGTTTTTTGTAGTGGTCACTAATCTTTTTTTCAACCTGCTTTTCAAGCTTATGCTCTTTTATGTATAACTCGCACTGTTGGTCAATGGCAGCATTCATAAAGAAGCCTGTGAGTATAGATGCCGGGCCATTAATGGTCATTGATACGGAGGTCTTGGGATCGCAAAGATTAAAACCAGAGTATAGTTTTTTAGCATCATCAAGGCAGCAGATAGATACACCTGAGTTACCGATCTTTCCATAGATATCAGGACGGTATTCAGGGTCGCGGCCATATAAGGTAACTGAGTCAAATGCAGTTGAAAGTCTTTTTGCGGGCATATTGGAACTCACGTAGTGGAAACGTTTATTCGTCCTCTCTGGTCCGCCTTCACCTGCGAACATACGGGTAGGATCTTCTTCAGAACGCTTAAATGGGTATACACCTGCAGTATAAGGGAATCTTCCCGGGAAGTTTTCCTGCAAACTCCAGTTTAATATTTCTCCCCATGCTTTATAACGTGGTACAGATATCTTAGATATCAGCGTATGTGAAAGCGATTCGGTTTTATTCTTTACCTTA
The DNA here is from genome assembly GCA_035485295.1 of Bacteroidia bacterium. Taxonomy (GTDB): domain Bacteria; phylum Bacteroidota; class Bacteroidia; order JABEUT01; family JABEUT01; genus JABEUT01. Next base: position 21,703 of record DATHOD010000128.1, read on the forward strand.
ATATCTTTGCCACGTACATTATACACATAGTATTCTTCGGTATAGCGTTTTACTTCCTGCTCCCAGTTCGCCAATATTTTTCTATTTTCAGGAGTAAGTTTTTCTTCCAGTTCCTTTTTCTTCTTATCAATATCTTTCTTTACATCTCCTGCTTTTTCCATCATCTCTTCTACCTTATGCAGGGCATAAAGTTTCTCTGCAATCTCTGACTGGTCAACCGCCCACTTGCCATAGCTGCGTACTGTTTCAGTAATCTCTGAAAGGTAACGCACCCTATCCGGTGGAATGATAAATATCTTTTGCGATTGTTCCTCGGCATGCTTGTATGATGAATGTAGTTCAGCTTTTGTTTTTGCAACCACAGTATCCATCAGCGTTTTGTAAAGGCTGTTCATACCGGGGTCGTTAAACTGAGATGCTATAGTACCAAATACTGGAAGCTCTTCATCCTTTTTATTGAACAGGTTATGATTGCGTTTGTATTGCTTTTTCACATCGCGTAATGCGTCCGCTGCACCGCGCTTATCGAATTTATTTATGGCAATAACGTCAGCAAAGTCGAGCATATCTATCTTCTCCAACTGAGTAGCTGCACCATATTCAGGTGTCATTACATATAAGGATACATCTGAACAATCAATCACTTCAGTATCTGATTGCCCAATACCCGAAGTTTCTAATAATATCAAATCAAAATTGCAGGCTTTCAGAATATCTACCGCTTTGTTAATGCTTTGCGAAAGTGCTAAATGGCTTTGGCGCGTTGCCAGTGAACGCATATAAACACGTGGGTTAGATATGGCATTCATTCTAATCCGGTCACCCAATAACGCTCCGCCTGTTTTACGTTTTGATGGGTCAACACAAAGTATAGCAATGGTTTTGCCTTCCTGTAGATTATCTTTCTTAGAAAAATCAATCAGATACCTGCGAACTACTTCATCAATAAGCGATGATTTACCTGCGCCACCTACACCGGTAATTCCCAATACCGGGATTGTTCTTTTACCTGATAAACCTTGTATCTTTTTATGAACTTCCTTTGCCTTTTCCGGGAAATCTTCTACCAATGATATTAAAGCCGCAATAGATTTATCATCCTTATTCTTAAGCCCTTTTATGTGCTTATCAATATCGGTGATCTTAGGAGCAGTGTCGCATTTTTGCAGAATATCATTTATCATTCCCTGCAGGCCCATTTTGCGGCCATCGTCAGGAGAATAGATACGGGTAATTCCATATTTATGCAGTTCCTTAATTTCATCAGGAAGTATTACTCCCCCACCCCCGGCAAATATTTTAATATGCGAACAACCCTGTTCTTTCAACAGATCGAACATATATTTCAGATACTCGATATGCCCGCCCTGGTATGACGTCATTGCAATGGCATTGGCATCTTCTTGTATGGCGCAGTTAACAACATCTAATGCACTGCGGTCATGCCCAAGGTGAATTACTTCGGCGCCGCTGGCTTGCATAATACGCCTCATTATATTTATAGCTGCATCGTGCCCATCGAATAGGGAAGCAGCAGTTACAATACGTATCTTGTTCTTAGGAATATAGGGTGTTACTTCAGCTTGCATAATATACGTTTATGGCCGCAAATGTAGGGGTAAAAACCATTCTTGCCAATTATAGGGCTTTCTTCCTGTTAAAAGTAATACTTTTGGGCTATTTAACAACCTTTCTATGCTCACAATATCACCTAAAGATACTCCGCTAAAGGATTTGCACCAATACCTATTGGGGGCAGTGGCTCCGCGTCCCATCTGCTTTGCCAGCACAGTTGATGAAAATGGCAATCCGAACCTTAGCCCATTTAGTTTCTTTAACATATTTGGTTCTAATCCCCCGATCGCAATCTTCTCACCGGCACGCTCAGGCAGAACCATGGAGACTAAACACACTCACCAGAACGTATTGAAAGTGCCTGAGGTAGTTATTAATGTTGTGAACTATAGTATGGTACAGCAGGCATCGGTAGCAAGTGGTGAGTATGATAAAGATGTGAATGAATTTGTAAAAGCTGGTTTTACCCCAATAAAATCTAAAATAGTCAGGCCATACCGGGTAAAGGAATCGCCTGTACAGATGGAATGTGAGGTTTTAGGAGTAAAAGAAACCGGAGAAGGCGGAGGAGCTGGAAATCTTGTTATCTGTGAAATACTACTCATTCATATAAACGAGGATGTATTAACTCAGGAGAAAAGAATTGACCCAAATAAAATAGACCTGGTAGGCCGTATGATGGGTAACTTATATTGCAGAGCAAGTGGCAATGCATTGTTTGAAGTGGTGCAGCCGGGGCATAATATAGGCATAGGTATAAATTCCATCCCCGTAAGTATTAAAGCAAGTAAAGTACTTACAGGCAATAACCTTGGGCAATTAGCCAGCATAACCAAGCTTCCTGATATGGAGGGGTATAGTTCCTCAGAAAAAATCGGTAATGAAGAAGAGTTACACAAAGCAGCAAAAAAGCTATTGGATAATGGACAGATAGAGGATGCCTGGAGATTGTTATTGACCAATACAAAGTAGCTTCATAGTGTCTCGCAAAGGCGCAAAGAGCGCAACGAATTTTCTTGGCGTCCTCTGCGTCTCTGCGTGAAATAAATTAAGTTTGTAACAAATTATTGGGCTTGTTCGTCTTACAACAAAACCCAATAACCATGAAATCCCTAACCATGAAAAAGATTCTTTATTTATCCTTATTTGTAATAGGCGGCTGCGTAATAAGTGATGGCTCCTCAACCAAGGATTATACCAAGTTGCCAGCAGAAGGTAAAACCGTTGATGTAAAACCTTTTAAAGCAATTGATGCCGATGGGGTTTTCAATATTATTTTGTCGCAGGGCGATAAAGAAAGTGTAGTTGTAAAAGGAAATTTTCCTAAAGATTTAAAAATTACAAACTCAGGCGATACATTGATTATTGACGATACTGCAAAAATGCATAACAGCGTTTTTCATATAAAGACAGATATTTATATTACAGTTACAAGCCTTACCAAAATGTCTATTTCGTCGGTAGGTTCTACCAAGAGCAGCGATACGCTAAAGTTTAAAAACTTCGTTTACGAGAATGAAGGCGTAGGTTCTACTAACTTAATTTTAAGTGTTGATACATTGCACGCTTCGGAAGATGGAGTTGGAGCTATGACCTTTACAGGTAAAGCAGCCTATGCAAGCCTTGAAGATAATGGTGTTGGTTCGCTAGATGCGGACGCATTTAAAGCGGAAGTATTGCATGTAAATGTAAATGGTGTTGGTGCGGCAAGTGTATACGCATCTAAGGAAATATATATTCAATCATCCGGCGTAGGTGGTGTTAAGTACCACGGCCCTGCCAAGGTTATGCAAAGTGATAACGATGGTGTTGGCGGCGTTAAGCACGTAGACTAAACATAACATTGTCCTGTTTATAAAGTCTCACAGTAATGTGGGGCTTTTCTTTTTTAAATGACCTACCTTTGTTGCAGGGTATGAAGAAACTATTGCTCATTCTATTAATTTGTTTTACAGGCCTTTTCGCAAAGGCACAATTCCTGGACAGCCTGCAATCTGCTATCAATCAAAAAGGCGGATTCACTTTTAGTTTTAATTCCCGTAATTCATTCATCACCAATAATGATGCTGATATTTTTGGATTTAATATAGGTGTAACATTTGGCAAGAAGATCTCGATAGGCGGTGGTTTCAACACCCTCAATTCTTATATCACCCACGTATTTACCAATGGAGAAAAAAACGATACTGCAAAATTGAATTTCTTCTTCTTCTCCTATTATGTTCAGTACATTATAAACCTTACCAAGCACTGGAAATTATATATTACCCCTATTAACTTTGGCATTGGAGGCTCTAACTATCAATACACTGATAAAGCAGGCTTACATACTATAGATTCGTATATGGTGATAGTTTGGGAACCAGGTGCAGAATTGGATTATAACTTTAATAAGTATTGGGGCCTGTATACACAGGTGGGCTACCGTTATATGCTGGTTAACAACCCAGCTATTGGTGAAACTTTTAACTCACCAACTTATTCCTACGGAATACTTATTTACCCGCTTGAAATATTCGCAGGTATTTTTCCAAGAACCAAGCTGGCACACATGATTGAAGACAATTAATTTAACGGAATATATTTTCTATTTTTGCATAAGCGACAATTCGAACAATGAACGATAATCTTAATCCCGAAAATGAAAGCCTCAGCCCGGCGGAGAAAGAAGTAGAAAAAGTACTTCGGCCGAAGGAGTTTGCCGATTTCTCGGGACAGGAAAAGGTAATTGAGAATCTTAGAATATTTGTACAGGCTGCCAAGCAGCGCGAAGAAGCACTTGACCACGTATTATTACATGGCCCTCCCGGTTTAGGAAAAACTACACTCGCTAATATTATTGCAACGGAATTGGATGTTAGTATTCGTATAACATCAGGTCCCGTGCTTGAAAAGCCTGGTGATTTGGCAGGACTACTTACCAATTTACAAACCGGAGACGTATTATTTATTGATGAGATACACCGATTAAGCCCTGTAGTAGAAGAGTATCTATACTCAGCTATGGAGGATTACCGCATTGATATAATGATAGATACCGGGCCTAATGCACGCAGCGTTCAGTTGAAGTTGAATCCTTTTACACTTATAGGAGCTACCACGCGTTCTGGCTTACTCACTTCTCCTTTAAGAGCACGTTTTGGTATTAACTTCAGGTTAGATTATTACACCGCAGAGCTTTTACAAAAGATTGTAGAACGTTCGTCTGAGATATTGAATATTGGCATAAGCAAAGATGCATCACGCGAAATTGCACGCCGCAGCCGTGGCACCCCACGTATTGCAAATGCCTTGTTGCGCAGGGTACGTGATTTTGCACAGGTAAAAGAACAACACATAGACCTTGAGGTAACTCAATATGCACTGAGGGCTTTGAATGTGGATGAAAATGGCCTGGATGAAATGGATAATAGAATACTCACTGCCATTATAGATAAATTCAAAGGTGGCCCAGTAGGTATCTCTACTATTGCCATTGCTGTAGGCGAGCAGGCAGGTACTATTGAAGAAGTCTATGAACCATTCCTGATACAAGAAGGATATATGGCTCGTACACCTCGTGGCAGAGAAGTAACAGACAAAGCCTACAAGCACCTGAAAAGAATTCCCAGACGAAATACTAACGAGTTATTTTAAAGCCATGTCGGCTGAAAGCTATACAGCTTTTATAAAACAGGAAGCCGCACGCCTTGGGTTTGAACATTGCGGCGTTTCAAAAGCAGAATTTTTAGAAAATGAAGCGCCACGCTTTGAAAAGTGGTTGCACCAGGATATGCATGGCAAAATGGATTATATGGCCAATTATATGGATATGCGCCTTGACCCGCGGTTACTGGTGCCTGGAGCCAAATCTGTGATATCCTTAATGCTGAATTACTATCCCGAAGAAAAGCAGAATGAAGGTGCTCCACATGTTTCTAAGTATGCGTATGGAAGAGATTATCACAAAGTGATAAAAAGCAAGCTGAAAGAGTTTATGAGAAATATGAAGGCTCATATAGGCGACGTGAACGGTCGAGCATTTGTTGACTCTGCGCCAGTACTTGAAAGGGCATGGGCAACAAAAAGCGGATTAGGCTGGATTGGAAAAAATAGTTTGCTAATTCGCCCGGGTAAAGGTTCTTTCTTTTTTCTTGCTGAACTTATTGTGGACCTTGAATTGGAATACGACGGACCTATAAAAGATTATTGCGGAAGCTGCACTCGCTGTATAGATGCATGTCCTACCCAGGCAATTGTTGAACCCAATATAGTTGATGGGAGCAAATGCATTTCCTATTTCACCATAGAATTAAAAGAAGCTATTCCGCAGGAAATGAAAGGCAAGTTTGAGAACTGGATGTTTGGCTGTGACGTTTGCCAGGATGTTTGCCCATGGAACAGATTCTCAAAGCCTCACCAGACGGAAGAGTTAAAAGCAAACCCCGATCTTCTGCAAATGAATGAAAAAGATTTTGAAGAAATAACTGAAGATATCTTTGACAAAAAATTTCATGATTCGCCTTTTCAGCGAACGGGGTATGAAGGAATAAAGAGGAATCTGAGGTTTATTAAGCCTTAGTTACCTTATGGAAAACATCCATAATAACATCTTTATACATATGACCAAACGTAGACAGGCTCCAAACTTTCAATAATAATTTTTCATCGGGCTTAAGCCATTTTACGGCTTTCATAAGTTCCTTTTGGAACAGCGCCCTGTCGAAACTGACTCTTTCGAGTATCTTTTTGCTCATTTCAAACATACGCTACTAATTTTGTTATAACGAATATAGTCTATTAAATATCTTTCCCAAAATAAATTGACTCTTTTTTATACACAGACGTGTATAACTTGTTTTTACCTTATCAGTATCAGGCAGTTTCGCTTTGTTAAATAATGTTTACGTGTTTAGCCTGAACGTTAACGCAAATGAAATTACTTCTTTTCAGCAGTTGGCCAATTGATCATATTCGGATCGTGGAAAGGCCTGGTAGCAGGCACTATGGTAGTAAGTACCGAATCATATTGAGCAGCATTATGCAATACCATGATTCCTTTAGCTACTTCGGTATCGTAATGTATGCCTACTTGTAAGCGACCTTTTTGATAATAATACCTGGCTTCAATTTCCTCTTCCAGCAATTGCTTAATCTCATCTTTATTTTTATAAAAATCATTCTTCTTCGATTCATCAAGTGTCTTACTTATCTTGTCATAATCAGCACCTAGTCCATCACCATACTTTTCTTTTTCTGTGCTTTCTTTTAGCTGTGCCAATAACTGTTCGCTTTTGGTTGTGTATTTAAATGAATGACTCTTTACGTAAGATACAAACTTGTCATACTCCGAATTATCTATCGAAAAGCTATCAGGTGATGCAATAGAATTATGATCAAGCTTATATAAGGTAGCATAGTGAAATATAAAATACTTGGATTGCAAGCTACTTGCTACCTGGCTAAATCTACCTTGATCAAGAATAAAATCAGGTAAAATACCACCGCCATCATACACCACTCTACCATGCTTGGTACGGAATGCTGTCTTTAATGAATCAGGTACTTTATTTGCACCGCCATCGCTACCCTCGTGACTGTAATTAAGCGCTTGTATGCACCTGCCGCTAGGTATATAGTATTTAGCAATGGTGAATTTTAATTGGGCATTGTAACTGAGCAAATGGGTTTGCTGTACAAGGCCTTTTCCATAAGTCCGGGTTCCAATAATAACTCCTCTATCAAGGTCCTGTAAGGTACCTGTTACAATTTCAGATGCAGAAGCTGAACCACCATTTACAAGCACTGCAACGTGAATATTTGTATCGATTGGATCCCCATTGGTAAGATCTGTATGGTTCCAGTCTTTTGAACGACCGCGTGTTTTCACAACTAGTTGTCCTCTTGGCTCAAATACATTCACCACGTTAATAGCTTCATTAAGCAAACCTCCCGGATTATTCCTAAGGTCAAGTATTACACCTTTCAGTTTATGGGTCTTCTCTAATTCAACAAGCGCATCTCTTACATTCTTTCCCGCACCTTCTGTGAATTCGGTTAGTCTTATATATCCTATATCGCCAGATACCATTCCATAGTAGGGAACATTGGTGACCTTTATAGTTTCACGTTTCAGCGTTACGGTCTTTGGCTCGGTATTATTCGGTTCCAGGTACGTGATCTTTACTGATGTTCCAGGTTCACCTTTCAATAGTTTGCCTACATCGTCTACATTCTTTCCTATCATTGACATACCATCAACACTAACAATTCTGTCGCCTGCAATAAGTCCGGCTTTGGCTGCAGGTGAGCCTTCATATGGTTCAGCTATTTCAAGGTAATTACTATCTCGCTGCATGAGAGCTCCGATGCCACCATACTCACCCGTGGTCATAAAACGGTAATCCTCGATTTCAGATTCAGGAATGTAATCGGTATACGGGTCAAGCGAAGACAACATAGCATCTATGCCTGTCTTAACCAATTGTCCCGGGTTTATAGAATCAACATAATACAGGTCAAGTTCGCGTAAAGTGGTAGAAAAAATATCGAGGTTCTTCGATATTTCAAAATAGTTGTCGGTGAAACTATATGAGAGGAATGCATAGCCACCAATAGCTGCAATAGCTAAAAACAACCTTAGTTTGCCTATTTTTTTCAAGATATCTTCCAGCATATTATTTTTTATTAGGCACAGGATCATACCCATGCTTGTGGCTGAACGGGTGACAGGAAAGAATTCGCTTTACAGAAAGATAGCCCCCCTTAATCGCCCCATGAGTTTGCAAGGCTTCAATGCTATATTGGGAACATGAAGGTGTGAACCTGCAAGCGGGCATAAGCCATGGAGAAATAGCTTTCTGGTATATTTTGATGAGCAGTATAAAAAACTTACTTAACATCTAATTCCTTTATTACTCGTTGTAAAGTTAGTACTAATTTAGACTCTATTTCTTCATAGGACGCTATAGACCGACTCATGTATATATACATCATATTACATTGTTTGTTACCTTTTATAACATCATTTAACAAACTTTTATGTTTTCGATGAGCTTCACGCATCCTTCTTTTGAGCAAATTCCTGTCTACAGCCCTTTTGAAATTCCTTTTGGGAACACTAAAGGCAGCCCTGGTTTCGGATGCCCCTGTCTTCTCTTCCATCTTCCATAAAAGACGTAAGGGAGGCATATTTACCTGCTTGCTATCTTCAAATAAGTTATCTATTGCCTTTTTTTCATAAAGGCGTTCGGTTTTACGCAGGGTAAGCCTACGGGTTTGCATAGGAAAGCTTTTGTGAAAAGCTATCTTTTACGCTTTTTTGAAACAGCTTTTTTAGGAGCCGGTTTCCTTTTAGGCGCAGGTTTTACTTTTTTCTTAGCTACAGGCTTAGCTTTCACTACCTTTTTAGCTGCCACTTTTTTAGGAGCAGGCTTCGGTTTTGCTTTTACCTGTTTCTTAGCTACAGGCTTAGCTTTAGCAACAACCTTTTTAGGAGCAGGTTTTGCCTTTTCCTTTTTAGCCGCAGCTTTCTTTTCCGCTTCTTTCGCTAAAAATTCTAATTTCTTCATTTCTTCTGCGGCAGCCTTTTCAGCTTTAGCGGCTTTTTCAGCAGCCAGAGCAGCCCTCTTTATAGAAGGAGGAATTACCGGAGGTGTTGGTACCCATGGTTTAGGTTTCAATTCACCTTTAAAAAATTGCTCTAATGCCATAGCCATTGAAGGGGCTTGTGGCTGGGGAGCATGAATATGTAATTTGAGGCCCGCCTGGATAACCGCTTTGGCAGTTGCATCGCCAAAAGCAGCAATCATAGTATTCTCTTGCTTAAAGTTCGGGAAGTTATTAAGTAATGAGGTTATACCTGCAGAACTGAATAATACCAACATATCATAATCACCCATCTTAATATCGGTAAGGTTAGAATATATAGCCCTGTATAAAGGAGCCTTTATATATTTCAATCCTTCTCTATCTAATATATCACTATACTCGTCATTTGGGGCTTCTGTACATGGCAAAAGGAATTTTTCTTCCCTGTGCTTCTTCTTGATTATCTCAACCAAGTCAGCAAATGAATAATGGCTAAAGAATATCTTCCTCTTTCTGAACTGAATATACTTCTGCAGGTAATAGGCTGTAGCTTCCGAAATACAGAAGTATTTCATGGTTTCCGGCACTATTATGCGCATTTCATTACATACCCTGAAATAATGATCAACAGCATTTTTGCTGGTCATTATAACCGCATTGTATGACAATATATCTATCCGGTTCTTACGGAATTCCTTAGCTGGTATTCCCTCTACCTGGATAAAAGGGCGAAAATCAACTTCGATACCAAAGTTTCTCGCTATATCAAAATAGGGAGAACGTTCGAGCTCAGGCCTGGGCTGCGAAATGAGTATTTTTTTTATTTTCATCCGTTTGGGTTTTCCCTTTTTTTCTTTGTAAATGGGTATTACAAATTCATAATCCCGTACCTATAAAATAGGGCAAGGGGTAGAATTTCGAGCGTGCAAATATACAAAAATAAATACATCATGTTTAAACCTTTGTTTGTCATAACGATAAACATCTTTATCGTGCGGTAGGCAAATATAAGGCCGGCACCTATCAATATTACCCTTTCAAATAACACCTGGTTGATAGCATGGGAGTATGTTTCAAGCATTACCAGGGGTAGTAGAATAATACCCAAAAGGTGTGCAAAAACATATACTTCCGACAAGTATTCCATGGCCCTTTGTTGTTCTTCGAAAATGAAGCCACAAAGTGCAATAAGTACCGTTTTAACCAAATAAAATCCCCCCACGATAAGTGCAAGCATGGCGAACTCCTTACCCATATTGCCATACAGTTTTATACCTGCATTATGAAAAAGTTCCATAATAAGCAGTACAGTGGAGCAAAGAAATATAAAGAATAAGGCTATAGAAGCAGGCGTTAAGCTCCACTCCTCTTCAGGCAGACCGGCTACAAAAGCATCTCTGAAAACAAGGAATAGCTTTTTTGGATATGCCGCCTTTACCCAAGCAAGAAGCAAAAGACATAAGAAAAGTAAAGCAGTTACCCAATGTTCGGTAGAAGGAAAATGCAGAATTGGGTTTATCTTCATGGCAGCTGCAAAATAACAGGGTACAAAGTTAAACCTAATTGCTTATTTTATCCAAAAAGAAGGGTAAAAAATTCTTCCATTTTACCAACCATTTGAACTTTTATACGGGTGTTCTGTGGTATTTCTTTTTTATTGTAACGTGATATAAATATCTTATCGAAGCCCATTTTTTCAGCTTCGGCTATTCGTTGGTCAATGCGATTAACAGGGCGTATCTCACCTGATAGGCCTATTTCACCTGCAAAACAGAAACGTGGTGATACAGGTATTTCTTCACCTGAAGAAAGTATAGCGGTTGCAATAGCCAAATCTGTTGCAGGGTCTTCTACTTTAATACCGCCCGCAATATTTAAAAACACATCTTTAGATGCCAGGCGGAAACCGCAACGCTTTTCTAATACCGCCAATAGCATCGACAATCTTCTAAGATCATACCCTGTTGAAGAACGCTGCGGAGTACCATATGCCGCAGTACTTACCAATGCTTGTGTCTCTATCATGAGCGGCCTTATTCCTTCTGTAATGGCAGCAATGGCAACGCCGCTTACCGGCTCTTCTCGCACAGTTATCAATACTTCTGAAGGATTGCTTACCTCTCTTAACCCGGTGCCGGTCATTTCATAAATGCCTATTTCGCTGGTTGAGCCAAAACGGTTTTTAGTCGTGCGTAGCAACCTGTATATATGGTGTGTATCCCCTTCAAATTGCAATACGGTATCTACCATATGCTCCAATACCTTAGGACCGGCAATAGTCCCATCTTTAGTTATGTGGCCGATTATAAATACTGGGACATGTGTAGTTTTCGAATAGCGCATCAGGTCGGCTGTGCACTGGCGGATTTGAGAAATACTTCCGGGAGCGGACTCGATAAGATTGGTGAACAATGTTTGTATAGAATCAATAACAAGCAATTGGGGTTTCAACAGTTCAGCCTGCTGAAAAATATTCTGTATACTGGTTTCAGTAAGTATATAGCAGTTCTGGTTTTTTATCCCAATACGTTCTGCACGCATGCGCAACTGTTCCTGGCTTTCTTCACCCGATACATATAATACTTTAAGATTATTTGTCGCTAGGGCCAATTGCAATACCAGGGTAGATTTGCCAATGCCCGGTTCACCCCCAAATAAGACTAAAGAGCCTTGAACGAGTCCGCCACCAAGCACACGGTTAATTTCTTTATCAGACAATTCAATACGAGGTGTGTTGCCCGCAACAATATCTGAAATCAGATGTGGCTTATCGGAAGTAATAGAATACGCTTGCTTACTATTACTATTTGTAGTCTCTTTCTGAATTACCTCTTCTACAAAGGTGTTCCATTCACCACAATTGGGACACTTGCCAACCCATTTAGAAGATTGAGTGCCACAGTTTTGGCAGAAGAATGTTGTTTTGCTCTTGGCCATTTGCTACACGAACTTAATCTTGCGGGCAGCAAAAGCGCACATACGCAAAAGCAAGAAACCATGCTTAAAGCGCGATATATTGGTAGAACCATAGGTTCTTTCCTTGTACCTTATCGGTACCTCAACTATTTTCAGGTTGAGCTTATGCGCTCCGAAAATCAGGTCAAAGTCGCCAAAAGGGTCAAAGTCACCAAAGAAAGAACGGTTGCGGATAAGGTTCTTATAGTCTTCGTTAAAAATGACTTTAGTACCACATAATGTATCTTTAAATGGCCTGTCGAGCAACCATGTAAATGCAAGGCTGAAGAACTTATTTCCTAGTAGATTGAGAAAGCGCATAGCCTGCTTATCCATTGGGTAAACAAGGCGTGAGCCGTTGATAAAATCTCCTTTGCCGGATGCTATAGCATCATAAAATTTAACCGTATCTTCAGGTGGGACAGTTAGGTCGGCGTCCAAAATCATAAGTATGTCGCCCTTAGCAATATCAAAACCAAGGCGGAC
>DATHOD010000129.1:0-22593 GCA_035485295.1 Bacteroidia bacterium
GGGGCGAAGGGGTGGGTATTTTCGCCACGAATTACACGAATTTCTGTCCCCCTTCGGAGGGGGCAGGGGGAGGAATCTTTTTGATTTGCGAGTAACGATTAACGATTGGCGAAAATCGAAGTATTCCCTCGCCCTACGGGAGAGGGTCAGGGTGAGAGCGTCACATTGAGCCTGTCGAAATGTAACCACAAAGGACACAAAGCTTATCAACACTTATCCCCTACTCGTCATTGCGAGCGAAGCGTGGCAACCCCGCAGGGCTCGTGAACTCCTTAAGGGACAATTAGCAAACCGGTGAACAACCGACTTTGCCCCTCTAAATCTCCCCCAAGAGGGAGACTTTGCAAAACTTCTTCACCCTCTCCTCATGGGGAGAGGGCTGGGGTGAGGGCAGATACTATTTCAAAGAACATCATCCACCTTCCTTATACCTTTCCCTCAAGGGAGAGGTTAGGTGAGGGCAGATAACACAAAGATAGTTAATATATTTACAATATGTAATATTTTATTTATTATTATTTAAACACCGCATTTTAATATAATAACTGAGAGTATGTGAATTGCTAAAATCCTTATCATTGCTTGTTTATAAGCTGTTTATAAAATACAATTAAACCCATATCTGCATTGCGACTTCTTACCGAGCTTTGAATATATTTTTCACTATTAAGGTTAACTCACTTATTAACTAAATAATAAACTATGGACATAGAAATTAAAGAAAACCTAGAAGAAACCCAAAAGCGTTATGATATAACTCATCAGCATTATATAGAATCCATGCAGAATTTTGCCGAATTTATGACGAAGATTATTAAAAACGCAATTAAAAAAGAAGAGTATCCTCGGTACTTATATAGATATCGTAAAATGGATGATTTAAAGGAAATTATCTCGGATAATAAATTGCATTTCAGTAGTCCTGCAAATTTCACAGATCCTTACGATTCCAAATTGAAAGTAAAAATCGAAGTTCTTTCCGAGGAAATAAGAGCCACATTAAATAAGTTAAATTTCAAAAATCGTACTGAAGAGGAAATTGAGTCAGACACTAAGAAGATTGCCGACGATCCTTTAGGTTTTGCAGAGACTCTTACAAAAATCATGAAAAGGGATATAAACGAAACTCGAATTTGCTGCTTTTCTAGAACATGGAAGAATCTACAAATGTGGGATCTTTATAGTGAGGGACATAAAGGTGCTGTTTTAAAATTCGATATCCTAAAAGATCCTTATTTCTTCGCAATTCCGATTATAATGAGATACTCAAACAAGTTTCCAGTTATAGAATTTGGTAAGGAGACAACAGGTTCTTATATAAATACAAAGCATAAAAATTATTCGTTTGAAGAAGAAATACGAGTAATCAAAATTTTTGCCTTTGTTGATAATATGAGCCATTATGAATTCAAAAAAGATGCCTTAGTTAGCGTTGTCTTCGGAAGTCAGTCAGACGATCTGAAAAGTAAAAGCATTGTAGAATTAGCAAAAGCTCAAGGTTATCCTAATTTACATTTCAGGAAAGCCAAACTAATGGAGAATGAATATGGACTAGATATTGAAAATTATGTTTAAGCCAGATATTGAATCTTATTTAATCGAATATTTAAAATTCCCAGGGGCCGATAAATACTTGATTCCTGATGGAAGATGGGAAAGTTGGAGAGGAATAATGAATCACAGGGCATTTGTTGAGAACTGCGTGCCAAAGCTGCAGATAAAGAAAAATGCACCTGACCATGTGAAAGAGGCATTCGAGATAGTTAATTATTTACACGTTTTTGCTTATTACAAATACGAATTTTTTGATGTTGCATATGGTAAGGCTCTGCAAATTATGGAAATGGCCTTTAAATTAAAATATCAGGAAATCACAGGAAAAATATGGGATATTAAAGAAAAGCCACTTAAGCAGCTTATCAACTTCCTTTATAGCCATAAAGTATTTGATTCACATATACTCCAGATTTATGCATTAAAAGATAGTAGGAATCGCGAATTACATCCTGTTTTCAATTCGTTTTCGGGAAATACTTTCTATAGAAGGATACATCATGTACTCCAAGTTATAAATGAACTATATGAGGATATGCCTCTTAGATTGCAAAGACTTAAACTAATGGAAGAATTTGAGGAATTCATGAAAGATGCAAAAGACGGGATAGAGTTAGTTAAAAATGGCAAAAGACATTCTTTATATCACCTATATGTTCAGGTTATTGATAATAAAGGAGTAGAACCAATTTATCACGTAGTTGCGGTCCCACCATTTTCTTTAGCTAGATACTTGAAGAAGGATCTTAATGGAAGAATACCAAGAATAATAGCATTTTCATTATTAAAGGTTGAATTAAAAAATGGAATATTTTCTGGTTTTGACTTGTTAACTCAAACTCAGATTATCTTCCAAAAAATAGAAAATGACCTCGAAATCATTAAGTTTCGTGAATGGAAAACTACTTTGGAAAATATTCAGTTTAGATCATTTATCGATCATGGATGGGCTGGTATAGCAGGATCACTTCATTTTGAACGGCAGTACGAATTCACAATTAAATAAATGTATTTATGAAAAAAATTGAAGAGTGTCTTGATTTGGTCTTACAATCATTAGTTGATAATGGAGGCATAATCTGTATTAATGAATGTAAAGATGCAGAAGCTTGTGCAAAAGGGAATGTCATTCCTTCAATTGCTTATAACAATCTCTTTGAAAAGCTAGACATGAATAATATTGAAGCTTGTCAATTATTAGGTATTCTGAAAGAGAACGACTATTTAAAATTTGTAGTGATATCAGGCGTATTATACTCCTCTATTTTTTGTGAAATTAAATCAGGGGGCACTCCAGGGAATACTAATATGAATGAAAACACAATGAATCTGGCTGGAAAACCAGATAAGATTGAATTGAACCTTAAGGGCAAATTTTTCATACAAAATGGAGGATACTTAGGAAAAATCAGAAAAGAAGAAAGAAACGAATTACTTCAGAAGTTAGCTATATGGATTACAGCAATCGGTACAGGTTTAGGTGGTGTATATTTGATAGGAAAGGCGTTGTTTTGGGTAATGGACAATTTTCAATATTAAATAGATTTTACGTATTAGCTGTGATGATGGTGGGATTGTTCACTGATTTGCTAATTGTTCTTCAAGGAGTTCACGAGCCCTGCGGGGTTGCCATGTCTCTTCGCTCCTAGCAATGGCGGGAACATTCCTCCCCCTGTACCCGCGAAGTTGTACTTCGTGGGAAAGTAACTTATAAGCAAGGCTTATTTCCCTAGTTCCCTCAATCAAAACTAAGGTTCACTCAATGAAACTCACCGTTCGCTAAATACCTTTTCCATTTGGGGTAATTGTAATTACCTTTGATATTACTACCTTATAATAAGTGTAGACTAATAACGTTAATTCCTTCAAACAAAACCCCCATGAAGAAATATCAACTTATAATTGCCTTATGCTTATTGGGGCTTTCAGCATTTGCCCAAGACAGTACAAAAGTAAAACAGCCCAATAAGGATACTATAAAAATAAAACAGCATAATAACGAATTTGGTATTAATGCAACCGGTTTTCTCAGGCAGTTTTTAAATTTTAATTCAAGTACAACTCCACCCGTTGAAGATAATTATTACATAACCTATCGCAGACATTTCAGTTGCGGTAATTTGCGTGTCGCCATAGGTGCAGACTTTTCAAATAGTAATATTCCTAGTCCCTATACTACCGATTCAAATAAGTACAATAACAATTCATATTCGATCCATTTCATAATAGGATGGGAATTTTACAATAACCTAAGCAAAAAATGGCAGGTATTTTATGGTGCTGACTTTAGGCCAAGTATTGCCTATTCAAAAAATGACGCACAATATTGGAGTGGTGGTTATGCTAATGGCATTGAAACAAAAACGCAGATCTATGGCTTTGGCCCTTTTGTTGGATTTAGATTTAAACTCTCAAGAAGATTGAGCTTGTTAACATCGACCAGCTATATCATCAATAGTGAAACAGATAATAATCGCACTTACTATACTCCTGTCGGAACAGTTACAGGCCCTGCACCTACACCGACCAATCAAAAGACAACAAAGCTATACAGTAGCTATTCTGAGCCACTGGCGGTGTTCATAGATTTTGCTCTTTAAAGAGCATACCCACCCCTGCCCCTCCGTCGGAGGGGATTTTCTTTGTACTCTTTGCGTGGCTGTATAATCTGCGTTCTTTGCGGTTAATACTTCGACAGGCTCAGTGTGACAAAAGCATTCCTCCCCCTACCCCCTCCAAAGGGGGACACAAATACAGTACCCACCCCCTGTCCCTTCGACGGAGGGGATAAAACCGCCCTCATCATTACCTTCTCCCATAGGAGAAGGAATAATTTCTCCCTCTCCAAAGGGAGAGGGTTTGGGGTGAGGGCTTCAGGCAAATAATGTTATTTTTGAATAAAATCAGGCATAGCCAATGATGGGCATAATATTTTGCGCTTTTTACCTTGTTCTATTTTCTATAATCATTCTTAAAAGCCCACTGTTCCATTTACCTGGCTTAAAGAATTGGTATACCATTGCAGCCTTTGCTCTAAAGCTGGGCTTTGGTACACTGCTCTGGTATATATATGCTTACCACTACAACAACAGGTATACATCGGACATATTTAAGTACTACGACGATGGTAAAATGATATACCAATGCGTACACAGCAATTTCTCCGACTTTGTAAAAATGTTCACCGGCATTGGTGATTCCGATCCGCATATACAGGCCTATTACCACCAGATGAATAGCTGGCTGAATGACCACGATAGCAACCTATATAACAACAGCCATTTCATCATCCGCCTGAATACATTCTTTATGTTTTTATCGGGTGGCAATTATGGTGTGCATGTAATATTCATGTGCTTTATATCGCTTGTGGGGCTTAGTTATTTGTACAAAGCTTTCTATCCATACCTAACCGATAAACCTAAAGAACTGTTTTTCGCACTGTTTCTCTTTCCCTCGGTACTGCTTTGGGGTTCGGGTATTTTAAAAGAGGGTTTAGTCTTCCTTGGCCTGGGATTAACCCTTTACTTCTATTTAAAGGCTCTAAATAAGCAAGGTTCTCTGTTGAAAAATAGCTTGATGGTCCTGCTGGGTTTTATCCTGCTATTTGAGGCAAAGGCTTATGTATTGCTGTGCATTATTCCGGCCCTTAAATCAGAGTTCCTGATAAAGAAAGTACGCACCTGTGCCAATCACCCTTGGCTCACCAATATTGGCTTTACAGGGCTTTACCTATTGGTCGGGTTAAACCTCAATGTGTTTTTCCCAAAACTTAATCCCCTGCAAATGATGTCCGATAAGCAAAGGGACCTGAACCGTATGGTGCGTGGTGGTATTTACCTTGAAGTGCAAGGCAAAGACAGTGGCATGTATGCCCGCTTAGATGTTCAGGATTCAACTGCCATTATCCCTGCCAATGCTTATGCCGATTCTCTTTTGCATCATGGTGGCATTCCTTATATAACATCATCGGCATTCTGTTACAAAGAACAAGTTACAGGAGTTATTGCGCCTTTCCGCCTGAAAAAAGATACGCATTATGAACTTATTCGCTTGCGGCAGGGCGATACCCTTCATCCCTATGCTGACGATTTTACCCTTTACCGACTTGATATTTACACCCAACCCGCCAATAGCAAAGTAGATATCGCTCCTATTGAACCAACCATCTTGAGCCTGGTGAAACATATTCCGGCTGCATTGGCTGTAGCGCTTATCAGGCCATTGCCGGGCGAAAAGGTATCATCGGGCATGGTTAAGATATATATGGCAGAAAACCTTGCAGTGCTTTTATTGATTGCCCTTGCTCTACTCTGTTATAAACGCAAACCCGAACACCAGAATATAATGGCACTTTGCCTGAGTTATTCCCTTCTTATGCTTGTACTTATTGGCTTAGCCACGCCCCTATATGGCGGCATTGAGCGGTATAAGTCGGTGGTAATACCTTTTATGCTTATTTTGCTGCTTCTGATATATGATAAAGAAAAATTGAAACGCATTTTGAAACTAAAAAAATAAAACCCGGCATGGCATTTCAGCGCAAACACCTTTTTGAACGTAAATCGCACAAGCAAATACAGGATCGCCTTGAGGCAGATGCGCATAGCGGAAATGCGTTAAACAAAATACTTTCTGTAAGGGACCTTACTGCATTAGGTATTGCAGCTATTGTTGGCGCAGGAATTTTCTCGACCGTGGGGACAGCCTGTTTTGATGGTGGCCCTGGTGTTATTATTCTCTTTATCATTACTCCTATTGTCTGCGCATTCTCTGCTTTCTGTTATGCCGAATTTGCTTCACGCGTTCCGATTTCAGGCAGTGCATACACCTATTCTTATGTGGCCTTTGGCGAAATGATAGCATGGATAATCGGTTGGGCGCTTATTATGGAATATGCCATTGGTAATATAGTCGTCGCCATTTCATGGTCATCGAACCTTACTAGCCTCTTCGACAATATTGGTATACATATACCACAATGGTTAAGCATGAGCTTTTTGGAAGTGAAGAACGGCAATGCTAAATTCATGGAGGTTACAGCGGCACATGGCACTATTACAAACGACCTTACCGCATACCATAACCTTTGGACAAGTGCCCCGCACATTGGCAGCATGCCTATTATCTTTAATATTCCTGCGCTTATCATTACTATTCTGGTTACATCTGTCGCATACATGGGTATTAAAGAATCGCGCACAGGCAGCAACTTTATGGTAGCCTTTAAACTCATAGTGGTATTAGCCGTAATAGCCATAGGCTGCACCCATGTACATACTTCTAACTGGCACCCGTTTTTGCCTAATGGCATGGGCGGTGTACTGAAAGGGGTATCAGCCGTATTCTTTGCTTATATAGGTTTCGATGCTATATCTACCACTGCAGAAGAATGTAAGAACCCGCAGCGTGATCTTCCAAGGGGAATGATGTATTCGCTTATCATCTGTACAATACTCTATATATCATTAGCGTTAGTATTAACAGGTATGGTTAAATACACCAATCTTGATACACCCGATTTTCTTGCCAATGCCTTTAACCAGATAGGTATGAACTGGCTAGGCGGAATAATTGCATTAAGTGCCGTAGTTGCAACCACCAGCGTTATGCTTGTTTTCCAATTGGGCCAGCCCCGTATATGGATGAGTATGAGCCGCGATGGCCTGTTGCCAGATCGTTTCAAAAAAGTTCATCCTAAGTTTAAAACTCCCTCTTTTTCAACTATTGTAACAGGCTTGCTGGTGGGCATTCCTGCCCTGTTCCTCGACCAGAATTTCGTAACCGACCTTACCAGTATAGGTACACTTTTTGCATTCGTATTGGTATGTGGCGGTATACTTGTATTGCAGAAAGATAAAAGCGGACCAGAACCTAAATTCAAAGTGCCGTATATTAACGGAAGGATTTTCCTGCCACTCATATTTGCTGCTATAGGCTTAATATTTTACTACGCTGCGCCGGGTATGTTATCGGGTTTCTTTAACCTGGGCGATATAGCAAAAGCAGAAAACGTCAGCATTTCAGATGCTTTTGTGGAGCGTATCCCATTCTTCATATTTGTGGTTATCTGCCTAGTTATGCTCATATATTCGGTACTAAGGAAATTATCGCTTATACCTGTTGTGGGTATGCTTTCCTGCTTCTTCCTTATGACCCAGATAAAACTGGGCAGTTGGGGATGGTTTGCCATATGGCTTGGCATTGGCCTTACCATATATTTTAGCTATGGTATTAAGCATAGTAAGCTGAGAACCTTAAATGCGTAAATTTGTTCTATAACCATGTGTATGGGTAGAAAGCCGGCATCAATATTTTTGGGCATATTTATGTTTGCCGCAGGCATTGATGCACATGCACAATCGTCACCCAGCAAATTCCATTGGAATCCATTCAAAGGAGCAAGAACCCAAACGGCACCACACGAAAGGTCTGTTAAGCTTAGAATAGACGCCGGGCCTGCCTGGAGCCTTATAAGGAACGACGAGCATTATACCAACACAACTGAAAAAAATGGCGCATATATTCTTGGCGCTGCCATAGAAGTACCTATTCTTAAATCAGCATCCATACTGGTGGGTATGGATTTTGATAAAGAATCATTTTCATTCGATTCCTATTACTTTGAGCCCGGCTATTCTCTGCTGGTGAATGGGGAGACGAATTATAACCATGCTTTGGATATTGACGAACTGCAGTTTCCTATACTCTATAAGTTCTGTTTCCCTTTTGAAACAAGGTATCCGCATACATGCTATGCAACCTTTGGGTATGTATACCGGTATATGATGTATAATAATGCCCTTGTTACGAATGTCAGCAACGGTGGCTTTGTGTGGGAAGGACAAAACGACCTTAAGCCCGAGTATAAATTCCTAAGTCAGCAAGGCTGCAGCATAATTGAATTCTCATTCGGCTACCAAAAGAATTTTATGGCAACAGGCAATGCTATATTTATTGAATTAGAGTATAAATATTGCATTTCGCCTCTTATTTATTCAGGCAATAATGCCGGCTCAAACGATGTGATTCTGACACTCAATACCTTCGCAATTAAAATAGGCTTGCGTTTATAGAAATTTCAGGCACGTATTATTAAATACTAATTCATTGGGAAAAAAGTCCATTATAAAAGATTGGTTCTTTAGCCTGCTTATACTGGTGGTATCTATCATTGTAATCCGCAATTTTATAGGCGAGGTATATTACATCCCATCTGCCTCAATGGAAAATGAACTTATCCCCGGTGATTTTGTATGGGTAAATAAACTGGCATACGGCCCTCGCTTTCCTCAAACATTGTTATCACTTCCTTTCACCAAAGGCAAGTTCCCATTCACTCATAATACAAATTCATTCGTGGACTGGATAGAACTTCCCTACTTCAGGCTATGGGGCTATACACACGTTAAACGTAACGATGTGGTAGTATTTAACTATCCGCAAGAGACTGATGTACCCGTTGACAAAAAAACAACCTTTGTAAAACGCTGTATTGGCTTACCGGGCGATACACTTTCTATCACCAATAAAACAGTTTATATAAACGGTAAACAAATTGAGGCCCTGCCTGATTTCAGATATTCGTATGAGATACAAACCCAATGCGATACGCTGGATGACTTTATTACCCGCACATTTAATGTGAGCGATGCCAGCTTTGGCTATATAGGAGATAAGTATGATTACATGCTCACTAAAGTGCAAGCCGATTCCTTACGAAAACAACACTGGATACAAGCTGTAACCCTAATGTCCTCATCCTATTCAGAGAACACCTTATTCCCAGGTGGTAGCAGGTTCATGTGGAATACTGATAATTACGGGCCCATTTACATTCCTAAAAAAGGAATGACCATTCACTTACGTGCCGATAGCCTTACACTTTACGATAAACTTATTTCTACCTATGAACATCATAACCTTGACGTAAGCGGCGACTCTATTTTCATAGATCACAAGTATGCTACGCATTATACTTTTAAAATGGATTACTACTTCATGATGGGCGATAACAGGGACGATTCGGAAGATTCGCGTTTCTGGGGTTTTGTACCCGAAGACCACATTGTGGGTAAGGCTTCATTCATTATATTTTCAGTGAAACAGAACCATGGAAAAAAATCTGTAATGGGCAGATTTAATTCCGGGCGTTGGTTCAAATGGGTAAATTGACCTACCTTTGCACGGCTTATGTCAATAATAAAACCATTTAAGGCAATAAGGCCTACGGCTGATAAAGTATCGCACGTGGTTTCTCATTCCGTTGAAAGATACTCGCAAGCAAGTATTCAACAGATTTTAGCAAACAACCCTTTTTCCTTTCTTCAGGTTATTTATTCCGGCAGAATAAATAAAGGCAGCTATACTGAACAGCTTCATACTATTAAAAACAAGTTCACTGAATTTAGAAACGAGAATATATTCGAGCAGGATGAAAAAGCCTGCTTCTATATTTATCGCCAGATAAAAGACGGACGCTCACACCTTGGCATAATAGCTTTAGCATCGGTTGATGATTATAAGAATAGCGTTATTAAAATACATGAGCAAACGCTTGCTGAAAGAGAAGAAAAACTAAAAGAATACCTTACCGTTTGCGATTTTAATGCGGAGCCTGTGTGCCTCACACATCCTTATAACAAAGGCCTGCACGACTTTCTGTTTTCCAAATCGCACACTACCCCTCTTTATGATTTCACCTACGATCATATAAAACATTCGGTGTGGAAGGTATCCGATGAAAAGGATATTGCTACCACAACTGAACATTTTAAAAGCATTCCCTACCTCTATATTGCTGATGGCCACCATAGGGCAGCATCATCAACATTACTTGCGGAAGCGAAGAAGAAAAACAATCCTGCCCATACAGGTAATGAGTCATATAATTATTTTATGGCTGCTTTTTTTGCAGATAAAGAACTGACCATTTTCAACTTCGACCGTATGGTTACCAGCTTGAATGAACACTCATCTGAAGCGTTCTTAAAAGAACTGGAGAAGGATTTTCATGTTATTCCGAAAGAACAACACGCATGCAAACCTGCTTCTGCAAAAGAAATAACGGTTTACACAAACAAACATTGGTACTTGCTTAAATTAAAAGATGGCTTGCTTGATTCATCTGACCCTGTAAACAGGCTTGACGTAAGTATACTGTCTAACCATATCTTATCTCCAATCCTTAATATTACAGATCTGCGTAATGATAAGCGCATAGCATTTATACCCGGTATAAAAGACCTGGAAGAATTGCAACGTAATGTTGACAGCGGGAAAATGAAGGCTGCTTTTTGCCTATATCCTATCTCATTTAATGAGTTAAAAGCAGTAGCAGACATTGGCAAAGAAATGCCACCTAAATCAACCTGGATAGAACCTAAATTTGAAAGCGGGCTATTGATCTATAGCCTTGCCTAACACATATTAGAACTTGGAACGTGTCCTTTTGTGAAAGCGTGACGTTTGATACGTGAAGGTAATAAACGTAAAAAAGTAATTATCGTTATGCTTTGAATCCGCCCTTTCTTGCCCTGTAACAGTCTGATCAGATATTTTACCTAATGAAGGATCTGCAAAATAAGCGGCTATAGGACCTTTATCCTTCAATATTGTTGCATTATCATAGTATACGTTATGTGCATCATCAAGGTAATCGGTGCTTGTCCATATCCTATCCGATATTTCAAGGCCAATTGTAAATTGAGGATTGATAGTTAACCTTACGCCTAATCCGGCAGGAACACAAAGTGCAATTTGAGAATAATGTGATGGTCCACCCGGTAAACCTTCGCCTTCAGTACTTAACGGGGCAAGGTTATACCATACTCCATTTGTATATTTTCCCTGCGGGTTAAAGAAGAATCCTCCAATACCACCGAATACATAAGCATCCCAGTTATATCGTTTAAATCCTTTGGCATGCTGAATATGATAACGGTGCCCTATGTGGCTGCTCTGGTAAAAATAGTATTCACCTGTCAAAGTAAGTTCACCAATAGGTGAGCGAAAATTCAAATTACGATTATTACGAACATCATTAGCGCTTAACGCGTCATTACCATAAAGCATACCACCGGTTATGGTTCCCCTCATAGCTATATTAGACTTAAAATAATGGCGATAGCCAACTTCCGCTGCGTAACGTATAGCAGACCAGTTCCAGTCTTTTAGAAAGTGCGTACCAATGTCTTGTGAACCACCCACATCTGTAAGCGCCTGAGAAGGGCCAAAACCAAATATCCATTGGTTATATGGCTTTTGGTAAAAGTACTGACCATAACCCCCAAATGGAAGAATAAAAAAAGCTAAAACGATTACGAACCTGTAAAAATTCTTCATTATCTGGCAAATGTACTATTATTTCCCTAAATATACCCCTTGCTTTTTATTAACATCTTATTAAGGGTATACGAGTTACATATCAGGGTGTTACAGTATCCCTATTTTATCTATCTTCTTCATTATCTAATATTTACGCAAATATCTCGTTTTCAGATACTTTATTCTGCGTAAATAGGCATTACTTTCAACATATTACTAGTGAGTATTGATGTGCCCGAGGAGAGACTCGAACTCTCAAGGATGTAACTCCAACGGCTTCTGAGACCGCAACGTTTACCAATTTCGCCACCCGGGCATTAACTTATGTAAGAAGCAGGATTTAGGAAATAAGATTTAAAACTTGTAATTCATAATTCTAAACTCCTAAATCTTAATTCTTTTGTGCCCGAAGCGAGACTCGAACTCGCACACCGTTACCGGCGTCACCCCCTCAAAGTGATGCGTCTACCAATTTCGCCATCCGGGCTAAAACTATTTAAGATGTATGATTTATGACATAAGATTTAAAATCTGTCAATTCATAATTCTTAAATCCTAAATCTTAAATACAACAAGGTTGCAAAGATAAAAACAGATTGTATTCCACCTACAAAAATAAAATAGGGGGCTTTTTCAGGAAAAACCTCTCATTTTCTTAATATCCTCGTAGGCCTCTTGTATTCGCTTAAACTTCTCTTCGGCTGCCTTGCGGTTGTCTTCTCCCAAATGTGCCACTTTATCGGGGTGGTGTTGCATGGCCATTTGCCGGTATGCCTTCTTTATATCCTCTTCAGCAGCATCTTTAGAAACCCCTAATATTTCATATGCAACAGCGCTATTAGCCGAGCTGCGCCCCATAAACATAGCAGCAATTGAACGCAAATCAACTGGGCTTACTCCCATCATTACGGATATGCGGTTCAGTATCGCTCTCTCCTCCGATGAAAGAGTACCATCAGCGTATGCAATGCCAAATAAGTAATGCAATAGCTGCAGCCTGCCCTGGTATTCCATTCTCTGCCTTATTGAAGAAGCTATCATATCAACTGGCATATTGCGTTTAAGCATTTCACGCAGCACCAGCATATCTTGCTTGGTTTTCTCAACACCAAATTGCCTTACAAAAAACTCTTTCACATAATTCAGTTCCGAGCGCGTGGTTTTACCATCACTCTGCATAACCGCAGCCGAAAGAGCAAGCAGTAATTGATGAAAGTCGCCGGAATAAGCAGGGTCATTGCCGCTTGCCGAAGCATTGCTGTAAAAGTTTTTATCCTTACCCGCTTGTTTGGGGCTAAGGTATTCATCAATTATAGTGCCTACCAAAATACCAACAATCAGCCCATCGAACCTTGCCAGAAAGAACCCGATTATTCCCCCAAATATTTTTCCGAAGTTGCTGTTCATGTTTTTATTCGCGCTATAAAATTACTTTTGTTTTCCTTAAGGAAGCAGAAAACCTGCCCTGAAAGGCTATAATATTCATATATTTAAATTCTAAAATACTGTTTATGGAAAGC
The DNA here is from genome assembly GCA_035485295.1 of Bacteroidia bacterium. Taxonomy (GTDB): domain Bacteria; phylum Bacteroidota; class Bacteroidia; order JABEUT01; family JABEUT01; genus JABEUT01. Next base: position 13,401 of record DATHOD010000129.1, read on the forward strand.
TTTATAACCCTGCTTGAAATATTAATGCCCATGGTTTTTGTGGGCCTTATAGCCTACTTTATCATTAAGCAATATTTAGAATACGAGGGAAGCAAACAACGAATTGAGATTGAGCTTTCACGCCAGGAGATAGTTTATCCGGCCCGCATGCAGGCATACGAACGTGTTATTCTTTTCCTGGAAAGGTCAACACCGGAAAGCCTCATTCGCAGGGTACTTAAGGGTGGCATGAGTGCACGCCTTTTCCAAAGCGACCTTATTACATCTGTACGCAATGAGTTCGACCACAACTTATCACAACAAGTATATATGTCACCCGAGGCATGGAGCATGGTTAAAACGGCTACAGAAGAAACTCTTCGCCTGATAAGTGTTGCAGCAAGCAGTTTACCGGAAACAGCTGAGTCAACTGACCTGGCACAAAACATTTTAAAAATATCGGTACAAGTGAAAAAACTACCTGGACAAGTTGCTATTGACTATGTTAAAAAAGAATTTTCAAATTATTTCTTGCACTATACTGTAAGTAAGAAATAATAGGGTTTTCGGGTATGAACGCCTTCCCATTTACCACTGCCGACTTACCTTTTCTGAATGAATTTCAGCAACCTGGCTGGGGCGATATAACCACACATTTCAATTTCTATTTAAGCCAACCATTTTGTTTTGCTATAAAAATTGTTGCAGATAAAAAGATAATCGGTATTGGTGCATACGTTTTGCACGATGATGTTGCATGGCTTGCTCATATAATTGTTCATGCAGATTACAGGAACAAAGGCACTGGAAGATATATAACCCAATGCCTGGTAGATAGCCTGAAAGGTAAATGCGAAACCATTTACCTAATTGCAACCGATATGGGTGAACCGGTCTATAAGAAAGTGGGTTTTGTAGTTGAGGCAGATTATCTGTTCTTTAACAACGGAAATTTTGGAAAAGACCAACAGATATCAGAGAACATAAAACCCTGTTCGGATAATTATCTGAGTGAAATAAAAGAACTTGACAAAGAAGTATACGGAGAAAATAGGGAAATGCATTTTTTAGAATACATGGCTGAGTCTTCCGTATTTATTGAAAATAATAAGGTGCAAGGTTTTTACCTTCCCAAGTTTGGCGATGGCTTAATACTAAGCAAGAACCCAATTGCGGGGACTGAACTAATGAAATTGCGCAGCAAAGCGTTCGAGAATTTTATTTTCCCATCTGAGAACAAAGTTGCAGCAAGCTGCTTACTGAGCAATAATTATGTGCAATACAGAATTGCAAAAAGAATGAGATTGGGAAAAGAAAGAAAATGGATACCTGAAAATATTTACAATAGAGTAAGCGGGCAGATAGGCTAATAATTTTCTTATTTCAGCCAAGAGAATTGCTGACTCATAAGAATCACCTCTAATCTCTATAAAATTGGAATTTACTTCGCGAACAGGTCTACTGTTGCAGTAACGGGCTTAGGATTGAAGTAGCTGCCTTTTTCAACAACTATGTGCCACAAGCCATCGTTAGGAATTTCAAACTCATGAGAGTCACCTTCCATAAGTCCACCACGGTAGCTAAAGGTTTTATGTTCCTTGTATTGCCTGTAATGAAAGTCGCCAAGTAACATAACCTTAACTGGTTCACTGAAGTGTACTACTACACGTGAACCTTTCTTAGCTTTAAAAACCTTGTGTAAATACTTCATAGTTAGAGGCTAAATAGTTTAGTCCGTTCGTAAGCCACAACAAAGAAAAGGATTTTTTTTAAATCTGCACCCCGCCTTTCGATTTATTTTTTTGCGGAGGGTTACAGTGGTAGCTGTTTTTCTTAGCCGGACAGCAGGTATCGGGGCAGCAGGGCTTCATTGGAGGGGGCTGGCAGAAGAAACCATTGCTCGGGTCATAGTTTTGCATGAACTCGTTCATCTGTTTCTCCATCATCTGGTGTATCTTGTCCATATCCATTTTACCAAACTGCTGTAGAAAAGGGTAATTCGCCATATCCTGGTCACTGAATGGTATTGAAAAGAAAGTTGCATTCATTTCAGAACCCAGCTTTTTAAATATGGAATCCATATACGCCTGGTTAAAGTCCTGGCCGGAAAAAACATAGGTAAATGTAGTATCGTAGCTAATTACATTGCCATTCTCATCAACATGCTTATTAATGCTCATTTGAATATGCGGGTGTCCGCAAGTCTGAGCCAATAATTTAACCGGCCTTGCTGCTATACACAGCAAACCAATTAAACCGATCAGTATGTTTATGCGGGTTCTCATTTCAATTTCGAACACAAATATACGGGTCAAAACCCTTGCTACATGGGCAAAGGGCGTTAAAAAGTGTTAAACTTTACCTTAAACTCAGTTAAAATAAGGGCTGTTCCAGCAAACGCGGCTGAATCGCTTGTAAAAGGTTATGCCTCCAAATACTCCCGTAAACAACGAATAGATGGTTACAAAGGCAAGTCCCATAGTTTGGTAGTATTTTACATCGGCTTCTGTATGGCCAAAAATATATGGCAATACAATGGAAAGAATTAATCCTACGCATATTACTGTAATCAGTAACGAAGGAATGCTGCGCATTGGGAAAGAGAGCCATTTTTTGTACCACTTGAAATCGGTACCCCATTTATGAATAAGGTAAAAATTGTTTTCGTTTATCTGCGCAAACAGCATAGGATCCTGATTGGCATCTTCCAGCTTAAATGATTTCTCATTAGCGACAATCTTAAAATGCTTTATTTCCTTACCCAATTCCTTTTCCAGTGCCTTAGTTGCGGTAATAGCATCATAAGGCAATTCTTGTTGCTTAAAATATTTACTGTCTAAAAATCTTAGCCTATATGTTATACAAACAGACTTTATATCATCAAGAGAAAATATCCTGTTCTTATCCAGTTGGTCAGAATTAATATCCCATTTGCCAGGCTTAGGCGCTGAATTAAGTCTCTTCAAAAGAAACTCATCAACCTTCACGCCTTTCTTCATTGCAGCATCAACCTGGCGCATAAGTTCTTGCTGGGCCTTAGCATGTTTGTGCTTGCTTTTGACTAACTCTTCCTGTATATTAATGGGAGAAAACATAAGACTATTTAAGATTTTAGATTTATGAATTCGGATTTCTATAATTTAATCATTAATTATAGTGCAAAGATAGGCTATAAATTGCTATTTATCCTCATCAATCTTTAATTTAACACCTAACGACTTTCGACTAATCACATACGACTAAAACCTATATTTGTGTCTTTATTGAAACTATGTATACAGCTGAAAATACCATACGGGTGCGTTATGCCGAAACTGATAGGATGGGTTATGTTTATTATGGCAACTATGCTGCTTACTTTGAAACTGGTCGTGTGGAAGCCCTAAGGGCATTAGGACTCAGCTATCGCGAAATGGAAGAAAAAGGCATTATGCTGCCTGTTCTAACCTTTCAGATAAAATACTACAAGCCTGCCTTTTTCGATGACCAGCTTATAATTAAGACTACATTAAAGGAACTGCCTTCAGGTACTCGCATTTATTTCCATTACCAAACCTGGAATGACAAAGGTGTGTTGCTCAATGAAGGGGAAACATCACATGTATTTGTTAAGATAGAAGGAGGTCGTCCCTGCCCTATTCCTCAGGAAGTAATAGATAAAGTAGCTCCATACTTTCTGGCAAAATAATTTTTATATTTTATCCTTCAATATATCCCATACCGATGGGTACATATTGCTGCTGTACTCTTTTATCTTGGCAGCATTAGCCCAAACAGCTTTCTCAATACCTTCTTCTGCTTGTGGCTTTAACTCGCCGCTATACGAACAAGTCATTTCGTACCAGTGGCTATGCTTCATGGTATCAATCTGCAGGAATTCTTCATATATATGAAAGCTCTCGCCCAACTTAACTGTGATTTTCAATCCGGTTACTCCGCATTCTTCTTCTACTTCTCTTAGCGCAGCCATTTCCATGGTCTCTTTCTTCTCAAGTTTTCCTTTTGGCAAGTCCCATTTACCATTACGGAAAATAAGCAGGTATTCACCTTTATCATTCTTAACCAAGCCACCGGCAGCCTTAACTACCACAAACATGGCCTTGAACTTATTCCATATACCTTTTACATGGCCTTCCATATACATGCCCTTGCAGCTAGGCTCATTTTTAAACTTATACCACTCTTCACGAATGTTGTAAGCGCCAGTCAGTTTCCAGTATCCGCCAGCATCGGGGAAAGATTTGTTGCTTTCACTTATACAAACAAACCTGTTATTATAATAAACTTTATACATTTGCATCATGGTACATAATAGGGATTCGGCCCGCAAAATTGCCGATTTTTTACTGCAAATCAAAGCAATTAAGCTTCAACCTGATAAACCTTTCACTTGGGCATCAGGAATTAAGTCGCCTATATACTGCGATAACAGGAAAACATTGTCCTATCCTAAAACACGTACCTTCTTAAGGCAGCAATTCTCGAGCGTAATATTAGATTTGTATAGCAAGCCCGATGTTATTGCAGGTATTGCAACCGGAGGTATAGCTCACGGCGTATTGGTAGCTCAGGACCTAGGCCTCCCTTTTGTATATGTCCGTGGAGAAGCCAAAGCACATGGTACTCAAAATGTTATTGAAGGAGAAATTACTGCAGGACAGTCTGTTGTACTTATAGAGGATCTTATATCAACCGGTGGAAGCAGTATTAAAGCCGCCGAAGCATTGAGAAAAGAAAAATGCCTGATAAAAGGTATCATATCTATATTCAATTATAACCTGGGCATAGCTGAAGAGAACTTCAAGAAAGCAAAGATTCCGGTAACATCACTTTGCGACTTCACTACCCTAATTGAAAGGGCTGCTGAAACAAATTACATCAGCGAAAAAGACATTAAGTCTTTGCAAGAATGGGCCAAGAACCCTGAGGCCTGGAAGAAATAAGTACTATCGCTTTACAACCTTATTATACAGTGCCTCATACATTGGCAGAATTTTGGCTATGTCGTAATTCTCTGCCTGCTTCCTTGCATTACGTTTATATGTAGCAAGGGTTTCTTCATTCCCTAAAATGCTGATTGCATTTTTTGCCATATCCTCCACATCACCCACATTACTCAACATGCCCGAATAGCCTTGCTTATTAATTTCAGGTATACCACCTGTGTTTGTTGAGATTACGGGAACACCTGCTGCCATAGCTTCTAATGCCGCTAATCCAAAACTTTCTGTTTCCGATGGAAGTACAAACAGGTCGCCAACTGCAAGAATACTGTTAGGTTCCACAATTTTACCAAGGGAAAGGATTTCATTGCAGGTATCTAATTCACGGCATAGCCTGTCGATATTACTACGCTCAGGACCATCACCTACCAAAATAAGGCGTGATGAGATTTTCTTCCGAACAATATCGAACATCCTCAATACATCTTCTACCCTTTTCACTTTTCGGAAATTAGATACGTGTACCAATATCTTCTGATCATCTCCTGCATATAGCTTGCGATGTTCTTTGGCGTTTGCAAAATTATAACTATCAAGGTTTATGAAGTTGGGGATTACTTCTATATCCCTTCTTACATTTCTAAAGTATCTGTATGTATCCTGCTTTAAACTTTCTGATACTGAGGTTACCGCGTCTGATTGGTTTATGGCAAATGAAATGGCTGTTTCAAACGATGGATCTTTACCCACAAGTGTAATATCAGTTCCGTGAAGTGTAGTGATAAATGGCAGTGAAATATTATCTACCGCTAACATCTGCTTTGCCATGTAGGCTGCCGATGCATGGGGTATAGCATAGTGCACATGTAGTAGATCAAGCTTTTCGTATTTAGCTACTTCCACTATTTTATTCGATAGTGCAAGTTCGTAAGGCGGGTAATCGAACAATGGGTAATCGGAAACACTTACCTCGTGGTAAAACAAGTTTCCTGAAAACACATTGAGCCTTACCGGTTGATTGTAGGTAATGAAATGTATCCTATGGCCCTTTTCTGCTAAGGCTTTACCTAATTCTGTTGCTACTACTCCGCTACCACCGAATGTTGGATAGCAAACTATTCCTATATTCATGACTTGGGGTTATTTTGTAATAATAGCATCATAAATTACCTGAGCTATTTTAGTGCGGATATTCAGTTTCGCCAACTTATTATCATCTGAACCACCGGCAACTCTGTTTGATAAAAATACGTAAACTAAATGATTCTTTGGGTCTGCCCAGGTATAAGTACCTGTAAACCCGTAATGTCCATAACTTTCAGGTGATGCAGAACGGCAGGCAGGACTTTCTTTAGTGGTATCAGTTTCAGGTTTATCAAAACCCAAGCCACGACGATTGCCAGTGCTGCAATAAATACAAGAGGTAAACAATTTCACGGTAGCACTATCAAGATAGCGTTGTCCGCCATAGGTTCCATAATTCAAATACAATTGCATCATTATCGCTAGGTCATTCGCATTAGAAAAAACACCTGCATGGCCTGCAACTCCACCCATCATAGCAGCAGTCTGGTCATGTACGTATCCGCGTAATAATTGCTTGCGGAAAGTGCTGTCATATTCCGTTGGAATAATCCTCGACATTGAAATTCGACCGATTGGATGATAGCCCATAGTTTGTAGTCCTAATGGCTTGTAGAAGTTATCCATTACATATTTATCTAATCCTGTGTGAGTGGTGCTAACTACAATCTTTCCCATAATGATAAAACCCAAATCGCTATACTTATACGCAGGCTTTTTATCTACCGGCGACTTCCATATCTCCTGCATCATACTATCACCATAGTCTTTCCGTATATACATATTCTTTGCAACCACATAAGGATATTGGCCTGATGAATCGCTGCTATAAACTCCCTTTCTCCAGGTATTATAGGTCAAAGTTTCTTTCCAGAAATTAATACCCGACTGCAAACCTGCCTGATGAGTTAGAATGTCCTTTATAATTATTTTCTTCTTGTTGCTCTTGGTTGCTTCAGGCATTAGCTTTGGCAACATTGCATCAAGCAACATTTTATTCCCATAATACACTTTCATAAAAGCAGGAGTAGTGGAAACTATCTTGGTAACAGATGCTAAGTCATATACATCAGTCACCTTTACATGATTAGTGTCTTTGTAATTCTGGTAACCAAATGCCTTTCTATAGATCACCTTCCCATCCTTTGCAACCAATACGACACAACCCGGATAAGCCTTTTGTTTCAATCCGTCAATAGCAATTGAATCAATCTGAGCCAACTTCTTGCTATCTACACCGGCGTCTTCAGGGTTGGTGTATTCAAAACGGATAGGCTTGGTAAACATTCCCATTCCCCTTTGAAAGAATGCAGATGCGGTAACAGGCAATTTACCCTTGGCTCCTATTCCACCGAAAATTAACTGGGCGGAATAATCTTGTGTGCTTGGCAAATCCTGGTATGACATTATAACTGCCTTGGCTTTGGTAGCATTCGGTAAATAGGCAAGTATATAAGGGTCAGAAAATAAATCGAGGATTGTTGTGTAATGCTTCACAACTGTATCTATCATTTTAATAGCTGATTGCGAAATACCAAATGTATCGAGCGGATGAAGCCTGGTATGATTCAGTCCAATTATAACCAAGTTGTATTGCTTTAACTTCCTATACATTACTCCCACCATACTATCTGATGCAGAAAATGGCAAATCAAAATTCGTTACGGAAGTATAATCTTCCATGCGCGTTTGGAAGGTATTCGGTAATGAATCACCTATCATAAGAGAAGCTATGCGCAATGTATCGAGCCTTTTTAAAGGGACCAGATGGTTATAATCATCAAGCAAGGTAGCTGTGTTTTGTGCCAGTTTTCTGTTTATCAATTCTGCTTGCGGGGAATTCAAATCCTTAACCAGATTAGCAAGCACAATAGGCTTATAATGATTCAGACCTGCCCAAGCTTTTGCCATTAAAATCTTGCGGCAACGGGAATCTATCTCTTCTTGCGATATCTCTTTATTCTTAATAGCTTTCTTTATCTGTTCGATTGCTTTTGGGACATCTTGTGAAAAGAGCAGCACATCGTTCCCGGCAAGTAATGCCTTCACATCAACTAATCCCGGTTCATAGAATTTTGCCACTCCCTGCATATTTAAGGCATCGGTATATATAAGACCGTTGAAGCCGAGCTTTTGCTTTAAAAGGGTATCAACTATTTTAGGCGACAGGGTAGATGCCCTGTTCTTGGTTGAGTCTAAGGCAGGGATGTACAAATGCGCCACCATTATACTTCCCAATCCATTTTTAAATAATTGAAGGAATGGGTACATCTCTAATGTATCTAATCTGCTTACCGGATAATCAACCACTGGCAGTGAAAGATGCGAATCGGTTTTAGTATCACCATGACCGGGAAAATGTTTCCCACAAGCCAATACATGTTCACTCTGCAGGCCAAGCATATATGCTATGCCCATACTTGCTACATGCTTTTTATCTTCCCCGAAAGAGCGCATACCAATTACAGGGTTATCAGGGTTATCATTGATATCCACCACAGGTGCAAAATCTTCATGCACACCTAATCGTTTGCATTCACGGGCTATTTCTGCACCCATTTGATACACCAATGAGTCATTGCTCATTGCACCCAATGTCATTTGGTAAGGAAATTTAGGAACACTGTCGAGGCGCATAACAAGCCCCCACTCTGCATCCATGCCAATAAGCAATGGCACAAGTGATTTTGATTGATAGGTATTTGTCAGCTCAGCCTGTTTAACCGGCCCACCTTTAAAGAATATCAATCCGCCTATCTTTTGTTCTTCTATCAGTTTTGTTACCTGCTCAATATTTTTTGTGGTATGCTTTGAACTATCGGAATACGCAGCCACCATAAATAGCTGGCCAATACGTTCATCGGGGGTAAGTTTCTTTAATACAGAATCTGCCCAACGTGCATATTGTGGTTGATTAAACGGAGGATTGTTTTGGGCTGATAGAGTGGAAATGCAAAACAAAAACAGAGCCGCATATACCCCTCTATATCTCCCCCAAGGGGGAGACTTAAATAACGAAGAACTAAATAATTTCATAGAGTACGAATGTATCTATGAATCATACCTCATACTTGAAAAGCAAGATCATTTTATCAACAAGGAAAGGTTTACTAATTATACAGAGATTACTTCTGCTTTCAGCGGCTCGTAATGACGAACGACGTCATCGCGAGGAGCAAAGCGACGTG
>DATHOD010000130.1:0-3332 GCA_035485295.1 Bacteroidia bacterium
CAATGAAAAGAGTACTTATAACAGGCGCAGCAGGTTTTCTTGGCTCACACTTATGTGATCGTTTTGTAAAAGAAGGATTCTATGTTATTGGTATGGACAACCTTATTACAGGCGACCTGCGTAATATTCAGCATCTGTTCAAACTTGAAAATTTTGAATTCTACCACCACGACGTTTCTAAATTTGTATTCGTTCCAGGTGAACTTCATTATATACTTCACTTTGCATCTCCTGCCAGCCCTATCGACTATTTAAAGATACCTATTCAAACATTGAAAGTAGGCTCCTTAGGTACGCACAATTTACTTGGGCTTGCTAAAGCTAAAAACGCAAGGATACTCGTTGCTTCTACATCTGAAGTATATGGTGACCCACTTGTTCATCCACAAACTGAAGATTATTGGGGTAACGTAAACCCTGTTGGTCCGCGTGGTGTGTATGATGAGGCTAAACGTTTCCAGGAAGCTATAACAATGGCATACCATACCTACCATAAACTAGAGACACGTATTGTCCGCATATTCAATACCTATGGCCCACGCATGAGGTTAAATGACGGACGTGTTTTGCCTACATTTATTGGTCAAGCCATGCGCAATGAGCCATTAACCGCTTTTGGTGATGGCAGCCAAACGCGTTCTTTCTGCTATGTATCTGACCTTGTGGATGGCATTTACAGGTTATTATTTAGTGATTACGCAAACCCTGTAAACATTGGTAACCCCAGCGAGATAACCATGAACGAGTTTGCAGAAGAAATATTGAAACTTACAGGCAGTAAACAAAAGGTGATACATACCCCACTCCCTAAAGATGACCCTAAACAACGCCAGCCAGATATTACATTGGCTAAGAAGTTGCTTGGATGGGAGCCTAAGATAGCGCGTGCAGAAGGTTTGAAAATCACCCTTGAGTATTTCAAATCGCTCACCCCGGAAGAGTTAATGAAGTCAGCACCGCGCTTCGCGTAAATACTATGCCTTCTGCAAAGGAACTCGTAAACTACCTGTCGGCCTTTATAACCGATGAGCGAAAAGCTCGTTTTGAAGAAGTATTAAAGAATCGTACCCGCCACGTTACTATTGGGCTTGAAGATATTTTTCAGCCTCACAATGCAAGTGCTGTATTACGTTCATGCGACTGCTTTGGCATACAGGATGTTCATATTATTGAGAATCAGAATAAGTATAACGTTAATCCCGATGTGGCGCTTGGGTCTTACAAATGGCTTACCCTGCAGAAACATAATAAGCAAGGAAACAATAATACAGTGGCATGTATTCAGGAGCTTAAAGCAAAAGGTTATGCCATAGCAGTAACATCACCACATAAGGATAGTTATACAATTGATACTATTCCACTGAATAAAAAGGTGGCACTATTCTTTGGTACCGAAATGCAAGGTATGTCAAAGGAACTGGAAGCGAATGCTGAACTATTTGTAAAAATACCTATGCTGGGTTTTACCGAAAGCTTCAATATATCAGTTGCTGCAGCACTTTGCATGTATACACTCAGCAACAGATTACGTAAGGAAAACATAAAATGGCAACTGACCGAAGAGGAAAAAGAAGAGATATTATTACAGTGGCACCGGAACACTATTCCGAAGTCAGAATTATTAGAAAAAGACTTCATACAGAAACATCAATAAAACTAAAGCTTCAATGGTGAAGAAGCTGTTATAGTCTTTGTAAAAAGAACCGTAGTTCCATCTCTATATATTCTAAAGAAATTATCATACTTACATTCATTGGTTATCCATGATGGGCTACTTGATTCTTTATGTACTCCACAATTAGGTTGACAACACCAGGCACTTCCGGAATTAAACACTACATCTACTGAAGCTATATCCTTTCTTGTCATAATGCTTTTCGGATTATTGCATAAACACCAACCCATTGTTTTACCATATTGGCTTGAATCTATCTTATTGTGAATATTACCAGTTAGAGTAATCAATGCCCAACCAGAATTTGACTTCAACATATCATTTTCGCATACCGCCATCATGCTATCCCTATTAGGTATTTTCCAATTGGCGATGTCTAGACAAACTACTTTCAAATTCGGCTTTCCGTAACAAGATTTGATTAGATTTCCTATAGCAGTGCTATTTCTTCCATCTCTGTATGTATTGTTAAAGAACGTGGCTTTTTCGATAATAGAAAAGTAACCTGTAGAAAGAAAGCTATCAATTTTGCTTTGTTCATTACCATTAATCTCAAGCCCTAGTATTACTTTTTGTCCATTTCCCAACCATAGATTTACTATACCTTCCACATATTGGGGAGATTCATTGGTGCCATGCATTTCGCCGATCAAGATAGCCCTATAACTTTTCAACTCCTCATAAATACCATTAGGTAAATGCTGCCTGTTTTTCACTTCAATGCATACTTGGTTAGGCTGTACAATGAATGCTGTTAAAGCAGCAACCACAGAAATTGAAATGAAAAGGAAGATAGTTTTCAAGCCTGCTTTAGTTTAATTACTCAAAAATATTATTTTACTTAATCTATTTATAATGCATCTACTGCCTGTGAATGGTTTTTTCATACCTTTGGCATCTTCAAAACAAAAAATATTATGGGAAAAGGAGACAAAAGGTCCCGCAAAGGGAAAATATGGAAAGGTTCTTATGGTAATAGCCGCAAAAGGAAACCATCGCATGCTGCGTTTGTTCCTAAGGTAAAGAAGGCACCAAAGGCCGCTCCAGTTGATAAGGATGAAGTAGCTACTGAAGCTGCTGCACCTAAGCCTAAGAAGGCTGCTGCACCAAAAAAGCCAAAAGCTGAAGGCGCTGCACCTAAGAAGAAAGCTGCACCTAAGAAAAGCGAAGAATAGTATTTATTTCCCGTTTCGGGATTTTAAGCGAGCACCTTTCCCTTAACCGGGGTCAGGTGCTTTTCCATTAAGGTAACGAAGTCATCGAACAGGTAGCGCGAATCGTGCGGGCCCGGTGATGATTCAGGATGGTATTGTACCGCGAATACAGGCAAGTCGGTGCGCCTTATTCCTTCAATGGTATTATCATTCAGATTGATATGGGTTATTTCCACATTCTTATTTTTCTTTATCTCTTCCTCATTTACTGCAAAGCCGTGGTTTTGTGATGTTACCTCGCATTTGCCCGTAAGCAAGTTCTTTACCGGGTGGTTTATTCCCCTATGCCCTGCATGCATCTTATAGGTTGATATTCCACTGGCGAGAGCTATTAGCTGTACTCCCAGGCATATTCCCATTACAGGTATGCCAGAGTTCATCACTTCTTTAATCACCTTAACTTCATTGCTCATGGAAGAAGGGTCGCCCGGGCCATTAGATAT
>DATHOD010000131.1:0-9400 GCA_035485295.1 Bacteroidia bacterium
TTATGCGGCTGCCTTTTTCTTTTTTATTTTTATATATAGTCTGGTGGGCCTTGCCTGTAAGTTGATTTAAATAGATGGCTGTGGGTGAGGTGGGGTAGAAGGTACGTGCATATGAAAGGTCATCAATTACCTGCACGTATAGGTTCGATATCTCGTCAGGATTATGATTATCTTTGTTCGTGAGAAAATTTTCAAACGTTTTCCACTTGTCAATGTTCTGTGAAACAAATGTAACTTCCCGCATCTGGTTGAGTTTGTTGTAAAAGTAAGAAACTTATGGAAAGAATAAAGGTTGAAACCACACAGAATGTTGCTATAGAATATGATATTGCAAGTGTTGGCGACAGGATTATAGCCACCATTATAGATGGGCTCATTGTTTTCGGTTATTATATTGTAATCATCATTATATATAGTTATTTCGTTAAGGCAAGTACACCTAATGGGGCGTTCTATTTCTTTATCCCTTTGCTTATTCCTGTAATATTCTATCATTTATTATGCGAAGTGTTTATGAACGGACAAAGCTTTGGGAAGAAGGCTATGAAAATAAAAGTGATACGTATGGATGGCCGCCAGCCTACGTTTGGTAATTACCTACTACGTTGGGTATTAAGGTTAGTTGAAGAAGGGTTTATAGCACTAATAACTGTGGTGATTAACGGTAAAGGGCAAAGGCTTGGTGATATTGCCGCAGGAACTACAGTCATTAAGTTAAGGCAAAATCAGCCCCTTACAACTCTTTCTTTCCAAAAGGTTGAAGAGAACTATATTCCTGTATTTCCAGAGGCAGCACACCTTACCGATGCTGATGCGAATACAATAAGGCAGGTATTAAGGTTAAGGCCAGAAGAGAATCAAATGGCTCTTCAAGCAAAACTGGTGACTAAGCTAAAGGAGCATTTGCATATTCAGTCTTTATTAGATAACAAGAAGTTTCTGGAAACGTTATTACGTGACTTTAATAAACTGAACGGAAGGCTTTAGTATTACTTATACTTAAGCTGCGGGCTGTAGTAGTCTTCACCTGATGCTTGGCCTTTGCCAATTTTACGGGTGAAAATTTTAATCCTAAATATAAAATTGAAAAAGAAATTGCTGTAGTCTTGAGGGGCAACGCTGCCACTATGTCCAAAGCCATATCTATACGCTGCACCAACGCCCAAACTTAGTTTTCTGAATACATTTACGAATGCGTTAAGCCCCACAGAAATGGAAGGAAAGCCATAAGTATTTAAAGTACGTCGGCCACGACCGCCATATCCGGTATTTGTGTAAGCTGCTGCAAAGGTATCGGGGTATGAAACACTTGAATAAGCAAACTTAATTGGTGCTGAGAAATTAAGTAGTTTGTATGTGTTTAGCATAGGTTCTATTTTGAAATAAAAGGACGAATAAGATTGAACCACATTATATGTGCCTGTTACATAACTGCCCCTGGCTCCTCCGCTAGATGCTCCTTCTATACCAATGGCCATACCCAGATCATCGTTAAACACTGCTCCTATCAGGTCAATACTTTCACCGCCGATATATGTATTGCTAAATGCAAAGCCTGTATATCCTAAATCCCAGTTAAGATATGAATAGTGTAGTGCAATGTGCAGGTTGAGTGGCTTCTCAAAAACAGCCTGTACCGAATCTTTTTGTGCATTACAATAGTTAAATAGCAGCAATAATATTCCTATAAATGCCCTTTTAATAATATTATAAAAAACTCGGTCCATTAAAGGCCTCTTTCTTTCAATTGTTTGTCAACCATAGCTAAGCCATCTGTAAATGAGTGCGGTTCATATCCCAAATCTTTTCTTGCCTTGTCAACTATAAAGCCGGTGCGCATAGGCCGCTCTGCCGCTTGCCCAAGAGTATTTGTCTTAATAGGGTTTATAAGCGATTTATCAAGATGCCAGAAGTCTGCAATTTTTTGAACCATCTCCAAAATGCTCATTTGGTCCTTACCGGAAATGTGATAAAAGCCCGTAGCTCCTTTTAAAGCCACTAATGCGCAACCTTCAGCCAGATCCTCAGCAAGGGTAGGACTGCGGAACTGATCGTCAACAACGTTTATATTTTTCTTTTTAGATAAAGAGTCTTTCGCCCAGAGGACAATATTGCTCCTGCTCATATTATCTACCACACCATAAACCAATATGGTACGTAGTATAGCCCATTTTAAGCCTGATTCCTCTACAATCGTTTCTGATTCAAACTTCGATTCTGCATAGATTGATTTAGGAGGAATAGGGATATCTGTTTCCTTATATGGGCCTTTTGCTCCGTCGAAAATAAAATCGGTAGAGAGGTGAGTAAGATGTGGGTCGTTGGGAAGTTTTTTTAGTGCATTTACAATGTATTGAACAGCATCCACATTCATTTTGTAGCACAATTCCTTTTCAGTTTCACAGGCATCAACATTGGTCATGGCAGCTGTATTCACAACTACATCTGGTACCAATTTCTTAAATGTTGTTTCAACTTCTTGTGCATTGGTAATGTCCAGTTCTTGGTAAGTATAACCTGTTTGGTTAACCAAGCGGTTTGGACCCTTTGATGTTGCTATTACTTCAACATTCGGTTCACGCAAAAGCCTATAAACTAGCTTTTGCCCTAATAAACCATTAGACCCTGTAATAAGTATTTTTTTCTTGCTCATAAATTTTTATAGATCCCAAAGGCGTCGCCTTGCGTTACGCGAAGGGAAGAAGTATTTTTTGTTTTCAAGGAAAAAGGCCAGAAAGAAGTAAATAATAATAGGAGAGCCAAAAGTGAAGAATGAGAGATAGATGAAGTATAGACGTATGGTAGTGCCCTTAATTCCCAACTTCCTGCCGAGCCATGCACACACACCAAAAGCCTGGAATTCAAACCATGCTATAATGCCTAATATTATGTGTCTAATCACCTTGTAATGTTATAAGTTCAAAGGTACTCAAAATTACCGTTTCACCTTCATTAGCTGGTGGCCAATGGCGCATTGAATGCATCTTCTCTTGTCGCAATATTCCTTACGCAATTGAAGTAATGCCTGTGAATCATAAGCATCAGATGTGTGTATCCCCAAGGTCTCCCATTTTGCAATTATAGTGTTGCTTTCAGCTTTCAGTTTATGTAATAAGTCTAAAGCTTTTTCTGAAGCGTCTTCATTGCCCGTATTTTTACCATATATGAAAAGCAAAGGAGCGATGGCATTTATAATTAGCATTTCAATAGTTCCTTTGCCCATTACACCTTCTGTCTTAGGCGATTCCTTATCTGGCCTGTAATGGGTTTGCCAATAACCAGAAGGCTTTACTGAAAATATCTTTACGATGTCTTTTATATTCTCGGCTTCCATCACTTGTCTGAATAATCGTCCATGTTGGCTTAATATAGCAGCCATTTGTGCCAGCCTAAAAGAGGGGAAATGTGGCGGGCGTATCCGCATGAATTTCCATTCGGCTTTTGTAATGGGTTTTAGGGTGTATTTGTTCTGTAAATGCTTGTATTCTTGTTGCAGTTTCTGAACATATTCATCTTTGAAATTGCCTTCAAGCAAACCTGCTTGCCCTAATAACAAAGCCTCGATCTCCATAACATTGGGGCGGTGCTTTGCTATAATACGATAGGGGAGCGCTTGTGCGAATCTTTCAAATGGCTCGGTATTGATAGGGTTACCAAGGTTACGCAATATGACTTGGTAAAATGTTTCTTCCCAATCATTGATATTGTCTTCCAATTTTGTAGTTATAAGTCCGGTCTTTCTTTCCAGCCGCTCTATTATTAACCTATCTAACCACGCATTTAAATTTAGCTCGCTTACTTTATCAATCTCATTTTCACAGGGTATCCGCTTAGATGATGACTTAAGTTCTTCGTATTTACTATGAATTGCTGGAGTGACAATATCCTTTAATTCAAGTGTCTGGACTGTATAACCGCCCGGTAAGGATATCTGTTGGTCATGCTCCCAAACCACATGCAATATCACATTGCCATACGCTTTATCGTATTGGTGTTTGTGGTTGTTCCAGTCGGATGAATGGATGTGGATCTCTACATTCCCAGCCCAAAGGGTATTATCAATGCGCAATTGCGCATTTAAAAAGTCAGGCCCCGAATCGAAATTGTGCAAGCCGGCTTGGATGAATTCAATTTTTTTGTTTTCCGTGGTTTTTAAATTAGCCCGGTCAAACAAAGCATGTTTCCAGATATAATGCAAAAACTCTTCCGTCATGTCTCACAATAAAATCAATACAGCTAACCCTGCACCCAATAGCACCGTAATAAATTTATAAAGATTAAACCTGTGTTCTTCGCTGCTTTCAAAAAGTATGGTGGTTGAAATATGCAATAATATTCCTGTCACTATGCCAGTAGTAATATTCAATAAATAGGAACCACCAGGCAAGGTTGATAAAACATTTACATGCATACCGAGGAACATACCAGTTGGTGACATAAGTGCAAAAATGGCGAGCATTAAAATACGTTGTCCTTTTTTTAATGATGTTTCGCCCAATAGAGCCATTAAAGCAATGGCTATAGGAATATGGTGAAGCAAAATGCCAATAAATAAGCCCTTGTTTATTATATCCGATACATTTTCGGGGTGATAGGAAACTGCCATTCCTTCCAATAAAGAATGAATGGAGAGGCTAATCATCATTGTTGTGAGGAACATTTTACTTGAGTGGTGGTGAACATGGCCATGCTCAATACCGCTGGAGAAAAATTCTAGTATAATTTGGAAGAAAAAGCCAATTAAAATATATACTCCGGCCATTTTACCAAGGCTACTATAAACCTCAGGTATAAGGTCGAGTACCGCAATTGAGAACAGAAATGCCCCAGTATAGGCTAGCATTAGTTTTAATGCCCTTTGTGGAATAGTTACAGCAAGTACCAATAAGCCACTGGCAAATACACAGCCAAATAATATGAAATAAAAAAGCGATGTCATTTTTTCTTACTCACTAAAATATAACGGTCTGAATTCTTAAGGTCAAACTCACCAAGCCTATAGTCTCCAAAGATCTTTACAATCTCAAAGCCCTGTTTTTCTAAATGCTGTTTTAGGAGGGGGGCAGTAAACATATGGACCTTCTCTTCAAAGTCTAGTTGCTTTGCTCCGTCTATTACATGTATGTCTTTTACAAGAAATCCATCTTTTATATTCTTTTTGACCTGGAATTTAACCCCATCAATTATTTTCTCATCATATTCTGAAAGGCACTGCACAACCTTTTCAATATTTACAAAGTCGAGTACAAATATGCCACCCGGTTTCAATGCATCGTAAATGCTCTTTAACACATCATTATTTTCACGAGGATTCTCAAAATACCCAAAGCTGGTGAATAGGTTAAATACCACAGAGTAGTAGTTCACCATATAAGGTTTACGCATATCGTGAATGAAAAATGAAAGCTTATCATTCTCCGATTTCTGAGCTGCCTTTATGTTCTTATCAGATAAATCAACTCCTGTTACAGTAAAGCCCATTTTGCTTAGTGATATGGCGTGGCGTCCTTTACCGCAAGCTATATCAAGCATAAAACTATTAGGTGCAGGGTGTAAAAAAGCAATCAACTTGTGAATGAATGCATCCGCTTCCTGCTGGTCCCTGTCCTTATACAGAATATCGTAGTAAGGTGAATTGAACCAGGATTTAAACCACTCCTTTGTAACCGTTTCGGGCATTACTCTTGTTTTGCCAACAAAGTTAACAGAAACTGTTACTTTATGATGTAAGTAAGATTAAATCTACCGCACAAAATTCGGGTCTACAAATCGCCTGTCGTATAAGAAAGTTTTATCAGTAAGTGCTTTCAGGAAGGCAATTATATCAGTTTTTTGACCTTCTGTTAGATTAATTCCTTTAACCAGAATGGGGTCTAAACCCTTCGCGGAAGCATCAATATTGGTATAATGATCGAGTACTTGCTTTAAAGTGTGAAATCTGCCATCGTGCATATAGGGGTAGGTCATTTCTATATTTCTCAGGCTTGGCACCCTAAATTTCATGAAATCCTTTTTATCTCCGGTTATCCTAATGCGCCCTGAATCTTTAAAAGAGGTGTCGTATGCAAAACCTACATTGCGATACGTATTGTCTGTGAATAATGGCTCTTTATGGCACTGTGCGCAGTTATCTCTAAATAACTTCAATCCATTTAATTCAGTTCTTGATAAAGTGTCTTCATGTCGTACATACTTATCGTATCTCGAATTGGAAGAAACCATTAAGCCGGTAAATTGTGCCAATGCCCTAAGCAGCTTCTGAGAAGTAATCATACTATCGCCGAAAGCCAATTTGAACATAGTTGAGTATTCTTTGTTTCTCTGTAGTTTCTTTATTACTTGCTCCATGTCTTCATTCATCTCAACCGGATTAGTAATAGGGGATATCGGTTGCACTTCAAGGTTGTTTACCCCGCCATCCCACATATATTCCTTTTCCCAAATAAGGTTTTGTAAAGGAGGAACATTGCGTTTACCAAGCAATCCGTTTATTCCATGGCTTATAGGGTGGTCAATATGTGCAAAGGCTGCAATGCGCTGGTGACAAAATCCACAGCTTATTGAACTGTCCTTAGATAAAATCGGATCGAAAAAAAGTTTTCTGCCAAGTGTAAAGCCTTCGGGTGTAGGTGTATTATCTTTAAACGTGTATATGGGTTTTGGGAAGTCTTTAGGGAATTCGAGCTTTACATCATCTTTAGTAATAGTAAAGTACTTATTATCTCCAATAAATGCAAGTGAGACTATAACAAGTGCGATTAATAAGGTGATATGAAAATATTTCCTGAACATTGCTCAATTAATGAATGCTGAACATATCACTATAATTATTAGCTATCGTGGTAGCATTATGAAAATCGGTTACTGAAGAAAGTTTTGAAAAGTCAATAATTGTTGGTGTTTTGAATAACTCTGATAAGTCTGTCTTAATATTTATGGATGCTGACTTATCACCGACGATTGTGTTTTTACTTAGAGTAAGTGTAATTGTTCGTATGCAATTGTACGGCGCTTTGTAACCGCCAATATGAAACTCAAGAAGATTACCTGGCGATTTAGATAAAGATGATTTGCCTTCCATCTTCAAAAATATGTATCCGGTATTCCATGCCCAAAACATTGCGTTAATGGGGTCCAATGCTCCTTCCTGTGCTCCGCTACAATTGTGCATACTATCTACGCCTAGCATAAAGCTAATAGAGGTATAATCGCCATCCGGGACATTAGCGAGTGTGATTTGTTTTGATGGTGGATCTTCTTCATTCACCAAAAAATATTCTGATGAATTGAATTCTTTCCCATTCTTATTCTTTAAGCTGATATTACCAATGTAGTATTTGAATTTTGAAACAGTATAGGTTTGCCCAAGTGCATTTTTATAAGTAGTACTGTCTAGCTCTAGTATTTCATTTCCTACATAATTATTAAAGTGAATAGTAAATGTGGAATGTGGCTTAGCAATAAAAGACATAGCAGCCACTAGGACTGCTATGCTTACTAATATGTGAAATACCTTTCTGAACATTATTTGACTTTAATGATTTTCTGAACCGTGTATACATTTGAAGTATGCACCTTGAAAAAGTATATTCCAGCAGGGTAGCAATTCATATCAACGCCATAACTCATAGTTGGTTGAAGGTTATGAAATGACTTTAATAATTGCCCATCTGTATTATATAATTCTCCTTCCATGTTATTGTCACTAATTGGATCAAAGTATATATAAACCATACCCGTTGTCGGATTGGGTTCAACTTCAAACTTAATCGTTTTACTCAGATTATTTACAAGAGTCCATGTATTTGTTGAATCAGTAATAGTTACGTGTCCTCCTGTTGGCCCGGTATTACCAGTAGGAACAGTTCCATAATATGTGGGGCCAATTGTGAATGGGTAAACCGGATTTAATTTGCTATCAATAGTAACAAAGTAAGCATAGATTCCTCCGGGATATTCAGGTGTTACACAAAACCTGCCATTGTGTTCATCAAGGTCTCCGTAACCGGTATCATAAATAAAATCTTGCAGAAAATCTCCTATAGGATAGGTAGAACTAACCGGCGGTCCATCGTCGGCCACTGGAAGTGCTGTTGTACTATTTGGTAAAGTATCCCTGTTCACCATTTTCCTGGTTACGTATGAACTAGTCATTCTTTTTATTCCACCTGTTCCGTTTGCATTTGCGTATCCATAAGCGCCATAAACTGGAAACCCATCGAATGCCCATCCAATAATAGGAGAGTGGTGGCTACTGTCAGCATCATTATAAAGACACTTAGGATTTACATGATGATGATATTGACCATTTCCTGCTGGATGCCCTAAGCAAGTATCAAATGAGATACCTTCAAATATCAGGGCGTTTCTGTCCCAATAGCCTTTATTGTTATAAGTCATTCCGTCCCATGCATTAAATATACTTACACCATTGGTCCATACACCAATCTGTCCAAGGCCAGCGGTAACAGGGGTACTAGTATTCTTTACCGGTGTTCTGGTTATCTTAAAACAAAAATTCATATTCTTTGCCCAGTTAGGGTTAGAACTCCAGGGGCCAATATCATAACCCGGTATGCAGTTACAAGTAATATATACATAGTTACTGTCGTATTGATCTTTCAATACGTTTGATTCAATAGTATCTGAATGTCCGTCAACTACTCCATATGCTCCGCCTATATTCATAACCCATGATGTTATTACCGGTATTCCCTGCGCATAGGCTTGTTGAATACCTGCAGTAATAATAAATAAGTAGACAAGTATTTTCTTCATGTGATTTTGGTTTATATTTCTTTTGATGCGTTTGTATTCAGAAACTTGCGGTATTATAAAATTAATGTTGAGGGGGTGGGGTAGGTGCCATCATTTTTAAGGCATCTTGTATCACTTCATCAAACCTCTTTTGTTGTTCAGGTGTACATATTGCCCGCACCTTTTGGAAATGGTAGAAAGTTGCCAATTCAATTTTTTGCTGGGTGGAAGCAATAGAGTCTGCCAATTGTTTTACCTGCACTGAATCGGTTGGGCTGGTGTGAATCAAATCAAAAAAGTGTTCACGAAACAGCCTAGCTTTTTGCTGAATATTTTCAATAGATTGATGGTGTTCATTACGCAAGTCCTCATATTGCCTTTGTTGTTGTTCAGTAAGTTGTAATTCTTTACAGAGAAAAGAAAATACATCGGGCCTGTGTGGGCCGCCATGTTCATTCATCCCTGATTTATTTATCCATATATAGAATACGTTAGTAATATTGAGTATCAGTAGAACTACAAGCAATATTTTATAGAAACGTAGGTTTGCCATGGCTTAGAGATTATTCATGTAAGAAAAGTACTCAGTAGCAAAAGCACCTGCTGCGCCTTTGGAAGGATTGTTTTCCTTGCCCGAGTGTAA
>DATHOD010000132.1:0-12238 GCA_035485295.1 Bacteroidia bacterium
CATCACCTGTATAGCCTGCTGTTCCATTACCTGCAATGGTTGTAATTATACCTGTGGTACTTACTTTGCGGATGCAATTATTATTAAAATCGTCTATATAAATATTACCTTTAGCATCAGTTGCTACGTCACTTATAAAGTTTAGTTCTGCTAATACCGCAGCTCCTCCATCTCCGGAATATCCAGCAGTTCCGTTACCGGCAACAGTTGAAATAATACCTGTCTTTTTAGTTACCATTCGTACCCGATTATTTGAAAGATCAGCAATAAAATAGTCGCCTATACTATCAAATGCAACGGCGGCAGGGGAATTGAGTTCGGCTGTGGTAGCAAGTATGCCATCACCATTATATCCTGCAGTTCCATTTCCTGCAACAGTTGAAATAATACCACTTGAATTTACGTAACGCACACAATTATTATATCCATCGGCAATTAAGAGGGTACCTGAAGAATCAACCGATGCACCATAAGGGTGATTTATCTCGGCTAATGTTGCTAAGCCACCGTTCCCGGTATTACCTGCTGTTCCATTTCCAGCAACAGTAGATATAATACCTAATGTATTCACCATCCTTATACGGTTATTTTCATAGTCGGTAATAAAAACATCGCCTGCAGTATCTACCGATACTGCTTCAGGGTCATTTATTTCTGCAGTAACCGCTGAAATTCCATCACCGGTGTACCCGCCTGTTCCATTACCTGCAAAGGTATTTATGTTATAAACTTGCGCACTGGAAGCAAATGCTATTAATATTATACCAGAAAGTAGAACTAATTTTATATTGTTTTTCATGTGTTTTGGTTTTATCAGCTTAAGCGTTGAATTTCGTTTATATACGCTATTTATTGAGAATTGTTACTTATTTATGATGATAAGTGATTGAAATTATGTTAGATACATAGCCAGTTAATAGAAAAAGGAAGGAAGCTAAATTTTACTGTTTGCAATTTTTTTGATTTTCAATCGTTTATATCACTAAAGCTAACTACTTGTATTAAAGGTAAATCTGTATTATGTGGAATAATATGGTATTGTTAAAGTGTGTCCCTAATCAGAGGTCCCGAGCGGATTCGAACCGCTGTACAAGGTTTTGCAGACCTCTGCCTAGCCACTCGGCCACAGGACCATTTTTGATTGGAGTGCAAATGTAATAAAATTAACCACGTATCTTTGTGCGACAATTATGATAAAAGGGTTAGGCAAAATTCTACGTTATATTAAAGGCTATAAGCTATATGCAGGGTTAAACGTGCTATTTAATATCATTTCAATGGTCTTCGGTGTATTCTCTATTGCTATGATAATACCCTTTGCCCAAATATTATTTAATACCGATAAGGTTGAACTAGCTAAGATATTGGCTGACGGAGCTCCTAAACTGGGCGTATCCAGTAATACCCTTGCACAATATTTTAAATACGAGGTTGCCCATTTAATGCAGACTCAAGGCCCTCAATACGTACTTGTACTTATTGCTGTAGCGCTTATTGTTATCATTTTTATTAAAAACGTTACCCGTTACCTTGCAATATTCTTTATGGCACCTATTCGTAATGGAATAGTTAAAGATATTCGTAACGAAATGTACGATAAGGTATTGGCACTGCCACTATCGTATTTTTCTGATGAAAGGAAGGGTGATATAATGGCCCGCATGACCAGCGATATAACGGAAATAGAATGGTCGGTAATGCAGTCTATTGAACTATTAACAATTAACCCGCTAACCATTATAATTATGTTGGGGTTTCTTGTTTTCCTGAGCCCGCAACTTACCCTAATGGCATTAGTATTATTGCCGGTAACAGGTTTTTTAATAACACGTATTGCAAAAAGCCTCAAGCGCAGTTCAACAAAGTCAAAGGAACACATGGCTATTTTATTCTCAATGATTGAAGAGACATTGGGCGGAATGAGAATAATAAAGGCATTTAATGCCGAAGGTAGTTCACGCCAGAAATTTATGACCGAGAACCAAACATATACCCAGGTTATGAACGGCGTTTATAGGCGTACCGATCTGGCATCACCTTTAAGTGAATTTATGGGTTCAATTGTTCTGGCAGTAGTAATTTATTTTGGCGGAGAATTGGCGTTGGGTGATACACCTACCTTAGATGGTTCAATTATTGTAGCCTATATAGCAACATTTTCACAGGTTATACCACCGGTAAAGGCTCTGTCGGGCGCTTATTACAGTGTGCAAAAGGGTTTGGCTTCTATGGAGCGTATAAACAAAATACTCCATACAGAAGTATCAATAAAAGAGGCTCCAAACCCGAAAGAGGTTAGTGCGTTTGAAAAAGAAATCGAATATCGAAACGTATCGTTTGCTTACCAAAGGGGAGATGCTGGTTATGCGTTGAGAAATATAGATTTGAAAATAGCTAAGGGAAGAACAATAGCCATTGTGGGGCAGTCTGGTTCCGGAAAAAGTACAATGGTGGATATGCTTCCCCGTTTTTATGACCCAACTGAGGGCAGTATATTATTAGACGGGATTCCACTTACCGAACTTAGAATTCATGGCTTGAGGAGTTTGATGGGTAATGTAACTCAGGAGAGTATTTTGTTTAATGATACAGTGCGAAACAATATAGCCTTTGGTATGAATACTGTTACGGATGAGCAGATAATTGCAGCGGCTAAGGTGGCTAATGCCCATGACTTTATCTCACGCATGGAAAAAGGTTATGAAACCAATATTGGCGATAGGGGAAATAAATTATCTGGTGGTGAGCGCCAGCGTATGAGTATAGCCAGGGCAATACTTAAAAATCCGCCTGTACTTATACTTGATGAAGCTACTTCGGCGCTTGATACTGAATCGGAAAGACTGGTACAGGATGCCCTTACAAAGCTTATGGCTAATCGTACTTCTATAGTAATAGCCCACAGGCTTTCTACTATTAAAAATGCCGATGAGATAATAGTTATGCAAAAGGGTAATATAGTGGAACGGGGTACACATTCTGACCTATTAGCCCATAATGGGGTATACAAGAAACTTTACGACTTGCAAAGCTTTGTATAGTTCTCTCTTGCCAATTCAAAATAAAGCCTAATTTCGCATCCCCTATCAATATTTATGCCCGGATGGCGGAATTGGTAGACGCGCTGGTCTCAAAAACCAGTTCTAGCAATAGATTGTCGGTTCGATCCCGACTCCGGGTACCAGACTAAGAAAAGCTATAAATTCTTATAGCTTTTTAACCCAATAATCTTAACTCCATAAAGTACTTTCAATACCTTTGAGTATTGAAAATTGAATAGAATTATGGCTGCATACACAATTAAAAAGGAAACCTTAGATTTTTTGAAAACACTTTCAAAAAACAATAACCGCGATTGGTTCAATGCGCACAAAGAGAAATATATAAAGGCAAATACCGATATGATCGGTTTTGCTGATGCCTTGCTTAATGAAATGAACAAGCACGATAAGATTGAAACCTCTTCGGGTAAGGATAGTTTGTTCAGGATTTACCGAGACGTACGTTTTTCAAAAGATAAAACCCCTTATAGCTGCCGCTTTAGTGGTAGTTTTAAAAGGGCAACCAAAAAGCTAAGAGGTGGCTACTATTTCCATGTAGAACCGGGTAATTCATTTTTGGCGGGTGGCTTTTGGGGCCCTGAACCGGCGGACCTGCAAAGAATAAGACAAGATATTGATATGAGTTATAAGGACTGGAGAAAAATGCTTACAAATAAAACTCTTGTAAGTACATTTAAAAAAATGGAGGGGGAGCAAATAAGTTCGGCTCCAAGAGGGTATGCTAAGGACCATCCTGCTATTGACCTGTTGCGCTACAAACAATTTATATTAAGGTATACGTTTACTGATAAAGAAGTATGCAGCCCTGACTTTTTAAAGAAGGTAAATGACGTATTCAAGAAAATGAGACCATTCCTTGATCATATGAGTGAGGTGCTTACCACCGATGGCAATGGGGTATCTATTATTTAAATAGGGTACTTTCATTATATTTGGCAGCTGTTTAAGAATTATTAAAGCATTTAATTTTATAGAAAATGGGACGCGTATTTGAAAAGAGAAAATATACCATGTTTGCCCGCTTTGCTAAAATGGCAAAGACGTTTACAAAAATTGGTAAGGATATTGCTATTGCAGTAAAGGCAGGTGGCCCTGACCCTGATACCAACCCACGTTTACGTATGTGCATTCAGAATGCCAGGGCAGTAAATATGCCTAAGACGAACGTTGAGGCAGCTATTAAGCGTGCTTCGGATAAAGATACGGCTAACTACGAAGAGGCGATATATGAAGGCTATGCACCCCATGGTGTTCCGGTATTGGTTGAATGTACTACTGATAATCCTACACGCACGGTTGCAAACATTCGTATGTATTTCACCCGTAATGGCGGCTCACTAGGTACTAAGGGCTCCGTAGCATTTATGTTTGACAGAAAAGCATTGTTTAAAATATCTTCGGAAGGTTTGAACAAAGAGGAAACTGAATTCGAGCTTATTGATTTTGGTGCTGAAGAATTTACCTGGGATGATGAACATAAGGAATTGATCATTCAAACCCCGTTTACTGAATTCGGCCATATGCAAAAGGCGCTTGAGGATAAAAAGATAGAGATAAAAGAAAGTTCAAAGACTTTTATCCCAACTACTCACAAGGAGCTGACTGATGCCGAAGAGCTTGATGTACAGGCTATGATAGACAAGATGGATGAAGACGATGATGTGATAGCAGTCTATCATAATGCAAAATAGCTTTTAGTTTCCTAAATAAGATGAATAAAGTAGCCATTAGAGCAATCATTACCGGTACTACAGGTATGGTTGGCGAGGGTGTATTGCATGTATGTTTGCAGAACCCAGATGTGGAAGCTGTATTGGTTATTAATAGGAAAACCTGTGGTTATACTCACCCCAAGCTTAAAGAAATTATCCATCAGGATTTTTTTGATATTTCTTCTATTGCAGATCAATTGCATGGTTACAATGCCTGTTTCTTTTGCTTAGGTGTTTCATCTGTTGGTATGAAGGCAGATGCGTATTATAAAATGACCTATACTCTAACCATGCATGTAGCTGAAACATTAAGTAAGCTGAACCCCGATATGACATTCTGTTATATCTCAGGCGCAGGAACCGACAGCACAGAGAAAGGGCGATCAGGATGGGCCAGGGTAAAAGGAAAAACGGAAAACGATATAATGAAATTGCCGTTCAAAAAGGCATTTGCTTTTCGCTCTGGGTTCATTAAGCCAATTAAGAGTTTGAAAAATGCACACTCGTTTTATAAATATGTTAACTGGCTTTTCCCTATTGGCCGTGCATTGTTCCCGGGTGGATTTTGTACGCTCGAAGAATTAGGGTTGGCGATGATACGTTCTGTTAGCGTAAATAAAAATAGAGGGGTTATAGAAGGTAAGGATATTATTGCACTGGCCAAAAACGATTAGGCAACAGGTAATTCTTTCAGTTGCTTTTTTCTTTTCCCTAATTTAATCAGTTGCCAAATTAGTTCAGCTGTTAATAAGGCTCCTAGGGCAAAGTATATCATATAATGATCACTATCAGGCTTTGATAATACACCCGTAATTGCAATGCTATAAACCGCAATGGGCAATAATAGCATGGCCGAGAGGCAAAAAGTATTCAAAGGAATTTTAAATGGCCTTGGGGCATCGGGTTCTTTTATGCGGAGCGCAATAAGTGAAATGAATTCCAGGAAAAGACCTGCACCATAAAGTATTACGTCAATCACTATAAGCTCGGTAAACGTAAATACAACCATACAACTCACAACTGCAGCACAAATCAGGATTGATAGATAGGGAGTATTAAAGCGCGGATGTAGTTTGCCAAGTGCTTTCGGTAAAAGTTTATCATCGGCCATAACTTTTGGCACACGTGAAATAGAAAGCATTACGGCTGAGAATATTCCTAAGGCACTTGCCATCCCTCCAATTGATAATAATACTCCTAGCCAGTTTCCGCCTAGTTTCACCCCAAGAATTGGGTAACCGGAATCAACCAATTCTGATAATCCAACGCCCGAATTTTGAGCAATAAAGGTTGTGAGCAGGTAAAAGAACATAACCAGAACAAAAGCGAATAACATAGACTTGAGATATGACTTTACAGGCTTATCTACTTCACCGGCATAGGTAGTTGTATTGTCCCACCCAAGAAAATTCCACATTACGGTATATAAGCCCATGCCTAAGGCAGAGAACCCAATGCCATGCAATGAAAAGGAAGGTGTTGAGAAGTGAAAAGAATTATTGAATAGTGCCGCGCCAAACAGGATAACAAATGGTATAAGTATTACCGCGGCCAGCATTTTTGAAATCTTTCCTACCGGAACTATGCCAAGAATATTAAGCAAAGCACTAACCCATATTACTGCAAGGCGAATGGGTATACTCCAATGCATGATAGAGGGGAAGAAGAAAGAAGCGTAGGTTACAAAAAGAGCAGGGTAAACAGCCAGATCGGTAAATGAGTATAGACAAGACCACCATACCTCATAAAAGGCCCATCTTTTGCCTAAGGCTCGTTCCACCCATTTATAATATCCACCTTCAACGGGCATCATGCTGTTTAATTCAAGCACGGAGAAGATAGTAGGCAGATCCCATAAAAGAGGCACAATAATTAATAACAACAGGCTTCCATCTTTACCTACGTATTGCAATAAATTCTCAAGCCCATAGGGGCCGCCCGATACAGTAAGAAATATTACCGCTGCCAGTGAGAAGGTTTTTAATAACCTTTTAGGAGATGTGACCGAAGTTTCCATTTATATTGCAGAAGTACAAAATTTTTGCAATTGAAAGTAAATTGAGCAATTGATATAGCAATAACCATGCGGTTGTCGAATATTTTCTCTTACTTTAACACTTATTTATAAACCTATTCGTGAATTTCTCAGAATTTAATCTCGACCCGCAGTTAATGGAAGGCCTTTCTTCCATGGGTTTTGAAACTGCTACCCCCATACAGGAACAATCTATTCCCTTGATAATGGAGGGAAAAGATTTAATTGCTTGTGCACAAACAGGTACCGGTAAAACAGCAGCATACCTTTTACCTATTCTAAGCAAACTTACAACTGCTCCTTCTCATAATGCCGATACCCTTATTGTATGCCCTACGCGGGAACTGGCTTTGCAGATAGAACGAGCTCTTGAAGGATTTGCCTATTTCACACCTGTTAGTTCAATCGCCATTTTTGGTGGCAGCGACAGTAATTCATTTGAAAGGGAAAAGAAGGCATTGAGCACTGGCGCGAATATTATTATTGCTACCCCCGGAAGACTCATATCTCATTTGAATATGGGCTATGTGAAGTTTGATAAACTGAAGCATTTGATATTAGATGAGGCCGACCGTATGCTGGATATGGGCTTTAACGAGGATATTATGAAGATCATTAGTTATCTTCCAAAACATAGGCAGACTCTTCTTTTTTCAGCAACTATGCCGCCAAGGATTCGTGACCTGGCTAAGAAAATATTGATTGATCCGCAGCAGGTAAGTATTGCAATTTCGAAGCCTGCTGAAGGAATTCAGCAAACCGCATATTTTGTTCATGAAAGACAGAAGAATAGCTTGATAGTTCATTTGCTTAAAGAAAAGAATTTTCAGAGTGTACTTATTTTCCTGGCTACAAAACAGAATACTAAGGCGCTGGAACGAGACCTCCATAAGCTTGGTGTGTCAGTAGGTGCAATTCACTCTGATCTGGAACAAAAAGTTCGTCAAGATGTGTTGCGAGATTTTACCGCCCGCAAAATAAAGGTTTTGGTGGCTACTGATATTCTTTCACGGGGTATAGATATTGATGGCATTGACTTAGTAATTAATTATAATGTACCACGAGATGCGGAAGACTATATTCACCGTATTGGTCGCACAGCCCGCGCAGCAACCGAAGGGATTGCTATTACGTTTGTTGATGAAAAAGATGATTACAGCTTTAAGAAAATAGAACGCTTTCTCGGGAAGGAAATTCCTAAAACCGCACTGCCTGCAGACTTGGGAAAAACAGCTAGTCACCACAGGCATTAAATTCAACCTGTGTATAAGTATTAATTGTATTTTTGAATCCTTCGAAAAATAGACACTATGCGCCCAAGTTTTGATGAAATATACATGGAATTAGCCTGCAAACTGGCTAAGCGTTCGCATTGTGTTAAAATGCATGTGGGTGCCGTTTTGGCAAAAGATACTCGTATTATTTCCTTAGGTTATAATGGTCCGCCTGCCGGAACCCATAATTGTGATGAAGAATGGACTGAACATGGATGCCCGCGCGATAGTAAAGGTGGATGTTCCTTGGCTATTCATGCTGAACAGAATGCAATTATATACGCGGCAAAGAATAAAGCATCTATTGAAGGAGCCACGATGTATGTAACTCTTTCTCCTTGCCTGGCATGTGCACGTATGATATTTACAGCAGGTATAAAAAATGTTTATTACCTGAACTCCTATGGTGAGTATAAGGGTATAGCATCTGACGAAGGAGTGGACTTTCTTAGAAAATTTGGTGTTAATGTGCACCGTTTAAAACTGCCTGAAGCAGTTAAATAATATGGATATGAACCCAGTGCAGAATACTCCAACCCAGCCCGTAGCTACGCAAAAGCCTGTTGTTATTGGTATTTCTCAGGGAGATATTAATGGAATTGGACTTGAGGTTATTATCAAGACCTTTTCAGATCCTGCCATGCTTGAGGTTTGTACTCCCGTGCTTTTCAGTTCCAATAAAACGCTTTCTTCATATCGTAAAGTGGTGCCTTCGGAACACTTTAATTATAATATAATGACAGGGATAGATAATATTCCTGCCCGTAAATTCAACTTATATAACTGCTATAACGAAGACGTTGCTTTAGAACTCGGTAAGGAAACAGCCATTGGCGGTAAATATGCAGTTAAGTCATTACAGGTAGCATGCGATGCACTTGAAAAGAATAAGATAGATGCATTGGTTACAGCTCCTATAAATAAGCACAATACATATTCAGAGCAATTTCCATTTGCCGGACATACTTCTTACCTCGATAGTCGTTTTGGCAAAGGCAATTCGCTAATGATGCTGGTATCAGGCAATCTTAGAGTTGCATTATTGACTGAGCATATTCCTGTATCAGAAGTAGCCGCTGCGATATCAGTTGAAAAAATATTGAAGAGATTAAATATTCTCAATAAGACACTAAGAGAAGATTTCAGTATACCTAAACCTAAGATTGCAGTTCTTGGCTTAAACCCGCATGCTGGTGATGGTGGAGCTTTAGGGAAAGAAGAAGAACAGATAATTGCACCGGCTATAAAGACAGCACAGCAGAATAATATGTTGGTGTATGGCCCATATCCTGCTGATGGCTTTTTTGGTAATATGGCATTCCAGAAATTTGATGCGGTATTGGCAATATACCACGATCAGGGTC
Organism: Bacteroidia bacterium; assembly: GCA_035485295.1. Taxonomy (GTDB): domain Bacteria; phylum Bacteroidota; class Bacteroidia; order JABEUT01; family JABEUT01; genus JABEUT01. The sequence goes on from DATHOD010000132.1 coordinate 9,448, forward strand.
TTATACCATTTAAGTATATGGCATTTGAATCAGGTGTGAACTTTACTGCAGGTTTACCAATAGTGCGCACATCGCCAGACCACGGTACAGCATACGATATTGCAGGTAAGAATAAGGCATCGGAAGCTTCTTTCCGTGAAGCTATTTATGTTGCATGTGATTTGGTAAGGACCAGAAAGGAATACAGAAAACTTGTTTCTAATCCTCTTAAATCATATGCCCCTTCGCCGCAAGATTCAAGGGATGCGGAGTAATTATTTCAGGCATGAAAAAAGTGACATTATACTATAACCCTCGTTGTTCTAAATGCAGGGAAGCATTATGCATGCTGGAAGATAAAGGTGTAAAAGCAGAGATTATAGAATACCTTAAAACTCCACCAACCGAAAAGGAGCTTAAAGATTTACTGAAAAAACTTGGCCTAAAACCTACTGATATTATCAGGAAGAAAGAACCTTTGTTCGAAGCAAAATTTAAGAATAAGAAACTGAGTGATGCTGAATGGATAAAGGTATTGTGCAAGAACCCGATTTTGATTGAAAGGCCTATAGCCATTGAAGGAAACAAAGCAGTTATTGGCAGGCCACCCGAAAGAGTAATTGACTTATTAAAATAAATTCAAAAACTAAAAACTATGGAATTCAGAACTGAAAAAGATACCATGGGCCCGGTACAAATACCGGCTGATAAGTATTGGGGCGCTCAAACCGAACGTTCACGTAATAACTTTAAAATAGGAGGGCAGCGCATGCCTATTGAAGTTATCTATGCTTTCGCAATGTTGAAGAAAGCGGCAGCTATGGCAAATTTTGAATTGAAAGTATTGCCTAAGGAAAAGTGCGATATTATCTCTACCGTATGTGATGAAATACTAGCCGGAAAACATGATAATGAGTTTCCGCTTGTGGTATGGCAAACAGGCTCGGGTACACAATCGAACATGAATGTGAACGAAGTAATTGCCAATCGTGCACATGTATTGTTGGGTGGTAAATTATTAGACGAAAAGAAAGAAATACACCCAAATGATGATGTGAATAAATCACAATCGTCAAATGACACCTTCCCCACCGCCATGCATATTGCAGCTTATAAGCTGATAGTGGAAAATACCATTCCAAATGTTAAGCTTCTTCGCGACACTCTTGATAAGAAGGCAAAAGCGTTCATGGACATAGTGAAAATAGGACGTACTCACCTAATGGATGCAACTCCATTAACACTTGGCCAGGAATTTTCCGGTTATGTTTCTCAACTAGACCATGGTTTAAAAGCATTAAAGAATACACTGGCCCACCTTTCAGAACTGGCTTTGGGTGGTTCTGCGGTAGGTACTGGATTAAATACTCCTAAAGGCTATGCAGTATTGGTGGCAGATAAAATTTCAAAAGTATCAGGCTTGCCATTTATCACAGCTGAAAATAAATATGAATCGTTAGCAGCGCACGATGCTATGGTTGAAACATCAGGCGCATTAAAGCAACTTGCAGTATCACTCATGAAAATTGCAAATGATATTCGTCTACTTGCTTCCGGTCCACGTTGTGGAATAGGCGAGATACTTATTCCTGAAAATGAACCGGGTTCATCTATTATGCCAGGTAAAGTAAACCCAACCCAGTGTGAGGCTATGACAATGGTAGCTGCACAGGTAGTGGGTAACGATATGGCTATTTCTATAGGTGGAATGAATGGGCATTTTGAACTGAATGTATTCAAGCCGGTTATTATTTATAACCTGCTTATTTCGGCTAGATTGATAGGCGATGCATGCAATTCATTCAATGAACATTGCGCAGTTGGAATAGAACCTAATTATGCAGATATAACCAAGAACCTTGAAAATTCATTAATGCTTGTTACGGCATTGAATACCCATATTGGATACGAAAATGCAGCTAAGATTGCTAAGAAGGCGCACAAGGAAAATAAAACACTTCGCCAGGCAGCATTAGAGTTAAACTTGCTTACTAATGAACAGTTTGACCAGTGGGTTGACCCTAAGAAGATGATAGGTTCTCTTTAGGATTCTCTACGGTTTACATACGTAGCAGTCGCCTGTTGGGTTGGTGTAATTACTACATCGCTTATATTAACATGTGCAGGGCGCGATACTGCAAAGTAAACCACTTCAGCTATATCTTTCGCTGTAAGAGCATCAATTCCTTTGTAGACATTCTTTGCCTTTGCTTCATCGCCATGGTAGCGTACAAGCGAGAATTCTGTTTCTGCCATACCCGGGCATATACCGGTAACCTTTATACCATGTTGTAGCAGATCAATTCTCATGGCCTTGGTAAGTGCATCTACAGCGTGTTTTGTTGCGCAATACACATTGCCATTAGCATATACTTCTTTACCTGCAACTGAGCCAATATTTATAATATGTCCCTTTTTGTTCTTTATCATAAAAGGTGAAATGGTACGGGTAACGAATAACAAACCTTTTACATTGGTGTCGATCATCTTTTCCCAGTCTTCTGTATCACCTTCTTGTATGCTGCTGAGTCCACTGGCAAGACCCGCGTTATTTACAAGTACATCAATCTGTTGCCATTTTTCCGGCAAAGCAGATAGGTTCTTTTTCACCTCATCAAGTTTGCGTACATCAAAATTCAATGCAAGTACCTCAGCCCCATGATTTGTTTCTAATTCCTTCTGAATTTTCTGCAGTCTATCTTTTCTTCTTCCGGTAATTATTATATTATAGTTATGGCTGGCAAGTTCATGCGCAATTGCTTCTCCAAAGCCTGCGGTAGCCCCTGTTATTAATGCTATTTTCTTCATAACG
>DATHOD010000133.1:0-40922 GCA_035485295.1 Bacteroidia bacterium
TAGGGCCTGTCGCCATAACGAATGGTGGGTGTAGTTACTTCGGTTGGAGTATAACAATCCTGTGAAACAGATAAGCCATATTGCATAACTGCACCTGATAAATGAGGTAGGGTTTTCATCAGCAGTAATTTATTGAACACAGGAAGCACATACTCGAGCCTTATTCCTTGTGTGTAATACCTGTCGGTAGCAGTGAAGAAATCATTCTCATAATTAAACGCAAATGATTTATTCTGGCTGATAGCTGAACTATCCTTTTGAGCGAAGGATTGGAGAGAAATTAAAAGGAATAAGATTGAAAGCTTCTTCATCTGACTAATATACGTAATGACAGATGAAACAGATTGAAGGCTTAAATAAATAACTCTTTCTTCTTATTCAGCCAGCTTAGTGCAGCACCAGAAAGGAGTTTTTCTGTTTCGTCAGTACTAAAACCCATGCTGCGAATAAGTTCTCCGGGTCTATCTTCGCCTAATGGGAAAGGATAATCAGAACCTAATGCTATATGGTCAGTACCGAAAAGGTCAACTATATATTGTAGCATTGCCTTATCGTGAACTAATGAGTCTAAATAGAACTTGCCTATGTATTCACGAGGATTAACCTTATTATCAATTGCCACAAGGTCGGGCCTGCAATTAAAGCCGTGTTCTATTCTGCCAATAGTAGCAGGAAAAGAGCCACCGCCATGAGCAAATGCAACTCGCAGTTTTGGCAGTCTTTCAAAAACACCCCCAAATATCATAGAGCATATAGCCAATGATGTTTCCGCAGGCATGCCCACTAGCCATGGTAGCCAGTATTTTGCCATTTTCTGTTCTCCCATCATTTCCCATGGGTGCACAAAAACAGCCATATCAAGTTTTACAAAAGCTTCAAAAATTGGGAATAGTTCTGTAGCATTTAAATTCCAATCGTTTACATGCGAACCTATTTGTATACCTGCAAGCCCAATGCTTTTGCAGCGTTCTAATTCTTTTATTGCCATTGCAGGGTCCTGCATTGGAATAGTACCTAAGCCAATAAACTTACGTGGATATTTATGGACGATATCTGCAATATGGTCATTCAGGTATTGCGAAACCTCAAGACAGTCTTTTGCTTTTGCCCAATAACTGAACATAACAGGAATGGTAGACAGAACCTGAACATCTACATGATGGTGTGCACATTCATCCATTCTTTTTTCAGCGCTCCAGCAATTATTTTCAATCTCCCGAAAGAACTTATCGCCCTTCATCATGCGGGCGCAGCAAGGCTTATGGTGTTCTAAATGGATAAAATCTCCATACCCGAATTTCTTAACATAATCGGGTACATTTTCAGGAATAATATGTGTGTGTATGTCTATGGTCAGCATAGCGCTTTTAGCTGGCAGCTTGCTCTACAAAGCGTTTATCTGATTCCATTACATGCCCGCATTTCTTGCAGGTCCGTAATTCTTGTGAACCATAGAACCTTTTGAATACCGGTATAAAGTCTTTCTCAATACTTGTTAGAAAGAACTTCTCTTCGTACAATGGGTTATTGCATTTTTCGCAAAACCACATCAGTCCATCGTTTTCATTAGGGTGACGCTGGCGTTCAATTACAAGCCCAACCGTATTCTCACCACGGATAGGGGAGTGCGGTGTACGTGGTGGAAGCAGAAATATTTCCCCTTCTTTAATGGGTACATCAACTGCTTTGCCATTTTCCTGTATCCTTACTAAAATATCCCCTTCCAATTGGTAAAAAAATTCTTCACTTTCATTAAAGTGGTAATCCTTGCGGGCATTAGGTCCACCTACAACCATAATGATAAACTCGGCGTCTTTATAAACGAGTCTGTTGTTTACAGGAGGCCTTAGCTTATCGCGGTTTTCGTCTATCCATTTTTTGAAATTGAAGGGGCGTGTTATCATAGCTGGTAGGATTTTAATGCAAGTTAAGAAAAATGAAGTTTAGTACTATTTCTTGCCTGTGCTTTTTGTGTCTTTTGCTTTAATGGTTGTAGGTGGTTTATAAGCAGCATGATTAGCTGAGTTCTTTTTCAGCATAGTAATAATAAAGCTTATAAGTACAATTATGAACGATGCAATGGGAGCAATTCTGCGTAGCTTCTCTAATGTTAGAGTAGTCTTTTTCTTTTTAAGATATCTAATGTAATCACCCTTAGCATCTATACCTTTCTGGGCAATTTCAATAATGTCGCTGTTGGGAACCTTATTGCATAATTTCTCATCAATAAGAATTATTAATGCTCTTGAATATGAGCCACGTATCTCACTAGCGCCACGTTCACCATAGCCGTCTGATTTTTCGTCAAGGAACTTAGACCACACAATTCTACCATGAAGGTCATCATGTATGGTTTTTAATAGAATCTCAACTGCGTCTTGAACGTCCATTGGGCAAATTTACACATACAAATGTATTTTTTAACAGAAATTTGGGGTTTGCCCATAATCATTGCCCGAATGCTCCACTTTAGCTTAAAAAGGAGCTCCTAGAACTGAAATTCTGCCGCCAGAGCAAAATGGTCGGAAAGGTCAATGTGGGTTGAATCCCATTGTTTGCGGAATACCATTATGTGCATTTTTCCAACCAGTGAAGCATTTTCTTTGTTTGAGTAGAAGACATAATCTATCAGCTGTGGAGGTCCTTGTGGACCGACAATTTCATCATTATTACCATAATCGTAAGAGAAGCAACGATCACCTTCCAGCGGACATTGGGTAAGTTTAAGTGTGCTTACCAGGCGGGTATAGCTACCTGAATCAGCCTGAATAGTATTGAAGTCGCCGGCTACAAACTGTGGTACCCCATCTTCTGCGTAACGTTCGAGTAATTCTGTACGTATCTGGGCGTATTGTACGTTCCTGATAGGTTGTACATTCTTGCCATTGTCAAGGTCAGATTGTAAGTGGGTACCAACTAACTGAAAGCAAAAGCCATTCTTTTGGCCTTCTACCAGTATGGCGCCTTTACAAGCAAGCCTGTCAGAACCTTTAGATTCATTAAAAAATATCTGTTTTACAATATTGATTTGCACCTTACTTAATATCCACACTCCTGAGCTTATCTTATAGAATTTGTTCTTACCAGGGTCGCCCGATTCATATGGAAATACAGCCTTAAGACCTTCACGTATAATATTACGTGACTTTTTATCGAATGCCTCTTCAAATACAATTATATCGGCTTCCTGGTTCTTTAATACTTCTACAATTTCTTTTGCTCTTTTAAATTGGCCGATATGCACACAACGGTGTGGCAACATTTGTATGTTCCAGGTGAGTATTTTGATAGAGCCACCTTGGCTTTGGTTTTCACATTGGCTGAATCCGGATAAAGGAGCCAGCATAATTAGAATAATAGAGAGGCTGGCGGCTAAGTGAATTTTTACATCATTCAGTAAGCCGTTTTTTTTGTTTGTTTTCATTGGGGAATGAATTATTGGGTTAGTAGTCTTTTTCTATTTATATAGAGGGACTGGTCCGTGTAAATGCCTGGTGATTCCTGAAGGAAAAATATCTTACGTTTGGCAGAATTGTAACTTGTGCTTGTCTTTTGCAGGTGAAGTTTAGGAAGAACTTCATGGCTTTGATTATAAAACTGGATGAAGCCTAGTTGGGGAGTCGAGATAAAAAAGGCTGTTTGGAGTATTCTGACTATGTACTTTCTCTTTGAGTACATAAAACCTTCTTTTTAGTGATACAAAGGTGAGGCTCCAATATTATCTGGGTATGGTTGGTGGATTAATAAAATGTTAAGTAATTTCCTTGTGTTGCCCTACTTGTAAAGTACCCAGGATAGTTTTGTTTTTAATAAATAGTTTATTAACATGAAGGTGTTAAAAAGCACAATACTTGAAATGGATATAAATATGCCTTTGGCATTGGGTTTGAGGCAGGATTTACGTCATTGGTATTGAGCAATTACTATCTTAGCGGACCAAAACTTATTTTTAACACAGAAAAGAACAGTATAAATACCTAATCATGAAAAAACTTTTATCAATTCTTTCAGCTTTATTATTAATGGGTATGATGTTTAATGCATCAGCCGGCAATGAATTCAGATGGGAGCCAAAGGATACTATCACAAAGAAGCCAATGTTCTGTATTATAGCGGCTACTGTTGTTACTCAAACTAATGAGAAGTGTTACGGACAATCAAATGGAGATGCTGTGCTTTTCGTTGCCGGTGAAATTGGCGGTAGCGGACCATATACGTGGAGCTGGTCGCCAACCGTTACTGATTTTTCGGCTGATACACTCGATGGGGCTAATGGGCTTTCTGCAGGAACATATACTGTTACTATTACCGATGGTACAGGATGTTCAAATACTGTGAATGTAAATATTACACAGCCTGCACCACTTACAGTTACAACTTCATCGGTTACTAATGATAAATGTAATGCAGGTAACAATGGAGCGGCAACAGTTGTGGCAGGTGGTGGAACACCCTCTTATACATATAACTGGACACCATCAGGCGGTTCAGCGGCTACAGCAAATAGTCTGACTGCAGGTACATATGTTGTTAATGTAGCCGATTCTAACCGATGCAGGAATAGTGATACTATAACTATTACCCAACCTAATGCTATACTTGATACTATGTTTGTTGTTCCGTCTTCTTGTAAAACACCTAATGGTTCAGTCGGTGTTACAGCTTCTAACGGGGTCGGTTCATATACATACAGCTGGGCTCCGGGTGGAAATACAACAGACTCCATTACCGGACTCTCTGCCGGAAGTTATACCTGCATTGTAACAGATGGAAACGGATGTAGCATAAATCCATCGGCAATAGTTACAGATAGTACCACACTTAAAGATTCATTGATAAGTGCGACTAATATTACCTGCTTTGGCAGCGCTAATGGTTCTGCTTTATTCAGGGTTACGGGTGGAATGGGGCCTGATACATATAGCTGGTCGCCTTCAGGCGGAACTGATACTGCGGCTTCCGGTTTGGGCCCTAATACATACGTGTTTACTGCTACCGATTCGGTTGGCTGTATGGCACTTTCAACAGTTCTGATAACCCAGCCTAATGTTTTACATGATACTATGACGGGTATTCGTGAGGTAGCTTGTTATGGACAAACAACGGGAAGGGCTACTGTTAATGTTACCGGCGGAACTTCTCCGTACACTTATTCCTGGTCTTCAGGGTCCACCGCTAATAACATACGTAATGTTAGTGCCGGAACATATACAGTAACCGTAACCGATAGTAATGGTTGCAGTAATATTGATAGTGTTACCATAATCCAACCTGCTACTGCGGTGACTGATAGCAATATTATAACTAATGCTACCTGTTATGGTTCTAATAACGGAAGTATAATTGTAAATCCTTATGGTGGAGTATCACCATATACATATACATGGACACCTCCGGGTAATACCTCTAATACTGCTACAGGATTATCAGCAGGTACTTATATTGTATCTATACGAGATTCCAATAAGTGCAGATTAAGAGATACAGTTACAGTTAACCAACCACCTGCATTTATTGTGCAGGCTGATACTACTGTATCTATGCCTTGTAATAACAAAGCATGGGTTGTGCTTACCGGACCAACGTCTAAATATACTTATAGCTGGTCCCCATCAGGCGGTAATAAAGATACAGCCACTGGCCTTTGCGCAGGAACCTATACTTGCACCGTGACTGATTCAGCAGGATGTGTTGAAGTTGACAGTGTATTGGTTGGAACTGCAGTTGGAATACAACAATATTCCTATAACCCTACTATAAAGGTATACCCTGTGCCAACAAACAGCAAGCTTACTATTAATGTTACCGATAATAGCTTTGCGGCCAATACGATATCGGTATATGATATGACTGGCAGAGAAGTATCAACCGAAAAGGTAATACCTAATGCAAACTCGTATACAATTGATGTATCTAGGCTTGCTGAAGGAACTTACTTCCTTAAAATGGTAGGTGCTAGCCGTGTGGAAATGGTTAAGTTCTCGGTAGCGGGAAAATAGAGCTAAGAGATAAATTATAAGATATAAGTAAGGGGAAGCATTGCTTCCCCTTTTTTTTAACCTCACCCTGCCCTCTCGTTGCTCACTGATTATCTTTTTTATAATTAAGGAGTTTGCGATTGCTTCATTCACATTGCGCAATTGCCAAGGAGAGGGGAATGAAAAGGAGAGAGGTCGCAATTTGGTAAATAAAAAAGCCCTGACGATTCTGCCAGGGCCTTCTAAAAATAAAATAGGTAATTACTTAACTACACTGAACTTGCCGGCTTTAACAACGCTACCATTGTTATCGTAAACCTGGTAGAAATAAATACCATTGCTTAAAGCCTGGGTATTAACCGTGGTTACACCATTATGAACTTCGGTGCTGTTTATCTTCTGGCCGGTAATGTCAAAGATTGAAACAGTAGCTACATTGTTCATACCTGTAATGTTAAACTTGATTGAATTAGAAGCAGGGTTAGGATAAACCTGAATTCCGCTTCCAATTACAAATGGTTCAGTAACACCGGTAATAAGGGTTACAGCTGCATCGTCAACATATAAAAGGCTGCCTGGTTTTGGCTTGCTCAAGAGAGAAGAAGAGCTAAACTTAATAAGTACAGTATCAGGTGTTGCTGTATCATATACTGCAACATTAGCCTGCTGCCATCCTTTTCCTGCTGTTGAAGCATTTATTTTTAATTGTCCTCCGCCCTTAAGTACGCGGGTAGTGCCATTCCATTTATAAACGGCTATACTACATACAGCACTATCAACTCCGTTTGGTTGGTATTGGTAATAGAAGCTGAAATTGGTCAATTTGGAAGTAAATGGTATACCCGTTTTAAATGTTACACCGGTAGTAATAGTTACATTCCCGGTTACTAAAATACCATTGGTATCTTTAAAACCATAAGGTGCAAGGTGGGTGTAAGAAGTAGGGGTATATACTACTGATTCAATACGTGCAGAATACTTTCCACCATGAACAGTATCTGAGCACTGGGTAACCGCAATAGGGCTTGAACCTAATAGGGAATAATTGAAGAAGTTGTAATCCCACCAGCCGGTTTTACCATTACCACCGTTAGGGTTCATTGCGCCTGATGCAAGAGGATCATTGCTCCAGACTTCAAAGCCCGGATTAAAGACGGTGTCTTGTTGTGCATGCGCCACCTGCGCAGTAAAAGCAAGTAACACAGCAGATAAAATAAGTAATTGTTTTTTCATGATGAATGGGTTTGAGATGGTTATAATGAAACAAATATAGGAAAAAGGGGGCACCTCACCCTGCCCTCTCCTTGCAAAAGGAGAGGGTAATCACTTCAATACATCTCTATCTGCAACCCCTCTCATTGAATAAGGAGAGGGGAACAAAAGGGGTGAGGACGAATGGATACATAATCTATTCTTTAGTAGGTGAACAACCTCATTTTTTGTTCTTTTTACATCGCTTAAAAAGAACCAAAAAGCTAGGCCGCTCCAACGCAATCCCATAGGGACCAGCTTCGATGTCTATATTATCATCTTAAGGATTCAAATGGCTTTTCCTTGTTGGGTGCGCTTCGCATCAAATCTCGCTTTTGCCACGGAGCGGCCAAATAGTATAGAATTATTAGCTTTGCTTTATGTACGATTTACCATACTATAAAGAAGAAGATAAGGGTGTAATCATCCAGTTTATTCATAAGCACCCATTTGCTTTTTTAAGTGGCTGCGATGAACATAATAAACCTGTGGCTACGCAATTACCTGTATTTATAGAAGAGAGGAACGGAGTGCATTTTCTTACGGGCCATATAATGCGTAACACCGACCATCATAAGGCATTTATGAAGAACCCGGGTGTGCTGGCTGTATTTACCGGACCACATACATACGTTAGTGCCACATGGTACAGCAACCCAAGCCAGGCATCGACATGGAATTATATGAGCGTGCATGCAAAAGGGAAGATAAAATTCCTTGATGAGAATGGACTGATTGAAGTACTGAAAAAACTTAGCCTGCACTTTGAAAATAAGAAGCAGGGTTCATCTACTATCTTCGATAACCTGCCTGAACAATACAAGCAACCACTTATGAAAGCTATTGTAGCCTTTGAAGTAGAAATAGAAAGCATTGACCATGTTTTTAAACTGAGCCAGGACAGGGATGAAGCCAGTTATAAGAACATTATACAAAAGCTAAGCGAGCAGGGTGGAGATGGCAAGGAGATTGCTGAGATTATGAAAGAGAGACAGTATAAGGTGTTTGGGAAGAAATAAGTTTTCAGGACAGCAGGGTTAATTTTTACCTTTCAGCTTATTTAAAGCGACAAGAAATTCAATAATATCGCCACCTAAATCATCAATATTTGCATTGTTTGCAATTTGAGTATTTGTAATTGTCAATTTCAAATTATTTTGAAGGTGAATATTTAATAATGCCATGAATTCCTTTCCTGATACTATACTGAATCTATAACTCATGTTTTTCCAGCCCTTATTAAAATCTTGATTCGCGCCACCAATTACTGTGGCTTCATCCTTACCCAATCTTCTATAAAGTTTTAATCGGTGTGCTAGTAATTGAGTAAGTGTATTCTCCTTGAGATCTTCAGTTATTTCATTCAGTATACTATCAAGATTGTACTTTGGTGGGGTTTTAAAATTTCCATTCTTAATATTTTCTTCTATTCTATTATCAATGGCTTTTTTAATTGCTTTTGGTATGATAAAGTAATTCTCTATTTCTTTTCTATTGAGGACATGAGCTAACGCTACTTCATTATTGAGCTTTTTAAGTACATCATCATTTTCTTCATTTGTTCTATAATCGCGATCAAGAAGCACTGCAATTTTTAATTCTTCGCCTAGTATTTTAGCAAAAGCCCAATTAGTATGAAGTATTTTTTCATGTTGACTAAATCCTTCAATTGGTATTACTGTCAGTACTCCATCATTAAAAAGCTCATTCAGTTTAATAATTTTTGCAAGTTTATTTAACAACTTTAGGTCCTTGCCTTCAACAAACAATATTTTTTTGCCTCTTGCCAACCTGGTTAATTGAATATTTTGTCCACTCCCAAGTATATTAGATATACTTTGTAACCCATCTAAATCTGAAATTCGTTTGGCTCCTTTATTAATTTTGTTAATCAATAAAACTTCGGAAGGTTCAACAGTGTTTATAATCTCAACTGAGTGTGTGGCAATAATAATATTAGGAGAGGCATTTTTCAAAATGTCCAATATTCTATGCTGTAAATCCGGATGTAAGTATATTTCAGGCTCATCTACAACAAGTAAATCTGTTGATGTTGAGTTACAAATATGTGTAAGTAATTGAAGCCAGATTTGAAATCCAAAGCCAGCCCAGCATATTTCACGGGAGATATGATTTTCTTCATAAAACATCATTAATTCCTTCGAAAAAGGGGTCTTTCTTTCCGGTGATAATATGGACATACCTTTCCATGTCTGTTCAACCAACTTTTTAAACTCGCCAAAGCTTTGTTTATTATAAAACCAGAAACTTCTAAACATTCTTGGAGACCTTCGACTGCCATACCATCTCTTCACATATTCATCGTCTAGCAGTTCTTCCTCAATTTCAAAAGGACCGAGTGTAGGTATAATAGAGATATTAAGTGGAAATTCTTTCCGGAAAACGCTAGCAGTTTTTGGTTGCTTCCCTTTTGTCTCTATAAAAAGATAAGTCTGATGATCGGGGTGAAAAAACAGGCTCAATACTTGACCCTAATCCAGTTTGAATTCAATAATAGCTGGTTCTGACGTATTATAATCTGTTTGGACATTTTCAACGGATATTGGAATACTTGACTTCGGAATAACATAGCCTAATTGAACTTTAGCATTATGAGGGTTATTTATAAAAGTCGGATTATAGCGAACTGCATACCTATATGCTGCCTGTAAGACACGCAAACCATCTAGAAGTGTAGACTTACCATTATTATTTGGCCCAGTTAAAACATTAAAGTCCTTAAGATATAGGGAAAAGTTTTTTAATGCTTTAAAATTTGTGTAGTGAATGGAAGTAATCATAAAAAGTAAACCCCCGCATTTCTGCGGGGGTCTTTGTGGTTTATTGTTTATAGCTCATCGTTTATCTCTTATAGCTATTATTTCTTATCGTCTTTTACTTCTTCAAAGTCCACATCTTTCACTTCATTGTCCTTCTTTTCGCCTTCAGGGTTATTGGCTGTTTCACCATTTGGTGCTGAGCCTGTGTTAGCATCCTGTGTGGCTTTGTACATTTCTTCTGAAGCAGCCTGCCATGCAGTGTTAAGCGTAGCGGTAGCAGCTTCTATCTTAGCCATGTCTTTTTCCTTATGTGCATCTTTCAATTCGCTAAGGCCTTTCAATATGGCTTCTTTCTTTTCTTTCGGGATCTTTTCACCAAATTCCTTCATTTGCTTTTCGCTTTGGAAGATAAGAGCATCAGCAGCATTGAATTTTTCAATTTCTTCTTTTGCTTTCTTATCTGCATCGGCATTTGCAGCAGCTTCTTCTTTCATACGCTTAATTTCAGCATCGGTTAAGCCTGAGCTTGCCTCGATACGTATGTGTTGTGATTTGCCAGTTGCTTTGTCCTTAGCCGATACATTCAGTATTCCGTTAGCATCAATATCGAATGTTACTTCAATTTGAGGTATGCCCCTTGGTGAAGGCGGAATACTGTCGAGTATAAAGCGGCCCAGTGTACGGTTATCTTTTGCCATAGGGCGTTCACCTTGTACTATATGTATCTCTACCGAAGGCTGGTTGTCAGCCGCTGTAGAAAAGGTTTCCGATTTACGTGTAGGTATGGTAGTGTTCGATTCAATAAGCTTTGTAGCTACTCCGCCTAATGTTTCAATACCCATTGAAAGAGGCGTTACATCAAGCAACAATACGTCTTTTATTTCGCCTGTTAATACAGCGCCTTGCACTGCAGCACCTACTGCTACTGCTTCGTCAGGGTTAACTCCTTTTGAAGGAACCTTGCCGAAGAATTTTTCTACCAATGCCTGTATGGCAGGTATACGGGTAGAACCACCTACTAATATAACTTCGTCGATATCTGAGTTCTTAAGTCCTGCATCGCTCATTGCTTTTTCGCAAGGAGGTAAGCAAGCCTGTATCAGCTTATCGCACAATTGTTCAAATTTTGCTTTTGAAAGTGTCTTTACCAAGTGCTTTGGCATACCATCAACCGGCATAATATATGGCAGGTTAATTTCGGTAGAGGTAGAACTTGAAAGCTCTATCTTGGCTTTTTCAGCAGCTTCTTTTAAACGTTGAAGTGCCATTGGGTCCTTACGGAGGTCCAGGCCTTCATCTTTTTTAAATTCGTCCGCCAGCCAGTCTACAATTACCTGGTCAAAGTCGTCACCACCTAAGTGGGTGTTACCGTTGGTAGATTTTACTTCAAATACACCTTCGCCTAATTCAAGGATAGATATATCGAATGTACCACCACCTAAGTCGAACACCGCTATCTTCATGTTCTTATGCTTCTTGTCTAAGCCATAAGCCAATGCTGCTGCAGTAGGTTCATTAATGATACGGCGTACTTTTAAGCCTGCAATTTCGCCTGCTTCTTTGGTAGCCTGGCGTTGTGCATCATTAAAATATGCAGGTACAGTAATAACCGCCTCGGTTACTTCATGGCCAAGATAATCTTCAGCTGTTTTCTTCATCTTCTGAAGTATCATAGAGGAGATTTCCTGTGCTGTGAACTTGCGGTCATCTATCTGTACACGCGGAGTGTTATTTTCATTAACTACTGTATAAGGTACTCTTTTTAATTCATCTTGCACTTCGGCAAATGTATGCCCCATAAAGCGCTTGATAGAATATACTGTTTTTTTGGCGTTTGTTATTGCCTGGCGCTTAGCCGGGTCGCCTACTTTACGTTCGCCGTTTTCTACAAAAGCGACGATTGAAGGGGTTGTACGCCTTCCCTCGCTGTTGGCTATTACGGTTGGCTCACTGCCTTCCATTACTGCTACGCACGAGTTTGTTGTTCCTAAGTCGATTCCAATGATCTTGCTCATAACTATTTGTTTTAAGGGTCTGTTTACTTGTTTATTTACCCTTTCTATATCAATTACTATGCCATAGGCCAATAGTGAAATAATGGCAGAGGTATGACAGGCAGGTGGCAGATGGCCCCACCCCAACCCTCCCCAATAGGGAGGGCATCTGTCAGGTTCCCTCCTTAGGAGGGATTAAGGGAGGCCAGAATTCTTTACTTTTGGTTCTATGAGGGCTATATTCATAGTATTTATTCTCGGCCTTGGGCTGCAGGCAAAGGGGCAGGATGATTTGGTAGAGGTAAAGAAATTCGGTTCGAACCCGGGTAGCCTTAAAATGTTTTTGCATAAACCACCAATGGCAGGGCAAAAGCATCAGCGTATGCCTTTAGTACTTGCCCTTCATGGCTGTACCCAAAATGCCAAAACAATTGCCGATGAGTCAGGTTGGAGCAAACTGGCAGATACCTATGGGTTTTATGTAATCTATCCCCAGCAAAGAGCCCTGAATAATATATCAAGCTGCTTTAACTGGTTTGAAAACAGCAATATTTTAAAAGATAAGGGTGAAGTGCTTTCCATGGTTCAAATGATAGACTATGCCACCGATAGCCTTTCAATAGATACTAGTAGAATATTTGTCTATGGCCTTTCGGCAGGGGCTATAATGAGCGTGGCGCTTATGGCTGATTATCCTGATCTTTTTAATATGGGCGCTGTACTGGCAGGCGGGCCATTTACACCTTGGCTCAATGCCTTTAATGCTTTACCGGCTATGGAAAAACCTGAAGATATGAGCTCAAAGGAATTTGCGAGTTATGTTAGGGAACAGAACCCAAACTATAAAGGCAAATATCCTCGGATGCTTATAATGCATGGTACTAAGGATAATGTTGTGAATGAGCAAAATTCCTATCACCTTATAAAGCAATGGGCACCATTGCTGCATACCGATACAGTACCCACTAAAACTGTTAGCTCATTTGCCAGCAAACCTGAAATTGTAAGAAAGGCATATTGTGATAGCACTGGAACAGAACAAATTATTTTTTACGAGGTAACGAACCTAGGCCATAACTTAATGGTCGACCCCGGTGATTCTCCTAAGCAAGGTGGACAAACAGGAGCTTTTTCTATCAATGCAGGTTTTTTTAGCACTTATTGGATAGCGGTTGATTTTGGGCTGATAAAAGAATAGTTGCCTCACCCTGTCCCTCCTCTGTGGGAAGCGGAAATAATATTAAGTCCACCCTATTGGGGAGGATTTAGGAGGGGCCATGATGATAAGGCTCACCCTTAAGTATTGCCATGGCCCTGTAAAGTTGTTCAAGGAAGAAGAGGCGTGCCATTTGGTGGTTAAATGTCAGCTTGGACATGGATATCTTTTGATTAGCACGTTGGTATATTTCAGGAGCAAAGCCAAATGCACCACCAATTAAAAAGAACATTTTTTTGCCCGGCATGTTAAGGTATTTCTGCATTTGGGCAGCCAGTTCGGTTGATGAATATTCCTTACCCTTTTCATCCAATAAAATAAGCAGGTCCGAAGGGCCTATCTTTTTCAGTACTTCTTTGGCTTCAGCTTCCATAGTTGCTTCTTTGCTCTGGCCTTTTTTCTTTAATGATGGTATAAGCAGGGTATCGAATGAAAGATAATGCTGCAAGCGTTTTGCATACAGGTTAAAGCCTTCCGATAAGTATTTGTCTTCGTGGTCCCCAATTGCAATTAGCGTTACTTTCATCAGATAACTGTATTTTTGACAAATATATCCTTGATTTTGGCATCAACAAAAGACATATTCCATACAACGGTTTTCGAAAAGAAACTGAACGCTTTCATCGATCTTGCTTTGCAGGAAGATATTGGTGAGCGCGACCATACCTCATTTGCTACAGTTCCTGCCAATACTATGGCAGAAGGCCAGTTGTTGGTAAAAGACAATGGCATTATAGCAGGTGTTGAACTGGCTCAACTAATTTTTAGAAAGACAGAGGAGTTAATGCTACTACAGGCACAGCATGATGTCACCCTGAGCTTGTTGAAGGGTGTACCTGAAATTAAGGTTGAAGTAAAGATCAAGGACGGAAAAGCAGTTAAGAAGGGCGATATAGCTTTTTATGTAAAGGGTCCGGCACGTTCTTTATTAATGGCAGAAAGATTGGTGCTTAACTGCATGCAACGCATGAGTGGTATTGCCACCCAGGCGCATGAACTGACAACATTGTGCAAAGGAACTAAAGCAAAAGTGATAGATACCCGTAAAACAACTCCGGGTATTCGTTTACTCGAAAAATGGGCTGTAGTAATTGGTGGTGCAACTAACTACCGTTGGGGATTATATGATATGATATTGATAAAAGATAACCACATACATGTTGCAGGTGGAGTAAAACAGGCATTAGATTCTACTCATAAGTATTTAAAGCAAAACAAAAAGAAACTCGATATTGTAATTGAGGCAGACAATATGAATGAGGTGAAAAATGTTATAGCTACCGGAGGTGTACAGCGAATTTTGCTCGATAATTTCTCACCTAAGGAAATAACCAAAGCTGTTAAACTTATTAATGGGAAGTATAAAACTGAGGCTTCGGGTGGTATAACCAAAGCCAACATTCGCCAATATGCTTTAGCAGGCGTAGATTATATATCCTGCGGTTCGCTTACACATAGCGTTAAGAGCCTGGATATGAGCTTGAAAATATTCCCCAAACTGTAAATAGATTCATTTTTTTAGCGTAAATTAGAGTCTTAGTTTTCATCTATAAGTATTTATAGAAGTAAATTCAGGAATGATGGCTGCTATACTTTTCCGTGAACCTACGGAGGCAGAGTTGGAAGTAGTAAAAAACTACGTGCATGAATATTGGCTCGACGATGAGGGAGTCGATAAAAAGCAGTTTAAAATATTGTTGTATGATGGTAAATTGGCAGCATTTGGCCGCATAAAGGCACACAAAGACAGTACGGAATTATGCACAATAGGTGTAATAGAAAAGTACCGTGGTAAAAGATTAGGTGAGGAACTCGTTAAAAGGTTTCTGTCAGGAATAAAGCATGAGGTCTATTTAGTTACTGTTATACCTTCTTTCTTCAATAGATTGGGGTTCAAAGAAACCAAGAAATATCCGGCATCTATCCGTGAGAAATGCGACCGATGTGGTAATAAATACCATGTAGATGAGTCATATGTGGTGATGAAGTATTCGCCGTGATAACTTGCTTCATTTTTTTATTGCCCACTGGCGAAGTTTTGCATATACAAAGCCTAATCCTAAGGCCACGAGTGAGCCATATAATACCTCGGCAGTACGTGTAAGAGCAAATACAAAGGCATCGTGTATTGCAGTATTTTCAAATATTGAAGGGGCAATTATAATTACAACGGTTGCGGGTGCAAGTTTCCAGCTTGATGGATAGTTTTTGAATGAAGTACTGATAATAACTGAAGCCATAATGCCAATCATAAGTGCCCAAACATTTATACCTATAAGATACAAGCATATAAGCCCTAATGCACATCCTACAGTAGTATTAATAAGTCGTGAAATAGCATTGTTACGAAGTATTTCAAAATTGGGGTCGGAAACAATAATTACCGAAATAAGTGCCCATACTTTGCTCTTATCATGTACAAGGTAAAGCGACCACCATGCAATGGCACAGCCCAGCATTATCCGTAAGGCAAATGAAAATGATTGCAGGCTGAAAGAAAAATATTTCACGAAGTAAAATTAAATGATTTTAAAACATTAGTGCAGTATGGAAATAAATAAGTTCTCTTTCATATCTTTGTTACATGCTTCGCGCTTTACATATTCGTAACTATGCCCTGATTGACATAATTGACGTTGCTTTCCCTGATAACCTGGCTATAATAACAGGTGAGACAGGAGCAGGTAAATCTATTTTGCTGGGTGCTCTTTTTTTATTACTAGGCCAGCGTGCAGAATCGGAATTGGTAAATGATAAGACCAAGAAATGTATTGTTGAAGGGGAATTCAGCAGCAAGCACCCGGAGATAAAAAATTTCTTTACTCAAAATGATCTTGATTATTCCCAAGAGATAATTATTCGCCGTGAAGTATCTCCTGAAGGAAAGTCGCGTGCATTTATAAACGATACTCCTGTTAATCTTTCTCAGATAAAGACACTCGCTTCGAAGCTTATTGACATTCATTCCCAGCATGAGAATCTGCTTTTGAATGAATCAGGTTTTCAATTATCAGTAGTTGACGCTTATGCAGCCCATGCTACTTTACTAGATGATTATAAGAAGCAATACACACGTTATAAGAGTGTGGCTAAAGAACTTGAGTTCTTAATCATTCGCGAAGCAGAAGCAAGAAAGGAAAGGGATTATTTAGAGTTCCAGGTAAATGAAATGGTAGAGGCTAAAATAGAATCAGGTGAAGAAAAGAAAGTGGAGGAGGAGCTTGATATGCTTACTCATGCAGACCAGATAAAGGCATTACTAAGTTCTTCATCGGACTTGTTGAGCCAAGGCAATCATAATCTTGTTGCATCGCTGATTGATGTGAAGAATAAACTCAGCTCTGTAGCTTCATATAACGCTGCAATTGCAGAACTGGTACAAAGGATAAATTCTACGATTGTAGAATTAAAGGATATATCTGGCGAAGTAGAAAGTATTGAACAGAAAATAAACCATGACTCAAAAAAGGCTGGAGAGTTATCAGAAAGATTAGACACTATTTTGCGCCTTGCTCAAAAGCACAGGGTAAACACCGCCGATGAATTACTTAAAATACAGGAAGAGCTAACCTCCAGACTGGATGGTATATCTACCCTCGAGAACCAGATAGCCACCTTGCAGAAAGAAAAAGATGCATTAGAAGATGTGCTTAAGAAAATGGCTTCACGCATTAGTACCGGCAGAAATAAGGTTGCTCCTAAACTGGAAACAGATATTCAAAAGAATCTTGCAGCATTGGGAATGCCCAATGCAAGGTTTAAAATAGACTTACAAACCTTAATAGAGCTTTCTAATTTGGGAACCGATGCTGTCAGGTTTATGTTCTCAGCTAATAAAGGCAAAGACCTTAGGGAAGTTGAAAAGGTTGCATCCGGTGGTGAATTATCGCGCCTTATGCTGGTTATAAAAGCACTTGTTGCCAAACTTACCGATATGCCAACCATAATATTTGATGAAATAGATACAGGTGTATCGGGCCAGGTGGCAGGGCAAGTTGCAGAACTGGTGTTAAAGATAAGTTCATCTATGCAGGTGATTATGATAACCCACCTACCTCAAATTGCAAGCAGGGGCAATACGCACTTCCAGGTATATAAGGAAGATCAGAAGAATAAGACCGTTACCCGTATTAAGCAGCTTTCCCCTGAAGAACGTGTAGAGGAAATCGCCCATATGTTAAGCATGGGTAAACCGGGCAGTTCAGCTATAAAGACTGCTACTGAATTGTTACAAAAATAGAATGCGGCCCCTCCTAAATCCTCCCCGATAGGGAGGACTTGAGGAGTTTTTATTTTCCCTTACTATAGGGGAGGGTCAGGGTGGGGCTGTTTTCTTTTATCTTTGTCTTAATTAAAACACAATACTTATGTCGCACAATATATTGAAAGGCAAAAGAGGTATAATTTCAGGAGCCCTTGATGCTAATTCTATTGCATGGAAAGTTGCTGAAAAGGCACATGCTGAGGGAGCTATATTTACATTAACCAATGCTCCTATTGCATTGCGTATGGGCGAAATAAATAAGCTGGCTGAAGCTACTAAATCGCAGGTAATCCCTGCCGATGCTACCAATGTAGAAGAGCTAACCAATTTGTTTCAAAAATCTACTGAAGTATTGGGCGGAAAGATCGATTTTGTGTTACACTCAATTGGTATGTCGCCAAACATTCGTAAGAATATTCCATACGATGGATTGAATTATGATTTCTATGCAAAGAGCCTTGATATATCGGCTATGTCATTACATAAAATGCTGGCAGTAGCTAAGAAAATGGATGCTATGAATGAATGGGGAAGCGTTGTGGCACTTTCATATATTGCCGCACAAAGGGCATACCCTTTTTATGGCGATATGGCAGATGCAAAAGCCATGTTAGAATCGATTGTTCGCAGCTTTGGTTACCATTATGGTAAAGCAAAGAAGGTACGTGTAAATAGTGTTTCGCAATCACCAACTAAGACTACAGCAGGTTCTGGTATAAAAGGCTTTGAAGATTTTTACGGCTATGCTGATTCTATTTCTCCACTTGGTAACGCCAGTGCTGAATCATGTGCAGATTATTGCATAACCCTCTTCTCAGATTATACCAAAATGGTGACCATGCAAAATCTTTATCATGATGGTGGCTATTCAACTACCGGTGTGAGTATGGAGGTAATGCAGAATAATGCTGCAAAATAAATACGGCATTCCCACGTTTATAAGGAATGAAGGTTAATACCCATATAAAGAGTTTCCTGTTATGTTTGGGGATAATCGCCTCATTGCATGCCATTGGTCAGGATAATGACCAGATGCCTTCAACCAATACCACTACTCATACAAACTCTGATACCTATTATAAATATTCCTTGCAGGGTGGAGTTGAAGTTCCATACCCAATGGGTGACAATGCCTTCTTTAAAAGCCTTGTTGGAATTTATATGTTTCATGTTGCTCAGCAATTTTCTATCAACAAGCATTTATACGGGGGGGTAGAGTTTCAGGATGCCGAATTTTCAATAAGTATCAATCCGGTTAATTACACTATTACCCCTAATATGTTTACATACCTGGGTGGATTAGATTTTGGATATCACACAACCATGGCGAAAGATTTCATGACTTCTATTACACTCTTTGCTGGTGAGGCCGTTATAAACTATACATCTGCACCTATACACATAAAGGCTTCTGAGCCAACCTTTGAAACGATAAGCCTAATGGAAGGATATACCGTTGACGAGGATTTGAGAATAGGATTTGAAGTGACATTCACCTCTATTAATTATACTTTCGATCCATATGCTATTGGAATCAATAATGCCGGTATCAGTTTTGAGCCTTCCGACATAAAAAGTCCAATGACATATTTTTCATGGGGTCTGGGTATATATTGGGGCTTTGGTAAAGGCAAATAATGAAAACATTTTATGTAATAGGACTAATGTCTGGTACATCATTGGATGGACTGGATATAGCTTATTGCGTATTTAACAGAAAGGCCGGTAGGTGGACCTTTTCAATTGAAAAGGCTTCCACAATTAAATATGATAAGTTGTGGCTGAAGAAACTGCAAACAGCCCCCCAATTATTGGGTATGGATTTATTAAAGCTAAACAATGAATACGGGAAATATTTAGGTGAACAGGTAAAAAAATTTAAATCTGCTAATCATTTGGGTAAGATAGATTTTGTTGCATCTCATGGTCACACTATTTTTCATCAGCCTTCAAATCAATTCACATTTCAACTGGGGCATGGTGCATCCATTGTAGCAGCATGTGGACCTTCTGTTGTATGCGATTTCCGCAGTTTGGATGTTGCAATGAATGGCCAAGGCGCACCATTAGTCCCAATTGGTGATAAACTTTTATTCCCCGATTTTTCTCATTGTATTAACCTGGGCGGTTTTGCTAATATTTCATTCGATAAGAGAGGAAAAAGAATTGCTTTTGACATTTGCCCGGTAAATATTATTCTGAATATGTTAGCTTCTCAAATAGATAAGGAATATGATAAGGGAGGGGCTATAGCTGCAAAGGGAAAAGTGGATAATATTCTACTGCAGAAACTAAATGCATTGTCCTTTTATAAAAAATCACCACCTAAATCATTAGGAAGGGAATGGCTTGAGGAAAGTTTTTTGCCAATTCTTGAGAAAGCAAAAAATTCAGTTGAAGATAAACTAGCTACAGTTACAGAACATATTGTCATTCAGATTGCAAGTGTAATTGAAGACTCAAGCAAAAAAGGAGAGATATTGATAACAGGAGGCGGGGCTTTTAATACCTATTTAATAAAGAAGCTAAAAGAAAAACTCCCTGATTATAGTATAGTCATACCTAATTCAGAATTAGTAAAATACAAGGAGGCACTTGTATTTGCTTTTCTGGGAGTGTTAAGGTGGGGAGGAGATGTAAATGCACTTAGCAGTGTAACCGGTGCAAAGGGGAATAACAAAGGAGGAGCTATTTACATAGCGTAACTCCTCCTGAATAAGATATATTAAGCTTAGGGCTTAGTAATCGTCACCGTAAAAATCGTCTTCGTCATCATCTAGCGAATTAAGATCCGTTAAGGATGCATCATCCTCAATGAATTCAATTTCTTCGCTTTCTTCAGAAAAGCCCTCTTCTTTTTCTTCCTTCTCATCCCCATCTTCAAAGAAGTCCTCGTTAGAAGATTTAGGCTTTTTACCAGCCTTAGCCGGTTTAGGAGCCTTTTTAGCTTTTCCTACTGCCTTTACTTTTTTTTCTTCTTCGTCTTTTTTTGAAGAAGTTTTTTTGTCATTCTTCCCTGTAGTTTTTTTGGCAGGTGCCTTTGCAGTAGCCTTCTTTGGCTTTGCAGCGGCCTTTTTAGAGGAAGAACCTGTTGTTTTTTTCATATGCTATCTGTTAATGTTGGACGAAAAAAATCAGATTATTTCGCAAGTATAAATATTATTTAAACACAAACATAAGCAATATTACATACTATTTTTCGTTCTTACAAACTAACATTGCCTTGTTCATATATTCCAGCACGCTATATTAAATATAACATGAGGGTAAAATACCTTAGCATTTTGAAAAATCAATCTTCTAAAATTCCCTCCTATGTTGTACAACATATTGCTTCAGGCACCTGCCGCTGCCGCCGCTGTTACTAATACAGTTACCGCTGTAGCTGATACAGCTAAGGCTGCCGCCACTAATTTACCAGCTGCTGCCCCTCCTGCCGAGGCGCAAATGAACCTTTTGGAACTTATAAAGAGTGGGGGAGTTGTTATGTACCCCCTGGCTATTCTTTCTATACTGGCTGTATTCTTCCTGATAGAACGTTACCTGTATATTAAAAAAGCTACCCGTTCGACCCCTACCTTTATGGATACTATGAAGGATTTCCTCAGGAATAATAATATAGATGCTGCTAAATCACTATGTAAGAATACCGATACCCCTGTGGCGCGTATTGTGGGTAAAGGGGTTAACAGGCTAAACAAGCCAATAGATGAAATAGAATCGTCTATGGAGAATGCAGGAAGGGTTGAGGCCTATAAACTTGAAAGGAACCTTAATATATTAGGTATTATAGCAGGTATAGCACCTATGTTCGGGTTTGTAGGAACCATATTAGGGGTTATTAAGATTTTCTATAATATCTCGCTGGCTAATAATATTAGCATTGGCCTTATAGCAGGTGGGTTATATGAAAAGATGATAACCAGCGCTACAGGTTTGGCAATTGGTATTTTCGCCTTCATTTCTTATCATTGGCTTAACGTTATGGTAAACAAAGCCATCCAAAAAATTGAAGTTTCTTCAATTGATTTTGTGGAAATGGTACAAGATGAGATAAAGAAATAAGTGAATATTCTTTTATCCTAAAAAACTGCCATTATGAAAATAGCCAGAAATAATAAGTTTACTGCATACGTAGAAGCATCGAGCATGAATGATATCATGTTCTTTCTGCTTCTCTTCTTCCTGATTGTTTCTACACTAGTTAACCCAAGCGTAGTAAAGCTTACCCTGCCCAGTTCTAAAAAGGCGGTAGAGATGAATAAACAGCAAATTACCATTGATATTACGAAGGACAAGCAGTATTATGTAAATGGAGATGATAAAAACCATCCTACCTCACCTGAGCAGCTGGAAGATGTATTACGCGCTAAAATAGTAGGTCTTACTGACCCAACTGTGGTGTTAAGGCTTGATAAATCGTTAACTGTGCAGGATATGGTTGATGTATTGCAGATAGGAAGCGACCTTAAAGTGAAAATGATTTTGGCTACCCAACCTGTAAGTAAATAAGGGATATGGAAGCAGTAGTTTCAAGGGAAGAAAAAAACAACAAGACCATAGCTATTATTGGCACTATAATAGTGCATGCCCTTCTTTTATTATTCTTCATATATTATGTAATTATAACTCCTTTACCTCCTTATAAGATCATACCTGCTCCGGAGGTAGAAGTGGAGGCTGATTTTGGTAATAATGTAAATGGTTCGGGTAATGTAGAACAGAATAATCGAGGTGACAATCCAAATCCTGTTAATAACCTTAAGTCACAAGCAAACCTGGTTACACACCAGAGTGCACCTATTCTTACTAATGATGCTGAGGATGCTAATATTAAAACCCCGCATAAAACCTCTAAAATTGCAAAGATTGACACTACTGAAGCACCTCAACAACATGTCAGTGTAGAATTGGCTAATGCTATGAATAAGTTCAGCCACAGTAAAGGTAATCCGGGCGGTAATGGCACTACGGACCAACAAGGCAATGCGGGTACACCGGACGGTACAAACCCGGGTATGAGTAATGGAACTGGAGGCAATATTCAGTTCTTTTTAAAGAACCGAAGGATAGCTACCAAGCCAGATATAAGTACAAACTCACAAGATCAGGGGAAGGTAGTAGTATTGATATTGGTAGATCAAACTGGTAAGGTTATAAAGGCAACACCGGGTGAAAAAGGCTCGACAACTACAAGTGGGGTATTATATGCTAAGGCTAAAGAAGCTGCATTAGCTACTAAGTTTAATGCCAGTCCTGATGGTACCCCTCAGCAACAAGGTACCATGACTTTCGTTTTTGTGATTCAATAAGATATTCCCTTAATTTTTATTTGGAGATAAAGAACACGGTGCTCTCATCGAAAATATGGAGCTTCAAAAAGGGCTTTGGTATAAATTTGGCTAAAGGTTGAAAATATCTTGACCTTCTTGAATTCCTCATTTCAGGATACACTTTAATCATAGTAAAATTATTTTTACGGAACTCCGAACAAATCCTTTCGATGCTTGTGTCTCCTTCCTCAGGAATATCATACTCTACATCTATTGCGGGTAAATTCGGATTAAAATGTGGAATCACTTTCCCTTCTTCATAGTTCTTTATGGCGCCATAGAAGTCAACCGAATCAAGTCCCCGTGTATTAACTGCCAGATTATTCGCATCAACTTCTGAAATGTTTGGTATCCTATACTGTATGATTTTTAACCGCTGATTTATATAGGTATTCTTTTCAGTCTTTTCCCATATCACCTTAAGCTTTTCCAACATAGAAGGGGAATCTGAGTTCTGAGCCCATGAAATGAAAAAACCACCAGGTTTCAAATCATTGTATACTGACTTTACCAACGAGGTAAATATCCTTGGAGTAATATGTTCTAGAGTATCACATAAAAGTACCAGAGAAAGGCTTCCTTTTGCTATATCTTTTGAAAGGGTCGTATCTCCAACCTTTATGAACTCCGGCTTAAATGATATTTTACCTGCATCAATCAGGTTAAGTTCTATTGCCCTGTCATACAATTTCTGAATAAATCCAATACGCACAGGATCACCTATGGTAATTACATGTTTCGCACCGGAGAGTATAAGCCAGAAAGTAATATACCCAAACCCACTGCCAACATCAGCAACTGATCCGTTAATGTAATAATTGGGTTTATAATGATAATCGATAGTTTTGAAAAAGGCTGCTATCGCATTATTTAATTGAACTTTTTTTGAAGGGTATATCGCATTGAATTCATCTTTATTTATCAATCCATTATTTAACCAATACTTGTATACCGTATACTTATCGGGTGCAATCCATTCCTCCCAATTTTCCTGCAGTGGGATATTGTAGATATCTAATAACTTATTTAATTTCCGTTCAAAATCCTTCATGTATCTTATTGTTACTATTAACAATACCTTTCAAAAATAAAACAATATTCAGGCATTAATATGATAATCTATGCTATCTGTGCTGAAATATCTAAGATTTTACATGTTTTGATATACATTTGTAGTCAGTAAAACATGCATTTATGAGAATATCATATAACTGGCTTAAAAAATATGCTGCTATAGACTTATCTCCAACCGAAGTCTCGATCTTGCTTACTGAAATAGGATTGGAAGTGGAGCATCTGGAAGAATTTGAGTCTTTGAAAGGTGGTTTAAAAGGCCTTGTGATTGGAGAAGTAAAGACATGTGCTAAGCACCCGAATGCCGATAGGCTTTCTGTAACTAGGGTTGATGTAGGCGGAGCTAATCTTTTAAACATAGTTTGCGGTGCTGCTAATGTGGCAGCAGGGCAGAAGGTAGTAGTAGCTACAGAAGGTGCAACTCTTTACCCATTTGAAGGGGATTCTTTTCAGATAAAGAAAAGCAAAATACGTGGTGAAGCATCGGAAGGGATGATATGCGCCGAAGATGAGATTGGACTTGGCTCATCGCACGCCGGTATTATGGTATTGCCTGCAGAAACTAAGGTTGGTACTCCTGCATCGGAATATTTTAAAATATATAAGGATAGTGTTTTCGAAATAGGACTTACTCCTAACCGTGCCGATGCTATTTCTCATATAGGAGTTGCACGTGATATTATAGCTGCTATTAATATTCGAAAAAAGCCTGTAACGCTATTAAATCTTTCAATTCCCAAAGTTGGTGGGTATAGTACATCAGGTAAAAAGGACATTGAAGTAAGTATAGAAAACCCCGAAGCTTGTAAACGTTATTGTGGTATTACCATTAACGGAATAAAAGTGCAGGAGTCACCACAATGGCTTAAGGACAGTTTATCAGCTATTGGCTTGCGCCCAATTAATAATCTTGTAGATATTACGAATTATGTAATGCATGAAACAGGTCAACCCATCCATGCCTTTGATGCGGATATGATAAAGGGTGGTAAGGTAATCGTGAGGAAAGCGAAACCGGGCGAAACCATTGTTACGCTTGATAAAGCAGAACGTAAACTAAATACCGACGATCTACTCATATGTAATGAAAAAGATGCAATGTGCATTGCCGGGGTATATGGTGGAATTGAATCAGGGGTAAAAGAAAGTACAACAAAGGTATTTATCGAGAGTGCTTATTTCGATACTTCACATATTCGCAAAACTGCACGCAGGCAAGGATTACATACCGATGCATCTTTCCGTTTTGAAAGAGGAGTAGATATATCGAATACTCCGTATGCAATGAAACGTGCTGTGGACATGATACTGGAGATAAATAAAGGTGCAATAGTTTCTGCGGAACAAGATGTGTATCCTGTAAAAGCAGGAGAAAGGCAGTTGGAATATTCCACAGCCTATGGGAGAAGGCTTATAGGCCATGAGGTAAGTGATAAGGAAATGGAAACTATTATAAAGCAAGTTGGAATAGGTATAAGTGTAATTTCAGAAGGACAATGGAAATTATCGCTCCCTGCTTACCGAATGGATATTACTACCCAGGCTGATATTGTTGAGGAAATAGTACGTTTTTATGGCTACAATAATATTCCTGTTCCTAAAACTATAAAGCTACCTATGGTCCATTCAAAAGGAGTGGATGCAGACAAAGTTCATGATGAGATTAGCAATACTCTTACCGCGAATGGTTTTATCGAGATTATGAATACTTCTCTCACTTCTTCAAAATTCGACACTGATTCATCGGTTGTGAAGGTTGCCAATCCATTAAGCTCTGACCTTGATGTGCTTCGGCATACTATGCTTAACAATGGGCTCGTATGCATTAATCACAACCAGAATAACCAGCAGGCAGATATGAAGCTGTTTGAGTTCGGGAGGACTTATAGTAAGGCTGAAAAGGGCTTTAAAGAAGATGAGCATTTGTGCCTTTGGGTAAGTGGAAGTAAGAATGCAGAATCGTGGAATTCAAAACCTGCGCAGGGCGATTTTTATTTCATTAAGGGCTTTGTTCACCAACTTCTCACCAAAATGATTGGGAACATTAAATGGGAGGAAAGCCTGGTTGATTCAGGTAATATGTTTGCTTCAGGGCTTACATATAGGCATAAGGGTAAAGCATTAGTAACATTCGGAAAGGTTAGCAGTAAAGTGTTAAAACTTCACGATGTGAAGGGCGAGGTATATTATGCTGACTTTGGCTGGAGGAATTTATTGAACTTGCTAGCTGCAAAGCATGAAATAAAAGAGATAGTTCGTTTCCCTATGGTATCTCGTGACTTGGCGCTAGTAATGGAAAAGAGTGTCCCATTTAGCCAATTACTTCAATTGGCGCATCAATCGGAAAAAGAACTGCTAAAGGATGTTACTGTATTTGACGTATACGAAGGCGATAAGGTAGAACAAGGTAAAAAATCTTATGCCCTTAGATTCATGCTTCAAAGTGAAAACAAAACTCTTACTGATAAGGATATTGACAAGGTGATGGAGAAGTTGATTAAGGTTTATGAGGAAAAAGCTGGGGCGGTAGTGCGTTCTAAATAAGAAAATTCAGAACCCAAAGAACTTGCTTTTATTTCATCTTATTGTGGATCACGTCTCCGCAATAAGTCTGCATAACAGCCTCAAGCAAAGTAGATAATGAATCACAAACCATAGGTTTTGTTTGCATAAGGTTACTGGTTAGCATACTATCCTTCTGATAGTTATACAAAGCTGCCACAGTCTTTCCTTCCATTTGCAAACAATAAGGGCCCCTTACAATTTGATATACATTGTTTATATAGTTTACTGCAAAGTGCTTCCTGGTATTAGTACTATCGAATATGCTGTTACCAAATGCAAAGAATGGATATGGGTAATGCAAGTAATCAAGAATGGATGGCAGAATATCTATATGCTGAGTAGTAACATGAGATACCCCTTTAAGGTTTGAATTATGCCTATATATGATTAGGGGGATTTCATACATACCCAGGCGATTTGAATAAAATGGATCAAGACTTGGCCCGGTATGATCTGCAGTAATTACGAATATGGTACTGTCGAACCATGGCATTTTAGAAACTGTTTCAAAAAACTCTCTTAAAGCCATATCGCTATAACGTACACATTTTAATATTTCCATCTCCTCTCCATGTTTTGGAAATTTACTTGAATACTTTGCAGGAATACCAAAAGGATGATGCGAGGATAATGAAAAGATTGAAGCATAAAATGGTTGGTGAAGGGTATCAATATTTTTTGCAAAATATTGGAAAAATTGCTCATCCCATATTCCCCAGTTGCCATCATAATCCTTATTGTTATTATACTCATTAAGTCCGTAATAGCATTTAACGCCTGAATTTTTGCAGAAAGAATCAAAACCCATAGTGCCATTTTTGCCACCATGGAAAAAAGCGGTTTTATAGCCTGTTTTACTAAGTAATTCAGAAAGTGAAGTGATGTTGTCTTTGTTGTAATCGGAGGTAATAAATGGTTCATCCATCCAGCTGGGAAGGCCTGCCATTACTGCCGGGATTCCTTCTATTGATTTTTTTCCATCAGAAAAAGCGTTATCAAATACCAGGGACTGGGAAATAAGAGAGTCAAGGAATGGAGTATTAGTATGATGTCTATTATTTAATGCACCAATGTATTCTTTCGAGAAGCTTTCCAGTATAATAGTAACCACGTTCAGCTTTCTGAATTCTCCTTTAGAAGGGTTATGTTGGGTAGAATAAATGTTAGGCAGTACATCAGGGCTAAAGAAACTATAATCCCTAAGAACCGGT
This sequence comes from Bacteroidia bacterium, assembly GCA_035485295.1. Taxonomy (GTDB): domain Bacteria; phylum Bacteroidota; class Bacteroidia; order JABEUT01; family JABEUT01; genus JABEUT01. The sequence continues at coordinate 27,667 of DATHOD010000133.1, forward strand.
ACACCATAAGTGGTTATAATACTAAAGGGGCTATTAATTACCAATGGTATATCGTGCGCCGGAGCATATTCTGTAGCGGCAAAATTTGTAATGGGGCTCGACTGCCATCCACCCCTTATACCAAGTATCAAGCCTCCTATCAGGACAATGTATGATGAAAAAGATGCAGCTACATAATGCTGCCCTTTAAAGCTATATCGCTTTTTTCTTTCCGTTATTCTGTATAGCAAATAGGTGAGATATATTAGTCCAACCCATATAAATAGTAAATACCAATAGTCTTTTATTACGCTCGGCATTACATTCGTTGTGTCGTCACCCAGCCGTAGAAATTTGAATATATCAGCTGTTGAGCGTTTGTATACAAATGGAAAGAAAACCATGTCGCCAAGCTGCAAAAAGAAGCAAATGCTATTGGTGACGATGAACAAGGTTTTAAGAACGATTCGGCGATAAATGCTTTCCTCTTTACCGAAAGGTAAGAGGCTTAAGAAGATGAAGGGCAGATTGGTCATTATAATAGCAGAAAGGTCGAATCTTACCCCAGCTATCATATAATAAAATAGTTTCCCTATAGTAAGTGAATGGAAATAAGCGTGGTTATATATGTAAAAAATAACCCTGGTAAGTTCGTAAACAATAATAAGCAGAAGGAGCCGTTTTGCAAGGAGCCTGCAGTATAAAGGTATGTTTCTAAGCATAAATTTTTTCTATACTCCCGGCAAATTATTTTACATTATCAAGTACGTGAATGGCTATATAGAGGCCCGCGTCTTTGGTCAAGAGTTTTAATCGTTGTTCTTCCGATTTCGCCTCAGCACTGTCAGTTTTCATTTTTTGTGCCTCATCACCGGTAGCATATATCATCATCATATTTGAACCTGAAGATAAAATAGGTTCTTTCCCTTCATTGTATTGACTTTGTTGCTTAGCATCAGATACTAATACACCTGCTCTAACTTTATTTATTGCTTCAAATTTCTTGTCTTCATCAATATGCTCTTTCTCACGCTTCCTGTATTCATCAATATTCAATGAGTATACAGTATTCTCCTTTTGCTTTTTAAATTCTTTTTCTTCCTGTTTTATCAGAATGAAGGCGCTATCCTGACTTACCATCTTATCTGACTCATTCCTGAGGGTATTCATATCAGGGGCCTTAGTCCATTCGTGGTAGTTAGCGGGACTGATCTTATCCCAATTAATAGGGTATTCAGAATCTTTTTCCTTTTCATAAAGAGATTCGTAAGCATCAGGTAAAGCAATATCTGGTGTTACGCCGTCACGCTGGGTAGAACCACCATCTATACGGTAGAACTTGCTTACTGTTATTTTAACTGAGCCTAGTGGTTTATAAGAGGCATAAGCCGGAGCAACATAATCATCCAGATTAAATATCTGCTGTACTGTACCCTTGCCATAAGTTGTAGAGCCCATAATAATGCCTCTCTTATAGTCTTGAATTGCCGCTGCGAATATTTCAGAAGCTGATGCGCTGTAACCATTAACGAGAACTAATAATGGCCCTCCGTAAACTACGGAGCTATCATTATCAGAAAGCATTTGAGGATGTTGATCACGTCCTTTTACCTGAACAATAGGGCCGGTTTTAATGAACAAGCCTACCATTTTAACCACGTCTTGCAGAGATCCTCCGCCATTATCTCGCAAGTCTAATACAACACCATTTACACCCGCTTTTTGCAGTTCTTTCAATTGTATTTTAACATCTTCGGAGCAAGTCCTATCACCCTTCCCATCAAAGTTTGTATAGAATTCGGGTAAACGTATATAGCCTATCTTTTTGCCATCGTTATCAATTACAGCATCATGGGCATAGGTATCTTGCAGTTGTATTACGTCACGTACCAGGGAAACAACTTTTATGCTGTTATCTATTTTCTTCATAGTTAACCTAACCGTCGTTCCTTTTTTACCACGAATAAGTTCAATTGCCTTATCCATTCTCATTCCTTGCACATCAACAGGGTCTCCTGTAGCCTGGGCAACTTTTATAATTACATCACCTTCTTTTATCTCTCCACTCTTCAATGCAGGACTGCCCGGTATTAACTTGGCAATGGTAATGTTCCCATTTTTATCTTGTAACTGTGCTCCAATACCTTCTAATTGACCTGACATGGTAATATCGAAGTTCTTCTTTTCAGCAGGTGCGAAGTATTCTGTATGAGGGTCGAATGTATTTGCAATTGAATTAAGGTAACTTGCAAGACGGTCATCATCATTTACCTTTGCATACTCACGGAACATGGTTTCGTTAGACTTGAGGACCTTTTCCCTGGCAGTGTTTTCCAGTTCAGCAAACGTTTTAATTTTAACGGCAGTGTCTTTCTTTTCCTGTGCTTTCTCTTGTATGCTTAATGCATCAGCAAGACGAATAAGAACCTGATATTTCAGGTATTTCCTCCATTGTTCTTTCAGGTCATTGGAATCTTTAGCCCATACCATTTTTGCAGGTTCGGTTTCCAGGCTTTCGTTCTTAGTAAAGTCAAACGGTTTGGAAAGAATTTCTTTTACGAACATAGAATCTTGTCCTATACGTTTGCTGAGTAATGAATTTGCAAGGTCATAGAATTGAAATGTACCTTCTGCAATTTCTTCTCCTATTTTAAACTCGAAATGCTTTAACTGGTCAATATCATCTTTGGTAAAGAACTTTTTACTGTAATCCAAACGCTTTAAATAAAGTGTATACACCCTTTCTGAAAGGGTATCATCCATGGCGAGGGGCTTAAAGTGCATGCTTTGCAAGCCTGTCATCATTAGTTGTAATGTTATTTTCCTTTTATCGTCACCTGAGTTTGGGCGTAACACTGCACACAGCAACAAACCTGCTGTTAAAACAAGTGCCAGATATAACGAGATGCGAGTTCTATTCATGAATTGGATTAGTCTATACATACTGCAAAGATATTCCTTTTCTACGCTGGACGAAAGGCAATGTTTTCATAAAATATGTTAAATACAAATCTTAGGGATTATTCTACAAAACCACATTTACAATCTTATTAGGTACTACAATAATCCTTTTAATGGGTCTGTCTTGTATCCATTTCTTCGCTGTTTCACTCGATAAAACTTCTTTTTCTACCTGTTCCTTGGGCATATCAATAGGTAGTTCCATCATAAAACGGGTCTTTCCATTGAATGAAACAGGGTAAGAAAAAGTGTTTTCTTTCAGATATTCTTCTTTGAATTCAGGGAAAGTAGTAACGAGTATAGAATCCTTATGGCCAAGCATACCCCATAATTCCTCAGTAATATGAGGTGCGAAAGGGGAGAGGCTGACTAACAAAGGCTCCATAATTTCACGCTTATTGCATTTCAGGTCATTCAACTCGTTAAGGCATATCATAAATGCACTTACACAGGTGTTAAAGGATAGACGTTCTATATCGTCTTTTACTTTTTTTATTGTGCGATGCAATATCTTCAATTCAGCCGTGGTAGCCTTTTCTTCCGAAATAAAGAAGCCCTTTTCGTTAAAGAATACTCTCCACAGTTTTTTCAGAAAGCCATGTACACCGCTTATTCCTTGTGTGCTCCATGGTTTGCTTAGCTCTATAGGCCCCAGGAACATTTCATACATACGTAATGTATCTGCCCCGCATTGTTCTATCATCTCATCGGGGTTCACTACATTCCATTTGGACTTGGACATTTTCTCAACTTCTCTTTGGCAGATGTAAGGTTCCTCCTCTGGGAAGAATTCTATAGAAACCTTGAGTTCTTTGAAAAAACTCGCAGCAAAAGGTTTAAATTTTTCTTTATCTATAGAATTGTCGCTAGAAACATATTCAAGTGGAACATGGTGTGTCGTGAAAAACATTGGGTGAATAGTTCCTCTTGAGGTCGTAGTTTTAAGTAGGCTTGCGTGAGAATTGTTTCTAGTGATAGTTTTCTTTAGAAACTCCATAAATATTGCCTTTGAATCTTTATCTGTTTTTATTTTAATTTCCCATTCTTGAGGAATATATATCACAGGCCAAGTTATATCATGAGTTTCCGCAGCATGAATTTCGTACATATTAGGATTAACTCTAGTTGCAAAAGCAGATACACCTTGTATCATTCCCTGATTAACAAGCTTCTTAGCAGGTTCATCAAAAGGAATATATCCGAAATCAAAAAGGAATTTGGTCCAGAAACGGAAGTATAGCAAGTGCCCCGTACCGTGTTCGGCACCGCCTACATATAAATCTATATTTTGCCAGTAGTTAATAGCATCTTTACTTGCAATTTCTTTCGTGTTGTTCGGGTCCTCGTAACGCAAATAATACCATGAGCTACCTGCCCAGCCTGGCATAGTGGTGAATTCATATTCGTACTTCCCCTGGTATTTCCAATCTTTAGCTCTTGCTAATGGCGGTTCACCGGTTTCAGTAGGTTGAAATTTATCTACTTCAGGTAATACAAGTGGTAATTCACTTTCATTCAATGGGCAAGGGATACCATCTTTATAATAAATTGGTATAGGTTCACCCCAATAACGTTGGCGTCCAAAAGCTGCATCGCGCAAACGGAAATTTACTTTCCCTTTTCCAAGTCCGCGTTTTTCTACTTCTTGTATAGTACGTTTAATCGCATCTTTAACTTCCAGTCCATTCAGGAAATCAGAGTTTATGCATTTTCCTTCTTTTCCATCAAAGCTTTCTTTTGAAAAGTCCCATCCCTTTGGAGCTTCAATTACTTGTGGAACATCTAATCCGAAATGTTTTGCGAAGGCAAAGTCACGTGAATCGTGTGCAGGTACAGCCATAACGGCACCTGTTCCATATCCGAGCAATACATATTCTCCAATCCAAACCGGTATCTTCTTTCCTGTAAATGGATGGATTACATATGCTCCTGTAAACTCCCCCGAAACCTTCTTAACCTCTGCCTGGCGTTCCCGTTCCGATTTATTCTTGGCGGCTATGGTGTACGCTTCCACTGCAGTTTTACGGTCAGGGGTAGTTATCTTTTTTACCAGATCATGCTCCGGTGCAAGTGTAACAAATGTTACCCCGAATACTGTATCGGGCCGGGTAGTGAATACTTCTATAGAATCATCATATCCATCAAGTTTGAACTTCAGCGATGTACCTTCTGAGCGGCCAATCCAGTTACGTTGCAATTCTTTCATTGATTCGGTCCAGTCAAGCGCATCAAGCCCAGTCAATAAGCGTTGAGCATAGGCAGTCATACGCATACTCCATTGCGGCATCAATTTACGTTCAACAGGATAGCCCCCGCGTTCAGATACGCCATCTTTCACTTCATCGTTAGCTAGAACAGTACCCAATTTAGGGCACCAGTTAACCCACGCCTCACTCAGGTAAGCAAGGCGGAAATGCATAAGTGTATCAGATTTTTCTTTTTCCGAAAATGCTTTCCATTGGTCTTTGGTAAAAGCAGCAACATCTTCATTACCTAAAAATCCTTCTTTCTCGAATGAGGCAATTAGAATATCAATCGACTCAGCTTTATTTTTCACCGGATTATACCAGGCTTTGAAAAGCTGCAAGAATATCCATTGTGTCCACTTATAGTAGGAGGGGTCTGATGTTTTTACCTGTCTGCTCCAGTCAAAAGAAAGAGCAAGCTTATCGAGCTGTTCGCGATAACGTGCTATGTTTTGTTCGGTAGTAACTGCAGGGTGCTGGCCGGTCTGAATAGCATATTGTTCGGCAGGTAATCCAAAGGAATCATACCCCATTGGGTGCAATACATTAAAGCCATTCAGTCTTTTGAAACGGGCAAAAATATCGGAAGCTATATATCCTAGTGGATGGCCTACGTGCAGGCCCGAACCGGAAGGATATGGGAACATATCTAATACGTAATACTTGGGCTTAGAAGGGTCATTGGAAATCTTATAAAGACCTTTCTCTTCCCACAACTTATGCCATTTTGTTTCTATTTCCCTGAAATTATATTCCATATTTATTCGAATGCGTGTAAGGCTTGCGAAATTAGGAAAAACTCGGCTGTATTGCGACATGGGGCTATGCCAATTTTATGAACATAGGATTTGTGATTGAAGAGTTCCCAAAGTAATTGAGCATTGAGTGTTAAAATCTTCTTCTTTATAAATGCATGTGGGTATATAGAATTAGTAATTTCGTGCTATAAAACTCAACCTTGGCAGGCAGACCTTTTATAAAAAAACTCCGTTCTTCTTCCCTTACTACAGTGGTAAGTATAGCGCTTGTGCTGTTCATACTTGGCCTTCTTGCTCTGCTTGTAATGGATGCAAAAAAAATTACCAGTGAAGTAAAAGAGAATATAACCGTACAGGTGATTTTAAATGGCAATGCCAAAGAAGCCGATATAGCCCGATTGCAAAAAATGCTCGATGCATCTGATTTTGTAAAGTCTACCAGCTTTATTACTAAGGACTCGGCAGCAAAACAATTGCAAAAGGATCTGGGAGAAGATTTCGTGAGTTTCTTGGGGTATAACCCTTTACTGTCTTCTATTAATATACACCTTAAGGCACCTTATGCTAATATGGATAGCCTTAAATGGATAGAAAAGAAACTTACTGCAAATAGCCAGGTGAAAGAAGTTATTTATCAAAAGGCAATGGTAAATATGATGAATGAAAACCTTAAAAAGGTAAGTCTTATTATGGTAGGGTTTGGTGGATTGCTCATGCTTGTGGCACTTGCACTTATTAATAATACAATCCGTTTAAGGATATATTCTAAGCGCTTCCTTATTAAGACTATGCAATTGGTGGGAGCAACCCAATCTTTTATACGGCGACCATTTATATTGAATGGGATAGTTCATGGTATTTACGCTGCGATTATTTCCCTTATAATGATAGTTGCGCTTGTGCATTGGGCAGAAGTAGAAATGCCTGACCTGAGAGAGTTGAATGATCTTAAATCGTACATGATTCTTACTGGCTTAGTACTTTTCTTAGGAATCGCAATATCATGGATAAGCACATTCTTTGCATTGCGCCGTTACCTGCGTCTGAATGCAGATGAACTATATTATCACTAATTTTTTTACTGAATTATGTAAGGAGCACCTTGCGGATGCTTAGGGTTGAATATGGTAGTAAATGTCTTTTTAGGAGGATTGTAATCTCTGGTCTTTAATAATACACCATCCCAATTGTATCTTTCTTTACGCACTTTTCTACCAAGTGTATCATAATATGTCCATTTGCCTTTTTTCTTCTCCCCGTTGAAATGCCCTTTAGATTCAGGCGTTGCATTTGAATGAAAGTTCATGGTCCAGTAACGTTTTAATCGTTTGGAGAAATAGGTAATACTTTTTTTGTTTCCATTCTTCCAAAACTCAGTCATTGTATAACGAATATGCACAAAATAATAGAGAGCCTTATTTACATGCAAGCCCATTTTAGTTGAATCACCGGTATATAATAGATAATATTCCACTATGCCAAATATTCCTGTTTCAAGGCTATCTGCCCATGAAAGTACCTTTTGGTCAGATACAGTACTATCATATGTAAGAGGTATTATCGCAATCTTGAATTGGCCATAACTGGGCGGTTGTTCCAGCACCATTTTATATTTTACCTGGCCTGCGCATACTTTTATGCACAATAGCAACGTTATTACAATAATCTTCTTCAGCATTTACTTTTAAAAGTTTTTCAAAAGTAATTAAATACAAGTACAGAAACTGCGCATATCAACACAAACAGGTTGAAAACTTTCACTATGCAGGAAAAGCCCGGCGGGCACTACTCGTAACTTTGTTTTTTGAAAATACAGCTCATGGCTAAGCTTCGCAGGATATTTCTTTTTTCCTTGTTAGCAGTTATTCCCTCCATTGCTTTGTGTCAGCAAACACAAGTATATATGGATCCGGAAGCAACGTTCACAAAGGCTATGGAGCTTTTCAATACGGAGAAGTATTCAGCCGCTGAACATTTGTTTGAACAAGTTGCAAAAGCAAGTACTGAACAATCTCAGTTAAGAATTGAATCAGATTATTATTCAGCTGTTTGTTCCATGAACCTATTTCACGACGATGCTGAAAAGCGTATGGAAGGCTTTATAGAGAACCATCCGCAAAGCCCGAAAGTAAGGAAGATAGATTTTCAATTGGGTAATTATGCTTATCGCAAGCGCAAGTTTAAGGAAGCTATTACATGGTATGATAAGGTGAGCGTTTCTGATTTGGATAAGGACGAAGCATCTGAGTTCTACTTTAAGAAAGGTTACTCATGCTTTCATCAAAACAAACTTGATTCAGCTAAGCATAATTTTGCAGAAGTAAAAGATGCAGGCTCTATTTATTCAGCGGGAGCATTATACTATTATGGATTTATAGCATACCAGCAAAAAAATTACCAGACTGCTATAAACAGTTTCCTTCCTTTAAAGACCGATGCCCGATTCGGAACAGTTATTCCTTATTATATAGCTAACCTCTATTATCTGCAAGGTGATTATTCAGAAGTACCTCAATATGTTATTCCTCTTATAGATTCTGCAAAGAATCCGGCACTCTTCTTTAATGCTGACCAGGTTAACAGGCTAATAGCTGAATCATATTATCACTTAAAGAAATATTCCGATGCAATTCCTTACTTTGAAAAGTACGCAAAGCGTGGAGGACTACAAGAAATGGAATCGTATGAATTAGGGTTCTGTTATTATTCAACCAATAAGTATAGGGAAGCTATTCCGTGGTTCCAGGGTGCATCATCTAATAATGATTCATTGAGTCAGAATGCACTTTACTTCCTGGCATCTTCTTATCTTAAGGCAGGTAATAAGCAGTTTGCCAGCAATGCTTTCCGCGATGTATATAAGATGAATTACGACCCAAAACTGAAAGAAGATGCATTGCTGAATTATGCAAAGCTTGCTTATGAATTAGACTTCGATCCATTCAATGAAGCTATAAAAGCATTCAATCAATATCTGAATGATTATCCTAATTCTTCTCATAAGGAAGAGATATACCGTTATTTAGTTAATGTATATCTGTCAACACGTAACTATCCGGCAGCACTTGAGTCACTGGATAAGATCAAGGATTGGGACACACAACTTCAGGCAGTTTACCAAAGGCTTACTTATTACCGAGGTGTTGACCTCTTTAATAATGGGCAAATGGATAAGGCTGCAATATACTTTGATAATTCCGAGAAATATAACTTCGATCAGAAGCTGCATTTAATGGCATTTTACTGGAAGGCAGAAGCACTTTATAGAGAGAAGAAATATAAAGATGCAATAGAAGCATATACTGTTTATATGCAACAACCAGAGGCATTCAGCACCCCTGAATATAATCTTTCACAATATGGAATAGGATATTCTAATTATGAAGTGAAGGATTATGATAATTCCAATATAGCTTTCAGAAAATATGTGGAAGATGAGAAGAGAGACAAGCAGAGATTAAGTGACGCTTATAACCGTATTGGTGATGGATACTTTGTGCAGAAGGAATATGAATCTTCAGTTCCTTATTATACCAAGAACATTGAACTGAATACGTACGACATGGATTATGCGGCGTACCAGAAAGCGCTTGCCTTGGGTGTAATGCATAACCTAACTGATAAAGTTGCCGTGCTGGAAGCCTTTATGAAAGATTATCCTAAGAGTACTTATCGTTCTTCAGCAATGATGGAGTTGGCTAATACCTATATGATCAATAGTCAGCCTCAACAAGCATTGGATGAGTATCAATTAGTATTAGATAATTATCCGAAGAGCCCCTATATAAATCAATCTTTACTACAACAAGGAATGATATACTTCAACAGAAGTGAGAATGATAAGGCACAAATAGTTTGGGACGAAGTAGTCCGCAGAAGCCGTAATTCACCGGAAGGAACCGAGGCGTTGAATCATATTAAGATGCTTTATACTTCATCAGGACAGATAGATAAGATGAAGGATTACTTCCACCAAGTGGGTGCTGATCTCTCCACATCAACGCTTGATTCTGCAACGTTCTCGGTAGTTAAATCAGAATACCTGAGCGAAAATTACACCAAGATGTATGCAGACGTAAATAACTATCTGCAAAAATTCCCTCAAGGTGCTTTTGCAGGTGAGGCACACTTTTATAGGGGAGAATACCTGTATAAGCAAAAGAGCTATGACAGTTCTTATGTAGACTATAGTTATGTAATAAAATTACCACGCAGTTTCTATACCGAAACAGCTTTGGCAAAAGGAGCAAGGATAGAGTACGATAAGAAGAACTTTGCACAAGCACTCGATTATTATAATGCACTTGCCACTATAGCCCAATATCCTGCTAATCTATCAGATGCTCGCCTTGGTAAAATGAATTGTAATTACCAGTTGAAGAAGTATGATGCTACTATAACTTCAGCAGACACTGTATTAATGACCACTGATCTTGACAAGGGAGTTTATGCAAAAGCATACTTCTATAAAGCAAAGTCATTCTTTATGAAAGAGCAATATGACTCATCGGAAGTGGCATATGGAAGGGTTATTACGCTTACTACAAGTGAGATGGAAGCGGAGTCGAAGTATAACCTGGCATATATTCAATACCTGAAAACAGATATAGCTGCATCTGAGAAAACAATATTCGACCTTGTGAATCAGGAGCCATCTTATCCTGAATGGATGGCAAAAGGATTGATTGTTTTAGCCGATGATTACCTAGCCGCACATGACGACTTCCAGGCCAAACATACCCTGAACACGGTAATAGAGAATGCCACCGATACAGCTACTGTGAACCTGGCCAAGCGTAACCTTGTCAAGATAAATGAAGATGAGAAGAAAGCAGCTCCTCAACCTATTCAGCCTAATATGGTTATACCGTTCTCACAAGATAGTTCTGAGTATAAAAAATTGTTTAACCAATGATGCAGAAGACGAAATATATCCTCGTGGCAGGGGCTTTGTTAAGCTTCGCGGGCGCTTTTGCACAGCAGAAGAATATCGATACTATTGTGTTTAAAGTATCTGAACAATATAAGCCTATTGTTACTGATGCCAACAAGATTAACAGTAATCCAACAATTGCGGACACCATAAGGCCTGTTAGAAAAGTCGATTATCAACTTATAGGCAATCAGTATTCTACGTCTTATACACCAGATGCATTACAGGCGGTGCAGATAAAAGGCGAGCCGCTTGATAAGCTACAACACTCATTGTTGAACATTGGTGGAGGTAACTATAATACATTATATGGTGAGTATTTCTTCAACGCACTACGCTCGCGCGACTTTGATTACGGGATTCACCTGAACCACCTTTCGTCAGATGCAACCCTCGCTAACGAGGGGTATAGCGGCTATTCTTATAATGATGTAAATATGTATGGCAAGCTCTTCCGCGATAACCATGTTATATATGTGCAAGGTGATTTTGACCAACATGTAGTGCATGATTATGGATACAACACATCACTTGACCAGTTATCTAATGCAACAACCCGTCAACGTTTCAACCTGATTGATGGCTTGGTTCAATACACTAGCCATTTTAAGGATTCAACAGCAGTCAATCATGATATTAAACTGAGTGCTTATAATTATAGTGACTTGTATAGCGTGAATGAGAATAATATTGAAGCAGATGCCCATTTGTTTTCCTATATACAGCATCAGCGTCTTGATGTTAAAGCTTTCATACAAGACTTTGCTGACCAAACCAACAATGCCAATACAAGCTCAGTCAATATGTTATTTAACCCATACTTCTCAACTATAGAAGCACATTGGGATGCCCATATCGGGTTCAAGGTTTACTTCACACCATTACCAAGCCAGTTTAATGTATTGCCCGATCTGGTAGTTCGCTATCACGTGGTGCCCAATGTATTTATCATTTATGCAGGTATAGATGGAAGCAAGCAATACAATTCATACAAGAGCCTTACTGCTATTAATCCGTTTATGCAGGATACTATGCAGCAGTTATATACCCTTACATCATATCATGTATTTGGTGGAATAACAGGCAATATCACTACTCAGTTATCGTACGATATAAATGGTTCACAATCGGAAGTGAAGAACATGCCATTGTTTGTGACCGATACGCTGGAACCCCTACGTAACCGTTTTGCTGTAGTATATGATAACGTTAAAGTGACCAATTTCCATCTTGACCTGAACTATGAGATGAATAGGGATTTGCACTTTACATTGGGTGGAGATTATAACCAATACACCCCGACCAATCAATTAAAAGCATGGTACCATCCAGCGCTTAAAATCAACCTTACCGGCAGGTATTCCATCAACGATAAGTATATATTCTCAACCGAGATATTTGTACTTGGTTCCCAATATGCACCAACAATGGTTGACGGCCAGGTTGAGGCAAAGCAACTTGACGGTTATCCGGACTTTAACCTGGGCTTAGACTATAGGCCATCGGTAGTAAAAGTGAAGGATAAAAAGTTCACTTCCAACGGCAATAGCAGGTTCCTTACAATATTCCTTCACCTGAATAACATAGCCAATGTTGCGTACAACCAATGGGATAATTATCCAACCCAGCGCTTCAATTTTATGGTTGGGCTAAGGATGTCGTTCTGATAAAATAAATCTCCGTTTGGTTATTTGATTTTTATACCTTTGCGTATCATAAAAATCAGCGTTATGGAAACGACACTTACCCAGACTAAGAGCAGAGAATTAGAGGTTTCTGTTATGGCGGAAAACCTTATTGGTTCCGAGATATTGAAAATTGCAGGAGAGGTAAACGAAAAGATACGAAAGGGTGAGAAGGTATACAACTTTACCGTTGGCGATTTCAACCCTGAAATTTTCCCATTACCTAATGAGCTTAAGGCTGAGATAATTGCCGCTTATAATAATAACCAAAGCAATTACCCGCCATCGGATGGTGTTCTTACACTAAGGCAATCGGTGGCTAAGTTTTTAACTTCTACAATTGGCTTAGACTATGCACCACAGTCTGAGATATTGATAGCAGGTGGATCAAGGCCAATTATTTATGCTGCTTACCGCGCCATTCTTAATCCGGGTGAATCTGTTATCTATCCAGTTCCATCATGGAATAATAACCACTACGTGCACCTTACAGGAGCAAAGCCTATTGAGGTTGATGCCCTTCCTGAGAATAACTTTATGCCTACCGCTGCTGACATTAAAAAACACATCAGCAAGGCGACCCTAGTTGCATTATGTTCACCGCTAAACCCTACCGGCACTGTGTTTACCAAACAAGGCCTACAGGAAATATGCGAAGTGATATTGGAAGAGAACAAACGAAGGGGCGATAAGA
>DATHOD010000134.1:0-14884 GCA_035485295.1 Bacteroidia bacterium
GCCCTCATTGGGTAATACTCATACCTATTGATTCGTATTGCAGGGTCACTTCCAACGATTGCTTTCACCTCGTCTTCGCTATCTACCTCTACTACACCAAAGCCATAACCGCCCTTAGGGTCGAATACCGGACCATAAACAACCACAATGCCTCTGCTAATAAGTCCTATCCAGTATTGAGTATGTTGTTGCATAATACTTCTTTCTTCTTCCGTCATGTCACTTATAAAAGTGGTGCGCGGAGGAATTAACTTTAACGCAAAATGAAGTTTTTTAGGAGTATTATCTGCCATAATTCTTATTTATAAACTTGTTATGTTCTCAAGAATTTCTATTTTTTCTTTCAGCAAATTAAGCAATGTATTAATAGTAGAAAGGTGGGTGCGGAAACTAAGCACTGCAAGCCTTAGCATAAACTTACCATCGAGCATGGTAGAAGAAATAAATACTCTGCCATCTTTTTGTATTTCTTCCATCAGCCTTTTATTAAATGCATTTGCATCGTGCTTCTTTGAAACATAACGATAAGTGGCAACTGACAGATCTGGATAAGGACCCATTTCAAATCCAAGCTTTTTTGCCTCATCATAAAAATATCTTGTAAGCAAAAGTTTTTCTTCCAGGCATGCCCGGAAAGGCTTTAATCCCAATAGCTTTAAAGGCAGCCATAAACGCAGGCCACGAAAGTGTTTTGTAAGTTCAGGACTTAGGTCAGCTGGAGAAACTTCTTCATCTGCATCCAATGTATCCTGCATATAATTAGCTCTGTAATAATGAGAATTATAAAGTGCTTCTTTGTTCTTTACTATTACCATTCCAAGCCCGTAGGGCAGGAATAAGCCTTTGTGCGGATCAATAGCAAATGAGTCAGATAACTCGATTCCTTGTAAAGCCCTTTTGCCATATTCTGTCAAAAGAAAATACCCGCCATATGCAGCATCAACATGATACCACAGGTTATGCTTTTTTGCTATTTCCCCAATTTCTGTCAATGGATCAACAGAACCTGTATCTGTAGTTCCGGCAGATGCTACAACAAGAAAAGGAATTAGTCCTTTTGACGTATCCTCTTCAATTAGTTTTTCCAGTTCTGCAGGTTTAATTCTGTATCCTTCATCAAGCGGAAGATGGCGTGTAATGCATTCTGTAAGCCCTGCAATGCGTATGGCTTTGAATATGCAATGATGCACTTCGGGCGATAAATAAATAACCGCTTTTTTAATTTTATCGGATGTGATTTTCTGATGATCTCTTGCTGTAACAATGGCAGAAAGGTTAGCTATACTACCGCCACTGGTAAGGTTTCCAACTGAGCTTTTCGGATAACCTGCAATCTCAGAGGTCCATTGAATGAGCATGTTTTCCATGCGTACCGCACCCGGTCCGGCAAAAAATATTCCCGCATAACGGTTGGTAATATCGGCCCAATAATCTCCTAATGCTGAATAATAAATACCTCCACCGGGTATATAGCCTAAATGTCCACCCGAAGCAGGATTAAGTGCAGGTTCATCCATTCCGTGTTTAAGCATGGAAATAATTTCAGGCAGTTTTATTGGCTCTTCTGAAATGGGTGAGTGCAGAAATACCTCACTGGCTTTTCGCCCTTCGGTAAAGGCAGGAATAGTTTCTATATTATTTATAAAACCTTCAGTATAATCTAACACACTGTCGCGCACTGCCTTACGCTGTGTAGCATCTGGCTCAAGTAAGCGTGATATCTTTTCAAGTTCTTGCAGCTTCTTTACATCAACAGTTTTTTCCATGGCGTAAATTTAAAAGAAGAATATGAGTAAAGCCTACAATAAATTGAAGTTTAATCGTTTTATATATTTGTTGTAGGTTTCATAGATTCCTACTGCATCTGTAAAACCTAAAAGAAGATGAAAAAATACATACTCGGTTTATTTCTTATCACTTGTAGTTTATCTGTGCTTAAAGCTCAAGTTATTCAAACTGTTGCTGGTGATGGAGTGGTTGGTTTCTTTGGTGACGGAGATACAGCTACAGCAGCAGAATTGCATTTTCCTTTTGGGGTAGCAGTTGATGATTCAGGTAATTTTTACATTGCCGATGAAGGTAATAATCGCATACGCAAAGTTAATACAGCAGGCAGAATAAGCACATATGCAGGAAACGGTACCGCAGGATATTCGGGCGATGGAGGTGATGCGACTTTAGCAGAACTTCATTTTCCTACAGGTGTTGCAGTAGATGATTCAGGCAATGTATATATTGCCGATGAAGGGAATAACCGTATTCGTAAAGTAAATAAGGCTGGAACTATGAGTACTGTTGCAGGCAATGGTACTAAAGGTTATTCGGGTGATGGTAACGCAGCTACAGCAGCTCAGTTAAACAGCCCATTTGGAATTGCTGTAGATACAGCACATAACATTTATATTGCTGATAATAGTAATCATTGCATTCGGATGGTTAATACCTCGGGAACTATTTATACAATAGCTGGTATTGGCTCGGGTGGTTTTTCGGGTGACGGAGGCCCAGCTACAGGGGCTGAACTATATTACCCAACCGGTGTTACGGTAGATGGTTCCGGTAATGTATATATAGCCGATAATGCCAATAACAGAGTTAGAGAAGTAAATGCTGTAACAGGTACAATAAATACTATAGCCGGTAATGGAATAGCGGGTTATAGAGGAGATACCTGTTTGGCGGATACTACAAGATTAAGTTCACCTAAGGGGGTAGCTGTAGATGGCTTGGGGAATGTATATATAGCCGATGAAGGGAATAGCCGTATTCGCATGGTTACCAGTTCAGGTTATATTTATACTGTTGTGGGCGACAGCGTTCCAGGTTATTCTGGTGATGGAGGACTAGCTGACACCGCGAAAATTTGGATGCCTTTTGGAGTCGCATTAGATTATTTCTCAGGTAACATTTATATAGCTGATGAGGGGAATAATCGTGTACGTAGGGTTGGTGGCCTGGTGACAGGAGTACAAGATTTGAAAGTTGAAAGTGAAAAGTTGAAAGTGTTTCCAAATCCTTCCGATGGTAAATTTACCATCGAGTCGTCAGTCAATAGTCGTCAGTCAATAGAGATTTATAATATGTTAGGTGAAAAAGTATATGCAGCCTCTCTTAATCCTTCAAATGAAACGTTGATCTCCCTTCCCATTGGGGAGGGTCGGGGCGGGGCCGGAGTTTATTTTTACCGGGTGATTTCGGGAAAAGGAACCTTTATAGGAAGCGGAAAGCTTGTAATTCAGAAATAGACAATGAGGAAGGCCTTTTTCATAACTACAATAGTTCTTTTATGCAGTTCAGCATCATTTGCAAAACATAGCTTAAAGGATTCAACAAGGCATGATAGTGTTATACAAAAAGATGGCTCTTCATACAACAATGCAGTTATTATAAAGGCTACTAATGAAGGGGATGGTATTGATGCAGAATATAAATGGCTTGCAGATCATTATCCAGGGTACAAAACTGAAGGACAATCGTTAAATGAACACGATAAAATTCCCTACGATGTCCTCCATATTAAAACTAATGACGGGCAACGGAAGGACGTCTTCTTTGATATTTCCAGCTACTTCGGCAAGTGGTAACAGGCATAGCCTGCTTAGCTCCCATTCACCAACTTTAACATTAGCTGTTCTACCTCATGCGAATTCCATTTGGTTTCCAAGTCAGGCACCGATGCCAACACATGCTTCATAATAGCATCTTGCTTTTTGCCTTGCTTTAATGCATGGCTATAAGGCAGGTCAGTAAACGTTACCATACTGTAAAGTGGCAACCAAAGTTCAGGATGCAGTTTGCTAAAATGCGCCTCAATTTTCTTTTGCAATATAAAGTCAGGGTGAGTCACTAAATCGCGCATTTCAATAAAATTAGCAACAGCCAGATCAGCAATTGCATCAGAATTTGGCTTACGTGATTTTTGTGTTTCTTCAAATATTTTTGTCCATGCTTCTTCTTCAGTTCCATGGCCTAAATATTTATCCATTAATTGTTCAAATACGGTACAGTCTTCAAAACCACAATTCATGCCTTGTCCGAAGAATGGCACAATAGCGTGGGCAGCATCACCCAACAATAAAAGTTTATCTGAAGCACTCCATGGATAGCACTTTACAGTTACAAGTGATGAAACCGGGTTGTTGGTAAAATCATTAAGCAATGTTGGCATTAAAGGAACAGCATCAGGGAAGACCGCTTTGAAAAATTTGCTTACTGTATTACTGTCTTTAAGCGCGGCAAAAGATTCCTTTCCTTCAAACGGAAAGAAAAGAGTGCATGTAAAGCTACCATCAATATTTGGTAGAGCAATCATCATATATGTGCCACGTGCCCAAATATGCAGACATTCTTTTTCCATTGCAAAGCCCCCATCTTTTGTTGGTGGAATGAGCAATTCTTTATATCCGTAATTTAAATAATGTTGTGAGTATTCAAACCTATCGGTGGAGAGTTGTAACTGCAATCTGCCTGCGGAAAATGCACCATCGGTACTAAATATCCTTTTTGCAGAAACCTTGGTTTCTTGTTGTTTATTACCTTCTACTATTGCTGTAGCATCTTTTAATGAAATGCTTTTGCAGCGTTGGTTAAAATGTATTTTGCTTCCATGTTTTTCTGCCAGGTCCATAAGTAGGCAGTTAAGCCCACCACGCGATACTGAATATATTGCCTGCCCTTCTTTTCCATAAGGGAAGAAATTGGTTTTACCCTCTATATCATGCACCATACGCCCTTTCATAGGTATGGCAATCTTTTTAATATCGTCTGCAATACCCACGCCTTGTAAGCCTTTCCAGCCACGGTCCGATAATGCAAGGTTGATTGATTTTCCTGCTGAGATATTAGCTTTACGCATATCCTCGCGGCGTTCATACACTTCTACATTATAGCCACGCTTAGCAAGGTAAATTGATAAAAGAGAGCCCACAAGCCCTGCGCCCATTACCACATAAGGTTTTTCATGGCCCCTCTGCCCCTCAATAGGGGGTTCTGTTGCGGTATTTTCTTTCGAATTATTCAATTTGTCTTCTTTTGGTTATGTATATAACAAGCTTCTTGGTCTTAGTCAAAGCCTCCCTACTGGGGAGGTTGGGAGGGCCCCTTTTCTTTTTTTTCTCTGGCTTTTTTATAGATCATAATTGCGCCCCACATCATAAATCCGAAGAGCAATATTCCAATTACACCCCATATCCAGCTTAATGTGCCTTGCATGGTTACTATAAATACAATAGCTACTAAAAATATAGTAGCCAGTTCATTCCACATACGTAATTGACCCGATGACCATGTGATTTTATTTTTTTGCAGTTTACTAAAAATCACCTGGTTTTGTAATTGATACAGTGTAAGCCCGAATACAAAACACAATTTAATAAGCAACCATGCCGGTATGGCAAAACCGTATAGGTGGTATATGAGTGAAAACCCGAAAACATAAGTCAATATTGCTGATGGCCAGGTAATACCGTACCACAAACGCTTCTCCATAATTTTAAATTGTGCCTGCAAAATACTTTTCTCAGGCTCCGGTTTTTTTTCTGCTTCGGTATGGTAAATAAATAAACGCACAATATAAAATAGGCCCGCAAACCAGGTTACTACAAATATGATGTGTAAGGGAAGAAGATATTGTGACATGTATTACTTTATAAGGGGATAAAAAGCGTTTTGAATCAGGTGGACTTTATATGAATCGCCATTTTTAAGAACAGATACTATATCAAACCGTACTTCGAGATCAAGTTTATTTTTTTCAATGTAGGCATTAGCCGCTTTAATAAGATGCGCCTGTTTCTTTTTATTTACAAATGTTTCGGGCTCACCAAAGTAGCTTGTAGAACGGGTTTTTACTTCGGCAATCACTAAAAATGCTTTATCGCGGGCAATAATATCTATCTCTTCCTGCCCGAACCTCCAGTTCGTTTCCAGAATTTCATACCCAAGGCCACGCAAATGTCCTACAGCCTTTGATTCGCCTTCTATTCCCGTTTTTTGATTCTCATTCATCACTGCGAATATAGGTAATGCTTTTTGCCTGATTGTATGAGTATTGTAAAAAAAAACTAATTTAGAGCACTCATTGGTTTAAAACAATACAAAACATGAAGAAAATATTCTCTTTTTCAGCAGCTTTAATCCTTATCGGAACAGTTGCTACAGCTCAATCGTTTGAAGGTACTATCGACTTTCAACAATTCAATGGAGTAGATACTACCTATTACAAGTATTATGTAAAAGGTGATAAGGTAAAAGTAGATAACTACGATCCTAAAACAAATAACGATGAAGGCGATTTTTTAATTGACCTTACTTCTAAGAAAACCACTGCGTTAAGCCCTGTGCGTAAAGTATATTTTGACCAACCTCCCGGAGCCGCAGTAAAACCAGGCGGAACACCAACAGTTACCAAAACAGGTAAGGTAAAAACTATCAATGGATTAAAATGTACCGAGTATTTGGTTGTTGATGCTGATGAAGGCCTGAAGATTCATTTCTGGATGGCAGCAGGTCACTATGATTTCTTTAGCCAAATGCTGCAAATACTTAACCGTAAGGACAAATTCTCAGAATACTATTTAGTAATGACTGGTGTAACCGGAATGTTCCCTATGCTTGCTGAAGAAGAAGATACTGCCGGTAACCCTAAGGGTTGGATGAAGGCTGTGAAGGTAGACAAAGGTACTATTGCCGCTACTACTTTCGATATTCCAAAAGGATACAAAGAGTTTAAAAAGTAATTTAGTATTGCTTTATAAGAGAACCTCTCTCAAAGAAATTTGAGGGCGGTTTTTTCTGTTACCGATAACTGAACATCTCTTCCTAAAAAAAGAGGATAATTTTTATTTCCATGTCCGGCAGGGAAATCGAAGCAGACGGGATAATCGTAATCCTTCACCGCATCCAAAATAATTTCTTCGGCAGTTTTCCCAAAAGGCACGGTGTTGTCTTTCATTTCAGATAGACTACCTATAATAAGTCCTTTTAAACCTGATAGTTTACCTGATCGCTTTAACTGCATCATCATACGGTCTATATGGTAAAGGTATTCATCAAGGTCCTCCAGGAAAAGGATTTTACCATTTGTATCAATATCAGACGGTGTAGCAGCTAATGCATATAAAAGCGAAAGGTTGCCACCTACCAGTATTCCATTTGCCTCACCTTCCCTATTCAGTTTATTTAACTGTAATGAATAAGAGATTGATTCACCAAACAATGCCTTTTTAAGAAGGTCAGTTGATTCAATATCTTTATTAAAGTTAATGGGCATAGTAGCATGCAATGTTTCTATGCCAGAGTGACTATGTATATGATTGTGAAGTACAGTTACATCGCTATATCCAACAATCCATTTAGTATGTTTTTTAAACTCAGAAAAATCCAGTCTGTCTATAATACGTACTTCTCCATAGCCACCTCTGGCAGCTATTACAGCCTTTATTTCAGTATGGTTAAGCATGGCCTGAAGATCGGCGCTGCGTTCTTCATCAGTTCCTGCAAACTGGTTGCATACAGAATAAATATGTTTTCCCAATTTCACTTTTAATCCCCATCCTTCCAATAACTTTATAGAAGGTGCAAGCTCTTCGGCTGATATTTTACGTGCCGGAGCTACTATACCAATACAATCGCCCGGTTTTAAATAGGCAGGTGTAATGAGTTTTTTATTGGGCATACTATGTAATGGATATCCAAAAATATGAATGTTATGTTATATAAATCAGAGATTGTTTTGCTAATTACAAAAGGTTTTTATATTTGTACTCAAGACTACATAGTTAATTATTAACCCCTAAAAACTCAACATTATGGCAAAAGGAATAGTAAAAGGTGTAACTGCTGGCCAACAAAGTGGCAGCACTATCGTTGGCACTACAACTTCAACAGGTGGAGGCCCAACTGTTGGCCCGGTAACCACTAGTCAGGGAAGTTCAAATCCTCCCGGGCAAATTATGACCGGAACAATACAAGACTCAACAAATGCTCAATTAATTGTAAACTTTGCTCAAGCCTATGGTGCTGCATTGGGTTTAGATACTAATGTTAAAGTTAATTATGTAACAGTTACTGTTGGCGGACAAGTAATTGCTAATAGCGTTAGGTTATTGCAACGCGGTGAAATAATGTCAATTAATGATGACGATACCACAGGAACATTATTAGATAAAGCTACAGGCAATACAATACCTTTTGCCCAAACCTATGCGAATGAAATGGGTTTAACTGGTCCTACTGTAAGCGGTGGTAAAGGTACAATGGTACATTTTGAAACTATAGTTGACCCTAATACAGCGCAATTAACTGCTGTAGCTTTGGAAATAATAGGAGGATAAATAAATTCTTTGTAATCAAGAAGCGGGCAATGCCCGCTTTTTTTATGTGCTTAGCGAGAGTTTTTTAGATTTGTTGTGGAATTATGAGGAGATATAAAGCATTTATTTTTCTTTTTCTCAATTTAATGGCCGTATATATGTGCCGGGCTAAGCCTATGTCTCGCATCGACTCATTGATAGCCAAGCGAGATACAGTAAAGGATATAGCCGCGAGGATGGATGTATTAAATGACATAGCAGGTGCTTATAATAGTTTAGGGTATGCTAATGACAAAGCATTGGAATCGGCACAAGAAGCTTTAATAATAGCTGAAAAACAAAATAAAGTAGCCGGACAGGTTTATGCATTCCTGAATATCGGCACTTATTTTCAGCTTAAGGGAGACGCGAAGCAATGCCTTGATTACTTTCTTAAAGCCCAGGATATTGCAGAAAAAAATAACGGGAAAGATATTCTCGCCGAGGTATATGACAGATTAAGTCAGTTCTACCGGAGCATAATGAGGAATGTTAAAAGGGCTTTGGAATATTCTCAAAAGGAACTTATGATTCGTAAAGAATCGAATAATAAGAATGGCTATGCTGCTGCACTGGCAAATATGGGTAATATATATTATGATATGGACAGTACCAGGCGGGCACTGCAATATTATATTGAAGCTGCTGATTTTTTTACAGCAACCAAGGCAAAGAATAACCTGGCCGATGTAGAAAATAATATTGGCAGTGCCTATAACGATTTAAAGGAATATGGCCGTTCAATTGAATATTATGAAAAGGCATTATCAAGCTACCAGGAGTTAAACAATAAATACGGTGTTGCAATGTGCTACGGAAATATTGGTAACGTTTACGATATGAAAGGAGAGATGGAAAAGGGAGTAGCATATTCAGAGCAAGCACTTCAAATGGCAAGAGAAATAAATGCAAAAGATATGGTGGCTGCCGCATATACTTTCCTGGCTGAAGGATATAGTAAGCTGGGTGATTACAAGAAAGCATTTGATTACCAAGCAGGACTGGTAAATATTAACGATACCATTTTTAATGAAACCAGCACCAAGCAGATTAATGACATGCAAGTTAAATATGATACCGAGAAAAAAGAAAAGGAAAATAAAATATTGGAATTAAGTGTGAATAAGCAAAAAATTATAAACTATTCTATTCTTGCAGGTTTATTACTGGTAATAGCACTTGCATTTTTTATTTTCAGAGGATACCGCGATAAACAAAAAGCAAATGAAGCGCTTGCCGAAAAGAACAAAATAATTGAGGAAATAAATAAGGATATTATTGACAGTATTAATTATGCCAAGCGTATACAACATGCCATTTTAACTTCTGACGAATACCTTGCAGAAACCCTGGGAGAGCATTTTGTATTGTATAAACCACGTGATGTGGTTAGCGGTGATTTTTACTGGTGCTATTCCAATTATAATAAGGTGGTATTTACGGTGGCAGATTGCACGGGGCACGGTGTTCCAGGCGCACTTATGAGTATGATAGGGAATAGTTTACTAAATGAAACGGTTATTGAAAATAAAATAACTGATGCAGCCCAGATTCTAAATGCATTACGTAATAACATAGTTAAAACGCTGCAACAAAAAGGGCAAAGTTTTATAACACGTGATGGTATGGATATAGCGCTGTGTGTTTGGGATAAAGAGAAGAAAGAAATACAATATGCCGGTGCAAATAATTCATTATACCTATACAGAAATAATGCGGACGGCCTGGAAAGTAATAAGAAACTGAAATTATACGGTAGCAGTTTGTATGAGGTGTTACCAGATAAGCAGCCTATCGGATATATGGAGGATAAGATGGATAAGTCATTCTCCTCTTATACCATGCAACTGAAGAAAGGCGATATTATTTATATTGCTACCGATGGCTACGCAGATCAGTTTGGCGGGGAAGCCAATAAAAAATTCACTAAAAAGAAATTTCGCGAATTACTTGCATCCATAGCCGAGAAGCCTTTACCTGAACAGAAAGAAATTATGGATAGGATTATTGAACAATGGAAGAATACAACAACACAGACGGACGATATTTGCTTGTTGGGAGTGAAGATAAGTTAAGCAGTAGCTTATTTTTGCAGGACGATTTTTTTAGTTACAGCCCCTTTTTCATTGAGTAGTCTAAGAATATAAACGCCATTAGAATATTCTGACATATCAACCTGTATCCGCTTGTTATAGGTTTGTGTGCTTAATGACTGGTGGAAAATACCTCTTCCAAATTCGTCATAGATTTCCATGTCTTCATATCCATCTCCATTTAATATAACCAAGATTACGCCAGAACTTGGAACAGGGTATATTTCAACCTCAGTATTGATATCAGCTATTGTTTGTATTCCTGCCAGTACTTGAATTGAGTCGCAAACTCCACCATTTGTACAGCCATAAGTACTTACTATGCATACATAATATAAACCTGTGTCAAGATTACTCATAGTTGACTTACTTGAATTTGTAGCAGAGCTATCGAATCCTGTACCCCAGTTATATAAATAACTGTTAGTGTCACCCGGTGGTATTCCACCTGACACATATACTGTTACACTACCGTTTGAACAGCCCGGGCAACCGGTTTTGGTTGATACTATACTGTCGATTTCTAGCGGCTGAGCTGTTTGAATCTTTGCTATTGCCTTAATCGTGCAACCCCTTGAATCTGTAATTATACAAGTGTCATTGCCTGGCAGAAGGCTATCTATGGTAGCAGTAGTGTCTTTATTATTCCATATATAAGTTAACTTGCCTGTTCCACCTAATGGGTTTACTTGTGCTATGCCATAGCCACCAAAGCATCCATTGGTTACTGCAAGGTTTGGTAATATCTGCGCAGGTTGTTTTACAGTATCATACACTGTAATCGTAACTCCTCTTGCATCTGTTATATTACAAAAGTAAATTCCACCTTTCAGGCCTGAAACGGAATCTGTAGTATTGCCATTGCTCCATAAATAACTTACCGGCATTTTAGCCCCCCTCACATTAACTTTAGCGGTTGTATTACTATCACCATAACAGCGAATAGAATCCGTAGCGGCAACAGATGCATACATTATTTCTGTTAGATCTCCGGAAGGATTTTGACCATTACTTGAATTGAAATTCACAAGTACAGAATCTTTCCATGTTAATGGATTAAAACTGAATAATACACCATATCCATTACTTCCACCAAAATAAGTCATACCATAAAAATGTCCATCGCTAGCCTGCATAAGGCTTCCAAATGGCGATTTTCCATTAGGTCCGGTAAAAAAAGTTAGAGCAGTGTCCTGGCCTGTTTTAGGGTTGTATCTGAAAATTGCCCCATTGTACGTACTTCCATTAGAAGCCATACCATATAACGAACTATCTGATGCAAGTAAAAAGGAGCCATAAGGGAAAAAGTAATTACTGCCGAAACTGAATAAAGTGGAATCTTTACCTGTTGTTAAATTGTAGCTGAAAGCCACTCCGGCATTTAACAAGCCGCCTTTCAGCGTCATACCATATAGCATATGTTTTGGTAATATTATAACATTACCCATAGGAGTAGACCCGTTGGTATCATTAAAGTTTACAAGTACAGTATCTGTTAATGTGTTGGGATTAAAACAAAATAATGTTCCCAGCTTATATTGTCCGCCTGCAGAAGCCAATCCATATAACAATCCATTGGTATCCTGTATCAAGCTGCCATTGGGAATAATGCCATGTGCGCTGTCGAAATTATATAATACTGTTTGACTACCGGTTGAAGTATTGAAGTTAAAAAGTGTTCCCAGGTTGTTAGTTCCACCAGTGGAAGTCATTCCATATAACAAGCCATTTTTACCGCGTAATAGATTTCCCATCGGAAACAGACCGTTATTCCCTGTAAAGCTTACCAACACTGAATCTTTACCCGTTTGTGCATTATAACTAAATAATGTACCTGTATTATTTATTCCGCCACCCGAGGTCAAACCATACAGGATACCAGTAGTGTCTTGAATTATATTTCCGTTAGGGTGCGAACAGTCCAATGAATACTGAAAACTAATAGCTACTGAGTCTTTGCTAAATAATGGATCATAACTAAATAATTCACCATCACCATAGGCTCCGCCAAAGTATGTCATTCCATAAAATGGCCCAACAGTTTGGGCGGTAACACAATTATTATTGTGCAACAAGAAATAAAAAAACAGAACAATAATAAAACTCCTTTTCATCCTGCGTTTTTGCTAGTGTGGCATGGCAAAGTTAGCAAACCTTGCCGTAAAGCAGAGTATTAAAAATGCATTACATAAAGATAAAAAACAGGGTCTTTGCTAAAAAAGAAAAATTAGGGAATGAAAACTTTTATAAATTTGCGCTCCTTTTTTAGGGATGAACTGTCGTTTTCAGTATCGTTCTTGCATCGGGAAAGTTCTTTAAATATAGGGAAATTAAGTATTTGCAATGTATATTGCCAGTGTAGCTCAGCTGGTTAGAGCAACTGATTTGTAATCAGTAGGTCGGGGGTTCGAGTCCCTTTACTGGCTCTTTCCGGGCAAACCATTAATAATGGCAGGCCCGGGCAGACAAATATGGTTTGGGGAAATACCAGAGTGGCCAAATGGGACAGACTGTAAATCTGTTGTCTTATGACTTCGAAGGTTCGAATCCTTCTTTCCCCACAAAAAACTAATAGCTTAGGCAAATAGCTGTTAGCAGGTAGTAAAAAGCGGAAGTAGCTCATTTGGTAGAGCATCAGCCTTCCAAGCTGAGGGTGGCGGGTTCGAGCCCCGTCTTCCGCTCATAGTCAATAGGTTGTCCCACATAAGGTGGGACTACTTTTTTGACTATAAATATTAGCCGACTTAGCTCAGTTGGTAGAGCGCGTCCTTGGTAAGGACGAGGTCACGGGTTCAAATCCCGTAGTT
Source organism: Bacteroidia bacterium (assembly GCA_035485295.1). Lineage (GTDB taxonomy): Bacteria > Bacteroidota > Bacteroidia > JABEUT01 > JABEUT01 > JABEUT01. The sequence continues at coordinate 13,252 of DATHOD010000134.1, forward strand.
GGCTCAGATTTGAGGGAGCAAAAAAAAGTTAATAAATACCGTTACGGGTATATTATTTTTCTTATCTTTGCACCCCCAAAAAATAAATTAGTAAAACCAACCAATTAAAATAAACCAATATGGCAAAGGGTAAATTCGAGCGTACAAAACCTCACGTAAACATCGGAACTATCGGTCACATCGATCACGGTAAAACTACATTAACCGCAGCAATAACAACAGTTCTTGCAAAAAAGGGCTTCTGTGAGGCTCGTGGCTTCGATACAATTGATAATGCTCCTGAAGAAAAAGAAAGAGGTATTACAATCAATACTTCCCACGTAGAATACGAAACTGCTAACAGGCACTACGCTCACGTTGACTGTCCGGGCCACGCTGACTATGTAAAAAACATGGTAACAGGTGCTGCTCAAATGGATGGTGGTATATTGGTTGTTGCCGCTACAGACGGTCCTATGCCTCAAACCCGTGAACACATTCTTTTGGCTCGTCAGGTTGGCGTTCCAAATCTTGTTGTGTTTATGAACAAGGTTGACATGGTTGAAGATCCTGAGTTATTAGACTTAGTTGAAGTTGAAATTCGCGAATTATTAAGTTTCTATCAATTTGATGGAAACAATATTCCTATTATACGTGGTTCAGCACTTGGTGCATTGAACGGCGATCCTAAGGGTGAAGATTCAGTAATGAAACTTATGGATGCAGTGGATTCTTATATCCCTATTCCTACCCGTGAAGTTGACAAGCCATTCCTTATGTCAGTTGAAGACGTGTTCACCATTACAGGTCGTGGTACAGTAGTTACCGGCCGTATTGAGCGTGGCGTTGTAAACACAGGCGAGGAAGTAGAAATTGTTGGAATGCGTGAAGCAAGTGTAAAGAGCACTGTAACAGGTGTTGAAATGTTCCGTAAAACCTTAGATCGTGGTGAAGCTGGCGATAACGTTGGTCTTTTATTACGTGGTATTGAAAAAACAGACGTTTGGAGAGGTATGGTTGTGGCTAAGCCAGGATCTATCACCCCGCACACTGAATTTAAAGCTGAGGTTTATGTATTGAAGAAGGAAGAAGGTGGACGTCATACTCCATTCCATAACGAATACCGTCCTCAGTTCTATTTCAGAACAACAGACGTTACAGGTGAAATTAAATTACCAGAAGGCAGAGAAATGGTTATGCCGGGCGACAACGTTAACATGAATGTTAAGCTTATCGTTCCTGTAGCTATGGACAAAGGTTTACGTTTCGCTATCCGTGAAGGTGGCAGAACCGTAGGTGCTGGTCAGGTAACTGAAGTTATAAAGTAAGTAACAAGCTATTTCCCGGCGGGCATTTAACTGCAAAAGTTGAATGCCCGCTATTTACGGGTGTAGCTCAATTGGTAGAGTAGCGGTCTCCAAAACCGTTGGCTGGGAGTTCGAGTCTCTCCACCCGTGCACACAAAAAGTAAAGTAAAATGAGCGTAAGAACATACATTGACGAAGTAACCGAGGAACTTACCAAAAAAGTAAGCTGGCCTACGTGGGAAGAATTGCAAAGCAGTGCTGTAGTAGTGCTGGTAGCTTCTTTAATCACATCGGGCGTTATATTTTTAATGGATTTTGGCTTTCGTGAAATAATGACCGCTTTTTAC
>DATHOD010000135.1:0-2408 GCA_035485295.1 Bacteroidia bacterium
GAATTCACCAGCGATATTGAAGAATATATGCGCCGCCAGCATAATATGCTGATTGGCGAACGCACAGCAGAACGTGTAAAAATTGAAGTGGGCGCTGCTATGACAGAAATTGAAAACCAGCCACCCGATTATCCTGTTCACGGAAGGGATCTAATGACCGGTATACCAAAAGAAATACAGGTTTCTTATTCTGAAATTGCCCATGCGGTAGATAAATCCATTTCGAAAATTGAAGAGGCTATATTGCAGGCATTGGAAAAAACTCCACCAGAACTTTCTGCCGATATTTACAGGACTGGCATTTACTTAGCGGGTGGCGGCTCTATGCTTCGCGGCTTAGACAAACGTATATCAATGCGAACAAAACTACCTGTACATATTGCAGAAGATCCATTGCGTGCAGTGGCCAGGGGTGCAGGAATTGCGTTAAAGAACATACATCGGTTTCCTTTCCTCCTGAAGTCGTAAAGTAATAATGAATATTGAACATCCAATATTGAAGTAAACGGCTAAAAGAGGCATTAAACATAGATGGTTACTGATTTTAAAACTCAACATTTCGTCATTCATCATTCGTAATTCAATATTCGATATTCTAAAAGTTCATGTACGGTATAATTGCCTTTTTTAGGAAAAATTATTTTGTACTTCTCTTTGCCGCACTGGAATTTCTATCTCTTTCCTTTGTTTTTAAGGACAACTATTACCACGAAGCTGGTTATTTCAATACATCGAATAGCATAGCAGGTTCTATTTATACTACTGAATCAAATATCTCCTCATATTTCAGCCTTAAGACTCAGAACAACCAATTGGTAGAAGAGAATGCGCAATTGCATAACCTGATTGCAGGTACAGGTGATACAACCAAGCACCCAAAAGTCCTGCAGAAGAACCCTTATGGACAACAGTTCAACTTTATGACTGCTGAGGTAATTGATAATACCACCAACCTATTGAACAATCACATAACACTCAACGTTGGAAAAACACAGGGTGTTGTAAGTGGAATGGGTGTAATGGCGCCTTCCGGGATTGTTGGAATCGTGGTAAATGTATCGGATCATTATTCAGTTGTAATGTCACTTTTACATAAGAACTTTCAACTAAGCGCCATGCTTAAAAAGGGTGGTGCCTTTGGAACAATTTCATGGAAAGGCGGTGATTATCAAATGGCTTTACTATCACAAATACCTATGAGCGAAAAAGTAAAAGTTGGCGATACTGTTGTAACCAGCGGGTACTCTAATATATTCCCTAAGGATGTAATGGTTGGTGTTGTTGAAGAATTTAAACCTATACCCGACCAGTACTTCTTTTCAATAAAAGTAAGGCTTGCCACGAACTTTAAAAAGCTCCGTTACGTATATGTAGTAAGCGATTTGGGTAAACAGGAGAAAACTGACCTGGAGGATAAAACAACTAAAGAAGAAGGGCACTAATGTATGGTTACTGAATTTGTAAAAAACATATTCCGTTTTTTTCTTTTTATCCTTATCCAGGTAGCTATTATAAAGCACCTTGAATTGGGCAGGTTTATTAATCCATTCCTGTACGTAATATTTATCCTTATGCTTCCTATCCGCATGGACAGGACTCTTGTAATGGTGCTGGCATTTTTTAGCGGCATGGTAGTAGATATGTTCTATAACACCATGGGCATGAATGCTGCAGCATGTGTATTTATGGCGTATTGCAGACCCTGGGTCTTAAACTTCTATTCACCAAAGGGTGATTATGAAACATCATCGAAGCCTAATATCCAATCAATGGGAGCTATATGGGTGGCAAGTTATGCAGGCACACTAATAGTACTGCATCATTTGGTTTTATTCTTTCTCGAAGCACTAACATTGTCATCTTTCTTTACCACACTGCTTAAAGTAATATTAAGTGGAGCAGCTACGCTTGGCTTGGTTCTGCTTAGCCAATTGTTCATGCAGCAGAGGAGGCAGCGATGAATAACGCATTTGCACATAGAAAGTTTGTAATAGCAGCCATTTTCACAGCAGCTATTCTGGCGTTTATTTTCCGTTTGTTCTATATGCAATATATAGACGATTCGTATAAACTTGATGCCAGCAATGAAGCTTTCCGACATGTAACTCAATACCCGCCACGCGGATGCATATATGACCGTAATGGCAAACTACTTGTGACCAACGAAGCTGCCTATGACCTTGTGGTTATACCAAACCAAATAAAAGACTTTGATACCGCATCATTCTGTGCTGACCTAAGCATCACCAAAGACGATTTTATTAGTGGAATAAAGAAAGCCATTGTAATGAATACTGCTGCACATGCTACGGTATTTATGAAAGAGGTAACGCCGGAAATATATGCGGCCTTCCAGGAAAAGATGTACAAGTACCATGGCTTTCATGCTGAGGTGAGAACAGTAAGAA
>DATHOD010000136.1:0-15473 GCA_035485295.1 Bacteroidia bacterium
CTAATCCCAACCACTTTAATATACCGGGGACTACAGGGGGACCTGTAACCGTATTGAACGAAAATACATTATCTAATTGCGATTTTTTTACAGGCGCTTTCCCTGCAGAGTATGGAAATGGAGTAGCAGGAGTTTTTGATGTCCGGCTAAGAAATGGAAATGATGACAGGGATGAGTTTACTGCCCAGCTGGGATTTCTGGGAACTGAGATTTGTGGCGAAGGACCTATATCAAAGAGTAATGGTTCATCTTTCTTATTTACCTATCGTTATTCAACCCTTGCCCTTTTCACTGGCCTCAATATTAATGTCGGTACATCTGCTATCCCTAATTACCAGGATGCAACTTTTAAGTTGAACTTCCCTATTGGTAAAAAAGCATCCATAGCCTTGTTCGGAATTGGCGGATTAAGCAGCATTAATCAGATCTTTAGCGACCTCACTTCATTTCAACCAGATTTATATGGCGCCTCTGACAGAGACCAATACTTTAATTCAAATATGGGGGTTATAGGTGCTGAATTCAACTACACAATTAATTCGAAAACTTTTTCACGTATGGTGATTGCTGAAACAGGCAGTGATGTATATGAGCACAATAATTACATTTTCCGTGATTTGTCTTACCATGTAGATTCACTGAAAGATGTACTTGGTTACAATGATAAAATAACTGCAACAGTTTTACATTGGTATGTCAACAAAAAAATATCTGCAAAGCATACTTTTCAGGCTGGTATAATTAACAATTTATATAATCTTAATTTGGTAGATAGCAGCAGGGAATATCCGGTAACGCGTCCAAACTGGCAATGCCAGACTGATTATAAAGGTATGACAGACCTTGCGCAGGCATATATACAATACAAATACAGACCTTCTGATAACGTTACTTTTACTGTAGGGCTGCATGGCCAATACCTTACGCATAATCATTCTGAGGCTATTGAGCCACGTGCCGGTGTGAAATGGATCATTAGTAATACAAACTCAGTTAGCTTTGGGTATGGTTTGCACAGCGAAATGTTGCCACTCTATCAGTATTATTCTTATGTTCCGGGAACCGATGGAGCCGGGCCACTGCCCAATTATAATGTGAATTTTACCAGAAGCCAGCATTTTGTAGCGGGCTTTTACCATAACTTCTCTTCGTCATTCCGTATGGAAAGTGAGGCATATTACCAGTATTTATTTGACGTGCCAATTGAAACCAGAGTAGGATCATCATACAGCTCTTTAGATCAGGGTACCAGTTATGATCAGGTATACCCGGATACGCTTGTGAATAAGGGAACAGGATATAATTATGGCATTGAACTTACTCTTGAAAAGAGTTTCGGACATGGTTATTATTTTCTTTTTACCAGCACTTTATTTAATTCCGAGGCCAAAGGAGAGGATGGAATTTACCGCCCAACTAATTTTGACAACCGGTACATTTTAAATTTATTGGGAGGGTATGAACATAAGATTGGGAAGAAAAGCACTTTCATGTCAGGTATAAAGATCACCTATACAGGAGGTTTGAGATATTCACCACCTGATATAGCAGCAACAAATGCTACCGGATACTTTACGGTTATTGATTCTGAGCGCAATACTTTGCAATTCCAGCCATATTTTCGTATTGATTTAAAGATAGGCATACGTATAAATGGTAAACACCTTACCCACGAAATATCACTTGACCTGGTTAATATGCTAAATACTAATAATATATTAGCAATCGACTATAGTTCAACATTAGCAGAACAAGGTTCCCTCTACCCATTTTATACAATTTACGAGTTAGGCTTCTTACCGATATTCTATTATAAAGTGGACTTTGGATTTAATAACAGAAATGAACCTAACTAATGATAGCTGATAGTTAGAAGTAATTATCAGGTGTTTTTTAAGTAATAGGGCAGACCCCTATTAGTTCTTAAAAAATTGGTAGTAAAATGTTATACGTAATACCATATCGTAATCCATTTTCTCAATTGCAGTAGCAGGAACATTATTGTACTTGCGATCAGTATTTCCACTGTACCATATATTTGGCATAAGGTGTATTTGCTTAATGGGCTGATAATCGAAACCTACTACAAAATATGATTCTGTAACGGAATTAATTACATCCTTTGTTTGCCCATCAACAAGAAAGGTTCCCGTGTTGTAAGTAACCTTATTGTTATAATTAACCTGGGGGTTATAACCATCAACTCTTGCAAAAGCACTTAATTCAGGAGCCCCGGTTTTTTTATCTCGCATTAATACTGCAGCTGCCATAACTGAGAAACCTGTTTGTGTATTATCAACAGTATCTCCTTCAACAGGTACTCCGGGCCCACTCAATTGTGCTATCATATTCTTTTGTATTTGTTCAAAATACTCAGCACTTATATTAAAGTTTTTTGCTTTATATCCCAGGAAAACTCTTCCAGTTAGTTCATACTGGTGCAATTCATTATTTGTGCCTCTAATAGGTGTCCATGCATAGGTATGTCCATCACCGAATATATCAAGCACAAGTTTATCATTCAGCATTTTTACATAGAGGTCGCCATAATACTTTTTCCAAATCGTATAGTCAGCGGTAATTCCATAAATGTCAGATATGTCACCTGTACTATTCCCTACCATAAAATTAAATCCAACGCATGAAGTTTCCATACCGGCATCATCTTTCTTTCTCCATATTTTACCTCCAATATTAGCGCCAACATCATTTGAGCCAGTAATGCCTTTCATATCCATAACGGTTCTGTCTATTGAACGATAACCCCAAAATGGTTCTTCGGTAATAGCAAAAGAGGGGGTAGTGATTGCACCAACTGTAAGTTTAAGGTGTGTATTAAATACATTCTCCCATTCCATATTAGCATATTTCAGATAAAAGATGGGATTATAATTTTGGTCAGCATTTGCGGTAGTAAACTTTCCATCAACTGTTTGTTCATGTGCTAAAACCACATGCACAGAGAATTGCTTATTAAAGAAATAATCGTAACCAATATACACGCGCTGAATAGCAAAGGCATTAGATCCTTTAGGCTCTACTGAATATTGTGTGTTGCCTCTGTTTAATGAATCGCCATGTACCTTTGTATAATAACTACCGAACATATAACCCCAAAAGTGTCCGCGGGTTGAGTCAGCAGATTCATGCGGGTCTACTGTAACCGGATAATTTTTAAAGTCGGCGAATTGTGCATTGGAAATATTACAAAGTAATGTAAATGCTAATATTGCAACAATTGATTTCGGAAGACTCAATATATTTATTTTCATAAACTGTTTTTATTATTTAGTACTTCATAAGTTCACATATGAACCTATATTGGAAAGAGAAAAAGGCAGGTATCCTGCTCTTTTTTAAGCTAATATTAGTTCTGAATTATTACTTTTTTGCAAAGTGATATACCGCTGCCATATACGTTTACGAAATAAACTCCATTCGAAAGACCATCTGTATCGAAAGTGAAAGAATTATCTCCCGGCTTCATGGTTGTATTCCTTTCTTTTATTATTCTTCCGGTAACATCTTGCAAGCTTATTACCGCATTTCCATTAATATTTGAAGTAACTTTGAGGTTCAATTGTTCCTTCGCTGGTACAGGCCATACTGTAACTTCGTTCTTTATTCCAGATATAGTAGAAATTCCTACCCATACATTTGTAATATCGGTACCTGTTGCGCTGCCACCACAAAGCGGTGTTAATGAATACATATCTTCTATTGTTTTCAGTACGTCGTAGTGGTCAAACTTAGGGGTTGAATATGTTCCGCCCACAATATTAGCACCACTAAAAAGGCAGGGTATATTATCACTCGCAGAGCCATCATCTTCATCCCATATTGTTATTACTAGGCTATTATGTGTTACCGCCCATCTTACCAGAGGCATCATATGTGTTTTAAACCAAGCATCGCCATTTGGAATAGCAATGCTGGCCGTATATGGGTCATGCATGTCATTTGATTCATTTGGGATTACCCATGAAACAGTTGGCAGAGAATCATATCCAAGTGAATCGGGAAAAATTGGACCGCTTGTATAACCATTAGCAGTATAATGGTTGAACGGCACGTCTGAAGCAATTGGAATGGTGTCGGGGTTAGTATTATAACCAATCCAATTTATCCATGGGCAATGCTTGGTAACATAATCACTGGTTCCCGCATCGCCTGCAATCCAGCCTAAACATGAACCCGGTGAGCAATTGGTGGGCTGGTCTTCAGCATAGCCTATAAATGTATATCCATGTTGAATTAAGGAAGAACCTAAATTGCAATTATTTAAAGGGGCGCCTATAGGGCCACTTAAATCAGAAGTTACCCCCTGATTAGAACCTGAGAAAAGTTCCAGATAATTGGGCTCACTTGGATGGCCTATTGCAAAAGCCTGAGAGAAACTGGCAGTGTAAGATTGCTTGGAGAGCCAGGTTAACGTCGGCGCATAAGTAGAGCCGATAATTTCACTGTATGAGTAATTTTCTTCCAGTACAAAAATTACGTGAGAGTATTTAGGAATTGCCTGTGCAATGGTGTTTTTGCATAGTGCTATTGAGCACAATATGCCAACGAATAAAGTAAATCTTTTCATGACTTCCAGAGTTTAGTAATTATTGAAACTGAAATGGACTGCAATTTTAGGCAACTATTATAATGAGTACACAGGGCCAGTATTAACGAATCGTTAATTTTTTTTCGGAACTATTTAATGAAATTGATCTTTTTACAGGATTTTTCTATATCGATTAAGTTTATTGAGTACCAATAAAATATGAAACATGAATTTTATCAATAACCCCCTTAAACTGTTTAGATTTATTAAATATTAACATACAGTTAACCTGTAGGCAACTTCAGTTTCTTTGCTTTGCGGCCGTAACGCATGATACTCCCCTGAAATCACATTCATGCAAAAACTATTTACTAACTAATAATTATCATGAAAAAACAATTTTACATTTTATCATTGGCGCTTGCTGGTATTTTTGGCCAAGCAAATGCACAGTGTGGTTGGATACCTGTTGGTCCAAACGACTCAAACCGTATTGCATTTGGTGAGACCAAATATGATGCAGTTACGGTTGACCTATCAACTAACAATACACTTGTAGTATACCGCGACGGCGATGCCGCTCCAAATTATTACGGAGGATCTGTGGCAATGTATAATAATACCTCCGGCCAATGGTCGCAACTTGGTATGCCCGCTTTTTCTGCCGGCGAAATTTATTCTGCAGCTATATGTGTTGATCACAAACATGGAATACCTTGGGTAGCATTTGAAGATAAGGGTGTTCTTAACCATTGCTCAGTTTGGGAGTATTCAAGTGGAGTATGGGATACCTTGCCTGGCCAAAATAAAGGACTTATTGATCCTTGCGCTTGGGTATCTATTGCTACCGATAAAAATGGCGTTCCCTATGTTGCATATGAAGATTTGGTTAAGAGTTTGAAACTTGATGTAATGATGTATAACGGTACCACATGGGTGCCTGTAGGTGGTTCACTGGGTATTTCAGGTGGCCAGGTACAATATGTGTCACTTGCATTTGATACTGTTAACAATATTCCGTACGTGGCATATGAAGATGGTAGCGATAGCGACAGGCTTATGGTTCTTTCTTATAATGGTACTTCATGGGCAACTGTAGGTGGAGCTACTTATGCAAAGGGAATTAGCCTTGATACTGTTAACTTTGTATCGCTTGCAGTTGATGCAAACGGTCATCCTTTTGTTGGTTTTGAAGATTTCAGTAAAACATATGCCTACCAGAGATTAAACGTAATGATGTTCAACGGAACCACATGGGTAGCTGACAGTAGCAATAGTGGTGCAAACCTTGGTGCTCCTATAACCTATCCTTCCATTGGTGTTGATGCTTCTGACAATGTATATGCAGCATATACTGATGGTTCTTATTATGGTTACGGAGGATTAAGTATGGCTGAGTTTAAAGCAGGAAGCTGGAATTATGTTAAATCTTATAAAGTTTCCCAGGATATTTCATCTAAGGCTTCACTTTATGTTGGCCTTGCTTTAGATAATACAGGTACACCGGTTGTAGCATATGAAGATAAAGGTGTGGGCGACCATGCTGAAGCCTTCAAATGGAACAGTACAAATTCTGTATGGAATCTATTAGGTTCTTTAGGACTGTCAAATGGTTCTAATGCAGCTTCTGGTCATAACGGATTGGCTTCTTATACTTCAATTGCAATATCTCCTGCAGGAGTACCTTACATTGCTTATGTTGATGGTAACAACAGTACTAAAGCTACTGTTATGAATTATACTTCAGGTTCATGGAACGTAGTGGGAACAGCAGGACTTTCTGTGAAGACTGCTAAGTTTACCAATATGGGCTTTGATAAAGCCGGCGAACCGGTAGTAATGTTCTCTGATGACGGAGCTGCTCCAAAGTATTCTATTACTGCACTTAAATACAACGGCACCAGCTGGACAGCAATTGGTACCAATTCTAATACATTAAGCGGTACTTATGCATATGATGTTTCTATGGCTGTTTCAGCAAATGATTCTGTATATGCATGTTTCGAAAATAGTAACTACCATATGTCGGTTATGGCTTGCCCTTCAACAGGCAGTACATGGAATTTTGTGGGTGCCTCTGATGTTACAGGTGATTCTGCTTCTTCACAAAGTATAGCTATTGATAAAAATGGTGTGCCTTACATTGCATTCCAGGATGATGCTGCGCATTCACTTGCTCTTAGTGTTATGAAATATAGCGGTGGTTCATGGCAATATGTTGGCTCCCGTGCCATTACAGGTACAGGTGCAGCTGCTGAGGCTGCCGAGATTTCAATACAAATTGACCCAACTAACAATATGCCTGTAGTTGCATATTCTGCGTATAATACAAGCACGAATGAAAACTGTGTGAGATTTAATGGTACTACATGGACCCCTGTTGGTAATCCAAATGGATTTTCAAATGATTGGACTGCCGCTACTTCGTTAAGCATAAATAATGCAGGTACATATTTTGTGACTTACTCTGATTGGGGTAATGAAGTTTTGCCTACCAAAGGATATCAGGGCCAGCAAAATGTAACGGTTGAAGAATTCAATCCTGCGTTTGATACAGCATGGCGCTCTTTGCCTCCATTTGGTGCAGCTTCATTTAATGGTTCTGATTACGAAGCATCAGCAATTAACCCTGCAACAGGTGCTTTATATGTAGCATATACTTCTTATGGTGCATTTGTAAAAGAACTTGATTGCCCTACCGGAATAAATGAAATTAAGGGTAGCGATTACAATGGAAAGGCTAGTGTATATCCTAATCCTAGCCGTGGCTCATTTACTATTGAGTTGCAAAACGCTTCTCCTAAATCACGTGTTGCTATATACAACGTACTTGGAGAGAATGTGTATGAGTCGAACTTAACTTCTGACAAAACTCAGATCAATCTTATTAATCAAGCACCTGGAATCTATTTATACAGAATACTTTCTGAAGAAGGTCAGGTTATTTCTACCGGTAAGTTAATAATTCAATAATTCTTGTTCTGATAATCAAAGGAAAAGCAACTTTAAAGTTGCTTTTCCTTTTCTCATTAATACCCTGTATAAACTGAAGCTGCTTAATCCTATTATCATGAAAAAAATACTAACCTCACTTGCACTTACCGCATTTATCTATGTTAATGCAAGCGCCCAACTTTTCAGTCCGGGCCATCACATTATAGTGTATTCAACCCATCCGGTTGATACAACTTATGCAAGACCGCATAATAATGCAAGAGCCTTAATCCGTTCTGCCGGCGATACACTTATATCATATATCAATCGTGCAAAATATACTCTTGATATTGCATTGTACGATTTTGTAGAAGACAGTTTATGGTACGAAGGTGGTTATGTTCCACCAATACATATTGCAATAAATAATGCATATAAGCGAGGTGTTAAAATTCGCTGGATACATAATCCAAGTGATACATCTAAGTACGGCGGAGGCTCAAATGCATTTGCAAACGCTATTACTCCAAATTATGGTTTGGATAGTATTAATCCTGCTATACCTATGCTTGCAAGAACAGATTTAGCAGGCATTATGCACAATAAGTTTGTTGTTGTTGATGGAAGAGCTTCGAACCCTAATGACGCTATTGTATGGACAGGCTGCATGAACTGGGAACCCGGGCAAATTGATAAGGATATTAATAACATAATAATTTTTCAGGACTCTGCTTTAGCGCATTGTTACCTTATGGAATTTAACCAAATGTGGGGAGATACTGTTGAAGGTGGTGTTCCTAATTCAACAAAAGCATTATTCGGGTCTAATAAAAAAAATATCACTCCGCATAATTTTGTTATAGATGGGTATAAAGTGGAATCTTATTTTAGTCCATCAGACAATACAAGTTCTCATATAGTTAGCACTGAAAATGCTGCACAAAGTGAAATTGATTTTGAGATGTTCACCTTTACCTTTGCAAGTGATGACTCACCTATAAAAAGTGCAATTAGCAGAGGTGTTAAAGTATATGGTATAATGGATCAAAGCTCACTGGCGTATACACCGTATAGCGATTTAAGTGGCCCAATGGGAGTTAATTTGCTTGTGTATACCGGCCTGCCTGGTTATGATTATAACTCAATTTGCCATAGCAAATACATGGTAGTTGACCCTTGTAATTTAGAAGCTGACCCTATGGTGTTAACCGGATCACATAATTGGAGTTCTTCAGCAAATACAGTTAATGATGAAAATACAGTAATAGTTCATGATTCATCAGTGGCTAACCAATATTACCAGGCATTTCATGCTGACTTTTATGCCGTTAGTGGTGGAACATCTCTTAAGCAGACCTGTTACAGAGATTCTACAGCGGGAATAAATGAAGTAAAAAATTTTGACCAAGTAAGTTATTATCCAAATCCTGCAACAAGCGAATTGAAGGTTACCCTTAATATTCCAGGGAATAATGTACTTTATTCAGTATATAATGTTACCGGGGAAATGCTATTATCAGGTAGACTTGATGCAAGATATGTGAACACGATCAATATTAATACCTTGCCTTCAGGAATGTATTTATTGCGCGTTCAGAATAGCAATACAAAAGAATTCACAGGAAAGTTCATCAAGCATTAGTATTTGCTTACTTATAAGGTCTTACTTAAAACAAGCTGCATTGTGCAGCTTGTTTTTTTATAAATAATTCTATATCACATGATGAGAAAAATTATCATCTCTGTATTTATAATCTTAATCGGTTCAGTTTATTGTAATGCTCAAGTTTTTGGCCCAAACCATCATATTGTATGTTATTTTACGCGGCCCGTAGATAATTCGTATGCAAGAACTGAAAAGGCAATTTCGCTTATAAGAACGGCAGGAGATACCGTAATATCATACATTAATCGTGCAAAGTATACACTAGACATTGCGATGTATGATTTTGTAGAAGATAGTACCTGGTTCGAACAGGGCAATATACCTGATATAGCAGGAGCAATTAACAAAGCTTATGCAAGAGGTGTAAAGATTCGCTGGATATGTAACCAACTTGATACTGTGTATTCTCCCAATACGGGGCTCGATAGTATTAATAAAGCTATATATGTGCTTCCAAGTCCATCAGGAGGCAGTTACGGGATTATGCATAATAAATTCATGGTAATAGATGGAAGATCAACTAATCCGAACGATGCGATAGTATGGACGGGTTGTATGAACTGGGAACCCGGACAAATAGATAAGGATGCAAATAACCTTGTGATAATACAAGACTCGGCATTTGCACATTGTTATTTAATGGAATTTAACCAGATGTGGGGAGATACTGTGGAGGGAGGGAAATATAATCTTGTAGATTCAAAATTTGGCCCATATAAAAAGGATATAACTCCTCATAATTTTATTATCGATGGTCATAAGGTCGAATCGTACTTTAGTCCTTCAGATACTACAAATAATCATATAATATCAACCATGGCTACCGCACAGAAGGAAATAGATTTTGGTGTATTCGAATTTAGTTATGTTACAGATGCAAATGAAATTATTTCGATGAAAAATAAAGGAATATACGTAGCCGGAGTTATGGATCAATATAGTCTTTCATATACTCCGTATGGGGCATTAAGTTCTGCTATGGGTTCTATGTTGCAGGTATATTTTGGTAATGACTCTCTATTTCATAATAAATATGTTATTGTGGATCCATGTGATATGCAGGCTGACCCAATGGTATTGACGGGATCGCATAACTGGACTACTGAAGCAGAAGTTTATAATGATGAAAATACAATTATCATTCACGATTCAACGGTTGCAAATCTATTTTATCAGGCATTTATTAAAACATATACAGATCTGGCACAATCTCCGCTAGTTCAGCAATGTGTGCCTCTTACTATAAATGAATTGAACCCAGATAAAAGCTTGAGTACTTATCCGAATCCGGCAGGAAAACAATTAACAGTTACCATAAATATTCCGGATAAGAATATATCTTATAAAATATATAATATAATGGGGCAGCAAGTTCTGGAAGGTACATTAGACAAGGTTATTACTAATAAAATAGATGTAAGTTCAGTTTCGCCCGGTATCTACATGCTTATAATTAAGAATGGGAATAAGCAGTATACAGAGAAATTTGATAAAGAATAGTAACTTATTTAACCTGAACTAGTTTTTTAACTAAGCTATTCTCACCCGCTTGAATATTTAATAAATAAATACCTGCTGATATACCTTTAAATTCTATTTGATGTTCACCAGCAGCCTGTATGTCATTATCAACTAGTGTAGCAATTTTTCGCCCCATAATATCTGATACGTTTGCAGAAACCTTTTCTGTAAGGGATAAAGTATATGTTATTATTGTTTTGTTGGTAAAGGGATTGGGACACGCATTCATGACAATATTATTGTTTTCTATGGGTGCCATACCAAGCACACAAGCAAAGTGAACCGTATCAAGAGGAGCTCCTGAAATAACAAGGAAATCTTCTGCAAATGATTGGTAATATTGGTTCGCTATAGTGTCATTATGAATTACTATGGAGTTTTCATCATTTTGAGTATTCGCTGATCCGGTCCAATTATGTGAGCCCGTCCATACAAAAGGGTCTGAGCATGGATTAGAAGGGTCTACTATCATATATTTATCATGATAGATATCTGTTCCGGTATACAGAGCCAGATTGGTAGCAATATAGTTGCTTAAAATAGTATATGAATTGTAACTTAAGCTATATTGATCTAGAACACAGGCTGCAAATGCTCCGCTATTTTTGGCACTTACAATTGCATTTGCATCAGCGTCTTCTGAAAAAGCATACATGGCGCTGTAGATATCAGTATTTGCTGTTGCAATATGGCTTAGTATTTGGTGGTTAACGCTATCTGTCGGACTAAAATAGAGTTCTACTTTTGAACCGCCTACATTAAATAGATGATTGGTAACAGAGGGCTTGTATGGGCCAAATTTAGAAAGTGTAGTATTCGGGCTTCCACCATGTGTAGTGTCGCCCCACATAAAATCAAACTCCTGGGTATATGCAATGGCTAATTGTTTTGATTGGATTGTGAGGTTATTATTATAATCTCCCGTTTCCATATAACTACTCCAGTCTGCAGAACCAGTCCATACTATTGCATCATTTGAATCGGGCGACTCAACATCAATTATTATAAACTTGTTATGCATTATGTTGTAAACACCTCCTACCGGACTTCCCAACGTATATATATATTTATTGAGTAACTTAAGTCCTGAATTTGGTGAACTTCCGTCATAAATCCACCTGATTTTTACACCACGCGTATAAGCATTATTTATAGCTGTAGCGAATTTTCCAACTCCACTTGTACTATAAGCCGTATAATCATATTGAGCTACATCAACAGTGTATTTTGCCCTGTTTATGTATGCCGACATAGTATCGGAAAGTGTGTTTGTAATATAAGTGGCTTTTATTCCAGTAGAACGCGTAGTATCAACGGGGTGATTAAAAAATACCTTTATTTTACTTACTATATCCTTTTGGGCAATTGCAGTATTACAGCATACAACGAATAGAGCATAATAAATTAAGGTGTTGATTCTTTTCATAAAGTGATTAAGATGAGATAAATAAGAAGTAAATATATCTAACCATGGAGTCAGTAATGTTACAGTAATGTTAAGAGAAATGCTCCAGTTCCTAATGGGCTGGTATATAGCAGCTGAATAATTTCACAGGGCTCTACCTTTCAAGTATTATAAATAAAGAAGCCCGCTAAAAGCGGGCTTCTTTATAATTTCCTGAAATTTAAGACTAACAGAAAATGGTTTTTATTACCAAGATTTTATCATCTTTGGCTGAGCCATGATTGTACCATCTTGAGATATAACCCTGAGCAGGTATATACCATTAGGAAGTTCCGAGATATTAAATTGTGAAGTAACATCTTTCACTTGTACAGTTCTTACAAGTGCTCCCATTGCATTGTATATTTCTACTGTTGATCCTTCTTCAAGGCCATTGATCGTAAACTGGCCATTGTTTGGATCAGGGTAAAGTGTTACCTTTCTTTCAGCATCATTCGGTACTGT
The DNA here is from genome assembly GCA_035485295.1 of Bacteroidia bacterium. Taxonomy (GTDB): domain Bacteria; phylum Bacteroidota; class Bacteroidia; order JABEUT01; family JABEUT01; genus JABEUT01. The sequence continues at coordinate 12,580 of DATHOD010000136.1, forward strand.
ATTGATATCTGAAGAAGGGTCCGTTTCACCAAGAGAACAGGTAGGAACTATAGCTACAGCTTGAACAGTACATCCTTTTTTATCGGTTACTGTAACCGTATAGGTATTAGCAAATACGCTGGCTGTTGCAGCACTTCCGCCTGACGGTGCCCATGCATAAGAGTATGGAGCAGTTCCGCCCTTTACACCTACTGTTGCACTTCCTTTGGAAAGTGAAGAGCAGGCTATATGTGTTATACTATCTCTTAGAATAGCAGGCTGAGTTATAGTTATGATTTCTGCAGTTCCGGGGCATCCATTAGCATCATTAATTGCTACAGTATAAATTCCGGCAGAAAGACCAGTAGCCGAACTGCCAGTGCTTATACTTGGAGACCAGCTATATATATAACCTGGTGTGCCATCCTTTACTCCAACAGTAACTGCTCCATTGCTTCCACCATTGCAGCTTACTTCAACCAGAGATGCAGTTATTACGCTATCCCTTATCTTACTAGGTTGAGTTAAAGTAACTTTAGAAGTAGATAAACACAGGTTCTTATCCTTTATGGTTACAGTATAACTTCCTGCACCCATATTAATACCTGTTGCAGCAGTTCCACCTGAAGGAGACCATGTATAAGTATATCCTGGTGTTCCACCAGTTACTCCTACCGTAGCACTGCCTGTTTTGCCTGCATAGCACGCTGCATTAAGGCTTGCGGTGATACTATCCCTGATTGCAGAAGGTTGCCCAATTGTTGCAGTTGCAACAGCAGTACAACCATTCTTGTCTGTTATAGTTACACTATAACTGCCTGCTGAAAGTGTGGCATCAGGATTTGATGTACTTCCGGTAGACCACAGATATGTATAAGGCGCGGTTCCACCTTTTAAACCTACAGTGGCACTTCCATTGGTTCCACCATTACAAGTTGCATTCTTTAAGGTTGTAGCAACAATGCTATCCCTTATTGCGGTGGCTTGGGTTATAGTAACAGTAAGGGCAGTACCTGTGCAACCATTTGCGTCTGTTACTGCTACTGTATACTTACCTGCTGATAAGCCAGTTGCTGTAGCATTTGAACTTACATTTGGTGTCCATACGAAATTATAGCCAGGGGTACCATTTTTTACTCCAATAGTTACACTGCCAGTACTACCTCCGTTACATAAAACATTCACCTGTGATGCAGTAATAATACTGTCTCTGATTTTACTAGGTTGTGTTATTGTAACTTTAGCAGTAGCTGAACACAAATTCTTGTCTTTTACAGTTACAGTATAACTTCCTGCGGTCATGTAAAAGGCCACAGCAGCAGTACCACCTGCAGGAGACCACATATAGGTATAACCTGGTGTTCCACCGGTTACTCCTACTGCCGCCTGACCTGTATTAGCTCCATTACATAAAGGAGTTAGTACTGATGTAATACTATCTCTTATAGCTGAAGGCTGTGCAATAGTTACTGACGCAATTGCGGTACATCCGTTTTTGTCAGTTACAGTAACGCTATAACTACCTGCTGAAAGTGTAGAGTTAGGGTTTGATGTACTTCCGGTAGACCACTTATATGTATAAGGAGCTGTTCCACCTTTTGTTCCTATAAGAGCGTATCCGTTAGTTCCGCCATAACATGTTACATTCTTTAATAATGTAGCAACAGCACTATCTCTTAATATAGCCGGTTGAGTTATGGTAACTGTAAGTGTTGTACCGGCGCAACCATTTGCATCGGTTATGGCTACAGTATATTTACCAGCAGATAAGCCAGTTGCTGAAGCTGCTGAACTTACATTTGGTGTCCATACAAAATTGTAACCTGGTGTACCATTTTTTACTCCAATGGTTACACTACCATTACTACTTCCATTACAGCTAACATTCACTTGTGATCCGGTAGCGATACTATCTCTTATTTTGCTTGGCTGTGTTATTGTTGTAGAAGCAGTTACAGCACATCCATTATGATCTTTAACAGTTACAGTATAAGTGCCCGCAGAAAGAAGGCTAGCTGTTGCAGCAGCTCCGCCTGTAGGTGTCCATGCATATGTGTATGGTGTAGCACCTCCGGTTACCCCTGCTGTAATGCTGCCCGTTTTGCCACCGTTACATAAATCATTTGTAGATGATGTAATGTTAACGGTTTCAATTACTGTAGGTACAGTAACGTTTGCAATTGCAGTACATGAATTTGCATCTGTAATAGTGCAAGTATATGAACCTGCGCTAAGGCCCGTTGCCGTGACATTAGTGTTTCCTGAAGGACTCCATGAATATTTATATCCTGGTGTTCCTCCTGAAACTGATACACTTGCAGAACCATTAGAAGAAAGGCAAGTTGCTGTTGTATAAGAAGTAACAGCAGTTATTGCAGTTGGTTGGCTAATTTTTACAGTATCACGGGTTACACAACCTTGAGCGTCAGTTAGCTTCAGCGCATATGTACCTGCAGATATATTTGGTATTGTATCTACATTAGGTCCTGGTTTCCATGTATAGCTATAGGGTGCAGTTCCACCACTTGCTACTTCCCATGCACTACCTGTATTACCACCATGGCAAGCTACATTTATTGAACTAATAGCTGATGTTAATTTGGTTGGGTTAGCAATAATCACTGAATTGTTTGCTGTACATCCGTTATGGTCAATTACAGTTCCGGTATAAGTACCAGGAGCTAAACCGCCAATCTGTTCAGTTGTAGCACCTGTGTTCCAACTGTAAGTAAATGGTCCTGTGCCACCATTAACATTAATTAATGCTATAGCTGAATCGCCATTATAACAGTTGTTAGTTACACTTAAGCTATCAGTAAGCAGCGGAGGGTTAATTACATTTACAGTTGCGACTGCTGAACATCCATGTGCATCAGTTACCGTTAATGTAGTTGTACCTGCAGGTAATGATGTTA
>DATHOD010000137.1:0-9462 GCA_035485295.1 Bacteroidia bacterium
CCGGATATTAGATTCGGCGTTTTGCATTTAGGGCAGTTGGTGTTTTATTGAGTTTCAAAAAATCAATTTTATTTATATCTTTAATACTTATAATTCATCACACCCAACTAAAGTATTTTAATTAAAATCTCCACCCATGAGAAAATCTTACTTTTTACTTACATCGTTATTCTTTTTAGGAATAGGTGCAGCCAATGCGCAGTATACCGATATGTACGATTTTAAAGGGAACGACGGTGCCGTGCCTACCAGTACATTAACATATGCCGGAAGAACATTGTATGGAATGACATCGAACGGGGGCGCGAATACCGATGGTTGTATTTTTGCTATTGATACTACCGGTAAAAATTTTCGTGATATATATGATTTCACTACTTCAACCGGCAGTTCACCATATGGTGACCTTACTCTTTCAGGGCATAAATTTTATGGCACAACCTATTTTGGCGGAGCAAATGGCAATGGCTGTGTTTTCTCGGTAGATACCAATGGAAAGGGATACCTGGATATATATGATTTTAATACGGGTGTGGCAGGAGAAAATCCGCTTTGTTCGGTAACACTTTCAGGTAATAAATTATTCGGAACAACATACTTTGGCGGCGCAAATGGCGATGGCAATATTTTCTCAATAGATACAAATGGCAATAATTATAAAGACCTGTTTGATTTTAATGGTGCTAATGGTGAGAATCCGCATGGTAACCTTACTCTGTCTCTTTCAGGGAAAGTATTGTATGGCATGACAAGCATTGGCGGCGCAAAGGACAGTGGAGTGATTTTCTCAATAGACACTGATGGCTCACATTATAAAAATATGCATAGCTCAAATAATTTTACGGGTTATGACCCATGGAGGGTATTGGTCCTTTCGGGTGCAACATTATATGGAACCATGTATAGTGGTGGTGCAAACGGGTATGGCACATATTTTTCGTTAGATACAGCCGGAGGCGGTTTCAGGAGGTTATACAGTTTCGACCACACAATTGGCTCGAATGTGGCAGGTAACTTAACTCTTATAGGAGGTGTTATGTACGGCGTAAATTTTAGCGGTACAGTAAATGGCTTTGGTAATGTTTTTTCAATAGATACCGATGGTACTGCATATACCAATATTTATGATTGCACTGGTGTAAGTGCAAATCCGCAAGGTGGGCTGGCCATTATAGGCAGCACCATTTATGGAACTACAGTAAATGGTGGGCCGCTGGGCGATGGTAATATTTTCAAACTAAGTAATGGCGTTCCTACTTCAGTAAACGAGTTGAAAGTGGAAAGTGGAAATGTGAAAGTTTTTCCTAATCCTTCCAATGGTGTTTTCACTATTGAGTCGTCAGTCGTTAGTCGTCAGTCGACAGTTGAGGTATACAATATGTTGGGTGAGAAGGTCTTCACTCAATACTCAATACCAACTACTCAATACCCGATTGATTTGACTAGCCAGCCCGCTGGAATTTACTTATACCGAGTAATTGCAGAAAACGGTGAATTAGTAGGAGAAGGGAAGATGATAATACAGTGATGAGTTAGTATTCAAAATTCAACACTTATAATTCAAAATTGATTTTATCATCCTGCTCCGTAAATAATAAAGTTATAGAGCTTGCCTGTAGTAAGGTCGTAATAGGTTACCCACACCTCGTTAGGATTAGCTTTATTTACACCATGTATACGCAGTTCTAAATGGCCATTTTTATTTATGGTTCCATGGTAGTGGCGTTCAAAACTTTCCAGGCCTAAATTAATTAGCTCGTTCATGTTGCGTGGCGGATTCTTCATTTCCATCTTCCTGCGTATAGCGTTTTCAGCCGTATCTATTTCAGCATGGGTAGGCGTGTAGGTCTTGGTACTATCGTTGCCACCCGGATATATATAGCAGTCGCATTCCCGTTCAGTATAATGTTCAACCTTTTGTCCGAATAGCCGGAAGGTAAAAAGCAATAGTGTAAAAATGAAAAAACTTCTTCTCAATTTGTGCGTACGAATATTTAATTATACAAATGGTGAAGTTAAGATTTATAGAACAACGCAAGCATTTTACATGCTCTTTACATTCTGTATAAATTCAGCTTTGGTATTTGACTTTGGATAAGGAGTAGCCGGAACAGGCACATTCAGGAATTTGCACAAAGGCTCCCAGCCATCCTGTGCCTTAAATACAAGCAGTTTTTCTTTTGGTACAACCCGCAGGACTTCTTCATTGTGGTCAGTAAACTTCTTTATTACAGCAGCTTTATCTGTTAAATCCTTGCCAAATTCCTTATCTATAAGCGAGCCATTGTATTTTAATACAGGCAGTCTTTCCCTTATTGTTTTTGAAAAAGGAATACGTAGCATCATTTTAAGTATTCTTCCTGCATCGGGCTTACTGGCCCAAAAAATGGTTTCCATACAACTCTGGTACCACGATTCAGGGTCGCGTGTAGTATGTATTACCTTGGCATCGGGGTATACTTTCATAAGTTCCTTGTAATAGCGTGCTACGGGGTAGTCAATGGCTGACAGGTAACCGGTAAATAATGCATCCCAATTGGGTACTTTGCCGCCTTCAGCATCAATAAAGTATGGCAGGCCCTTGGGGTTTTGCAGCAGTTCAATCATGTGGTAACACTTACCAAAGCCAATGTGTTCAAGCGCTTCCTTTAAAGAATGTGTTCCTGTACGGCCCAAGCCGGAGCCAATAATTTTTAATGCCATGGATAGTAATTTGATTTTAAAAATAGAAAAAATATAAAACTCCGTTAGAAGACTACCATTTTGCTTCTTTCAGCCTTTTTGTGTAAAATTGTATTGTAAAACCACTATTAATCTATTTATGAAGCTGAAAGTATTTGCCTGTATCATTTCTATGGTATTGCTTTGCAGTTGTGCAACGTATTACATAACTCCACAAATGCTGCGGAATCATAATGGGTCGTTCAGTTCTATTACCACGCTTAAGTGTGTAGATAAGGATGGGAAGGATTATGTAATGGATATTACTGCACAAACTGAAATTCGTATTACCAAAAAGGATGATACGCATGAAACGTTTTATTTTGTAACAGGCTTTTTGCAAGATAGTATCATAACAGGAAGCAAATCATACTTCTTAAATATTATGGTAAAACCGATTAAAATATCTGACATTAAAAAGATAGAGTTGCAATCACATTAAAATATGGGCAAGAAATTTATTGTTTTGTCTTTGTTATTGTTATGCTGCATTGCAGCATTGGCCCAGCATAAGCAAATTCGTTTTGAATACGAGGTGCTAAGCCTTCCTGCTACAACCATGTATGTTGAAAGTGTTATATATACCCAGCTCAATAAAAGCTGTGTAGGTACTTTTATGCACGATAATAAAATTGATAGCATTGATTTAAAAGATGGCATTAACACAGCATTCTTTAATTACCTGAAGTTTAATCTGCCGCAGAATAATGCAGGCCCGGCTATAATGCTAAAGATTACTAAAATAAATGTGAATGAAGTTAAAACAAGTGCATTCGATTCATTACATATATTATTAGTGCTTGAGTTCTATAAGGCAGATAGTGTGGGTTTTAGTAAGATATACACAGCGGAATATAACAACAATATTTCGAACCGTGCAGGAATAAAGGGGTATGAGAGTATGATTCGTGTTGGTTTAACGAAATGCCTTGTGGACTTTATTGCAACTAAGGCCCTTGCTAAAACAACTACTACTAATCATGATGGTATTAATACAGGCCCGGAGTATAAAGCCATAAGCACAAATAAGATTCCAAAAGAAATCTTATTTACGGGTAGTTTCATGCAGGGCACAAATGCGAATGGATTTGATATATCATTATATCGCTGGCCGGAAGCAGATAGTGGGGGCTGGAGGTTCCCCGGTACAATATTTTTTGAGAATTTAACAATCAATCCCTCAGCATTTGACCATTCAGGATATTTGGCTGATAAGATTAACTATGGCCTGATAGGTGTAAGTGTTTTTAAAAATTTGAGCACTTCCATATACTTAAATTTAAGTGGACTAATGATTATTGGTTCAGAAGAACTGACGGATACTTTCGAGTTTACATCATATAATTTGGTAGTAGGGGGAGAAGCTACCGAGGGCATTTATTATGTTTCGAAAGCCCAGTTTGGTGTTGTATTTGGCATTGCGGCCTATGAAAAGGTATTGAATTCGGTAATATATAAGAATGATATAGGATTTAAGATAGAGGCAGGGCTAAAGTTATAACAGCACTTATTTCACCCTTAATTTCCAACCGCGTGTGTAAATGGTTTTCTCATAAGCTTTGTTCAGCAGGAATAAGCTGCCGGTAAATGACACTATACTAAGTCCTAACGCCTGTGGTGAATCAAGAAATAACTCAGCCTGGCTTGGCTTTTCATCGGTAGGCGGGCTTCCGCTGCTAAGTTCAATTAATAAGAATGCATCGGCAAAGCCAAAAGCTGTAGTGGCTGCTATTTTCTGTAACCTGTATTTTTTATCCTCACCTAAACTAAATTGAATACTTACAATAGAATCGTAAGGCACATAAACTGAATCGGGGAACGTTGCCGCAAGATACGCGTGTTGCTTTTGTGCGCTTGTCAGTGTCTTGTCTTGCCTTATAGCTTTTATTTTAGCCATGTTTTGTTTTAATTTATTTTCTTTAAAACAAATAGCGGAGGAAGTATAACCACAAATTAAACCGTTCCTGTTCTTCCCGGTTTCCATTTTCAACACTCCACCATCGGCCATGCGTATGGAAAACACCTTACTGCTGTCTGTTCTGCTTTGGAAAACCATTTGTTTTTCCTGTGCTAATAAAGCAGAGTAGAGGAGTAAGAATGAGATAGTAATTATTCTTTTCATATGATAAAGTACGCTAAATATTATGAAGCCCAAATGAAGACAATGCTTCATTATATCTTCATCCTCAGGTAATAAGTTTGAATATAGATTTAAAAACCACTAGAACCATGAAAACCAAATTATTGATTGCCTCTGTTTTACTGCTTAGCCTTTCAGGTTGCGGAACTATGATAACCTTAGGGACTGTTGGGCATAAGTCAGATTGCCAACTGGCTAGATCAGCTGATGCACAGCCAAGGAGAATAGACTTCAATTTTTTCGCTGGAGATATATTCTTTACAGCAGGCCTTGGCCTTGTGGTTGATTTTGCCGATGGGTTTATTTACAAGCCCTGCTCAAAAGACGAGGAAAAGATCAATGAACGATTAGCACAAGGCAGCTATTATACTTATAACTACAGGTACAGGGGATATCGTTATTATAGATACAGAGGCAATGTGAATATGAGAGGGGCAATATGGCATGGTGTAAGACATGGGCGCTAATTAGCACACAAACACTTCCCATTATCTTTTTATATTTAAACCCTATTTAGTATAACTGAGATGGACGAATGGAATAATTTTTTTGTTGCTGTTGTAGGCGCTGCCGCTGCATTAACGGGACTTATATTTGTGGGGGTTTCTATAAACCTTACACGTATTTTATCTATTCCTTCACTACCAAACCGTGCATTAATATCGTTGCTGTTACTTATGCAGATATTAGTAATGTCCATACTCTTCCTGGTGCCAAGGCAATCTGCTTTATTATTGGGTATTGAGGTGTTATCTATACTAATTATAGTATGGGTTATTGTTTCCATGATAGATGTGAAAACGTTCCGCGATAAAGAAGCAAAGCTTAAACGGAGATATGCTATAAATATACTGTTCGACCAGGCTGCGCTCTTACCTTACTTTATTTGCGGTATACTATTACTTGCAGGTTGCGAAAGCGCTTTGTACTGGATAGTACCTGCTATTATCTTTTCATTTATTAAGGCCGTGCTTGACGCATGGGTACTGCTTATTGAGATAAACCGGTAGTGCTTGCTCCATTCAAGTAGCAACCTCTATTTATTCTATATATATTTCAACCTTGCCCTAATAAAATCAATGGCTGCTTTATTTGCATCTGCTGCCGATGCTTTATCGTATGCAGGATTGCTTGGGTTAGCAAATGCATGATCGGCGTTATATGATTTTACCGTTAGCTTTTTACCTGCTTTATCCATATTAACCTGGAAGGCACCCACTACTTCAGCCGTTATCCATTTATCCTTTGTTCCAAATAAGCCAAGCACATCGCAGTTCAAACCTCTTAATTTATTCATATCAGATTCGGGCATACCATAATACATAACACAGCCGGCAGCTTGTTTGCCTGCCGCTATTGCAGTCTGCAATGAGTAGCCGCCGCCAAAGCACCAGCCCAATGAGAATATGCGCGCATCGGCTCCTGCCAAGGTTATAGCACCTTTTATAATGCTCATTACACGGTCGTTGCTTGCTGCCTTCATATACTTACCTGCTGAATCGGCTGTTTTGGCAACTTTGCCATCGTACAGATCAATAGCAATTACGTTTATGTTACCTAATATCCTTTGCAAAGAATCGGCACGCTGTTTAATATAGTCATTCAGTCCCCACCATTCGTGAGTAATTATCAAATAGTTTTTGGTTGGAGTAGGAGATAACACTTCGTAAGCTGAACCTGTTTTACCATCGGCAGTAGGAAAGCTGATCATCTTTCCTATGGGTGTTGCATAATTGTATGGTAAGGGAGCTTCATGGGCTTTTAAAAACTCAGGGTCATCAGCCATGCTGCGCATACCACCACTGTGGTTGGTGCAGCAGCTTAATTGTTGGGCATTGCCTGTAATTGATGCAAATAATATAGTGAAGCAGAGCATAGCACACTTCATTATAGAAGGGAGTATTAGTCTTTTCATGGGGATTTTATATTTGTTGAAACAAATATAAATCATTTAAAAACCATACCCCAATAAACTTTCCGAATTTGGGTAGTTCCCATTATAGAGCCCGGGATACTTAATTATAGATAACGATATGTTTAGTTGGTTATTGAAAAGTGAAAGCCCTGCTGTAAATGCAATACTATAATCATCTCTTTTTATATCCTGGCTAATAAGCGGAACTTCATGTGCACCATCGTAATATACAGTTGATGAAAGCCCTATAAAGAAGTATTTGCAGGGATAGAATAATAGGTGCGCGCTTAAGTCGTTATTATAGAAACAAGCCATCATACACAAGCGTGTTTCACTTATGTTTATGTTACAACCAAAGGTTGAGTTATATGTCATGCCTGTATAAAATGGTATATTTTCAGGATATCCTGAAATAGTATATACAGGTGTATTTATGTGCCCTAATGCTAAACCAAAGAACACTGAACCTGTTTGACCGACTATACCAAGGTCAACATCGGGAGATGTGAATCTTTGAGAAGAGGAACCAATAGAAGTTGGATCGTAATATCGTAATTTGATATTTACAAACCCTGCTGAAGCCCCCACATATAAGCCTGGTACAAGAGTGTAACGGTAAAACATTTTAGCCGCATACTCCGAAAATTCAGATACCTCGTTATTATAATTCAGCATAACGCCAATACCGCTGTGTATAGTGTATATAGGCATATGAAAGGTGGCCATTACGTAATCAGATGATTTCGGTGTATTATTATAAAAAACATCAACCTGTTTATGCTCCAACGTATCGGGTGCGCTAATATCTTTTACACCGGTGTAAGCCGGATTCATATTCATTTTGTTGAAGAATGCATTGCTAAAGTCAGGTTGAGCACTGCTATATACCGAAAGCAGAATGAATGCTCTTAGGAAGTGATTTTTCATATTCGGTGGGTTTTGGTCAACTATACAACGCAAAATGCCGGATAGTATTGCCTCTATTTCTCTTCCGCTACAAAAGCAAGTTTGTTCTTTTGTTCGTTTACCGTGAGGCGCATTATTTTTGAAATACCCATGGGCTTAAGATCAGCCAATACCTGCCAGCCAAGGGCAAGGTCTTTAACATTACAATATATAAGCTTGCTTCCGTCGGAAGAGAATAGCCAGCCATCAGGGCTTACATAAAAGTCTTCCGTGCCTTTAGGCAGTTGAAGCCATTTTCTGCAATTGCCTCGTGCATCAATCAAGCCAACGGTATTGTTATTGTGCAGCATAAAGCAAACAGCTACTGCATTCCCATATTTAAACAAGCTACGGCCAATACTATCGGTTAAGAATTTTTCCGTCCGGGTAGACATAGTTATCAGTTTAAGTGAAATAGGGTTAGTAAGTACAACTGCCATTATATGGTCTGCATTCATCCAGCAGTAATATCCAATCGAATCTTTCGATGTATATAGCTTCTCAGTCTGTGTGCCATCTTGCGATATGCGGGTAAGGTTTTGTTCTGTGCCTTTTACTACCGATATGTATTTACCATCAGGAGTTAATTTAGGTGAGTACTCCGCTTCTGGTGTATTGGTGAATTGTGTTACGGTTTTTGTATCGAGGTGATACAGGTAAACATCGGTTGGCCCGTTATTACGTGAACTAACGTATGCAATAGAATTTAAGGGCTCAATAAACATGGGTTGGTTGTCGTAGCCCTTGTTATTGCTTATGTCAATTGGTTTGGCGCTATCAGCTAATTTAAGGTTGTCGCCTTTTTGCTGAATGTTTATAAGGTATACATCGGTAGAAGGAAGGGACTGGGCAGATAAAAGTGAATAGTTAAAAGCGAATAGTGAAAAGAATAATATCACTTTCAGCATAATCGTTGTATTTAATTTTTCACTTTTCATTTATAGTTTTTCACTTAAATTCTTATTCCAATTATCAACACATCATCCACTTGTTCTAAATTTCCTTTCCATTCTTCAAGAGTTTCATCAAGCATCTTTTTCTGCTCTTCCATTGACTGACTACTGATGACTAACAACTTTTCCTGTAATTGCTTATACTTAAACTTCTTTCCTTTCGGCCCGCCAAACTGGTCGGCATACCCATCGGTAAACAGGTACAACATTGCAGCCTCCCTGCCCTCCGAAGGAGGGTTCAAGGTAATAGTATGCGTTTTAAATGGCTTAGGGTTGTCAGTTTTTCCTATAGGCTGCTTATCTGCCTGTACTTCTTTTATTTCACCATTTTCTACATACAAAAGTGAATTGTATGCACCACTCCAGCTTAATTGAATCCCTCCTTCGGAGGGAGTTAGGGAGGCCAACGATATATCCATACCGTCCTGCACATTACTTTCACTCTTCTCGAAGGTCTCTAATACCAATTCGCATACCTTATCTAATATCTTACCGGGTGTTGTTATATGGAACTCTTTAACGGTTCTGTTGAGTGCATTGCTGCAAACTACACTCACTAAGGCACCGGGTACGCCGTGCCCTGTACAATCGGCTGCTGCAATAAGTATAGTATCGCCTGATCGTTCCATCCAATAGAAATCACCTGCAACAATATCTTTTGGTTTATACAATACAAACGATTCAGGCAGGAATTGCTTGATCAATGCTAGTGGTGGTAATATAGCATCTTGCAGGCGCTTGGCATAGGTTATAGAATCTACAATCTCATTCTTTTGTTCCTCAACCAG
>DATHOD010000138.1:0-6865 GCA_035485295.1 Bacteroidia bacterium
TTCTAGTATTGCTTTAAAATCAATTCCCTTGGTAGTAGCTTCAGCAATTTGTTGTCCATTAACGGCATTGAACAGAGCAACACCATCTCCGGTTCCTTCTATCCATTTTCCTTGTACGTAATTGGCGAGTTTCATAATTTCTAAATGTTTGAGTCAAAGGTAAAGGATTTTTATTCGTCTCAAACCCCCAAATAAAAGAAGCATTTTTATAGTCTATTCCATTCTAAAAAAACTATATTTGCTCATAGAACATTAATTATTAATAAGGAATTCGCGAATATAGATCAGGCAAGAAGGTTATATTTGCATCAAATACAACAGATATGAGCAGCTTAAGTGAAATAATTGCAGTAGCAGGACAAAGTGGCCTGTACAAAACAATAGCGCAATCGAAAAACAGCGTTATAGTAGAATCATTAGTAGATAAAAAGAGAATGCCGGTATATGCAACACAACGTGTGCATACATTAGAGGCTATTAGCGTATATTGTAATAACGAAGACCTTCCATTGGCACAAGTTTTCAAGAAGGTTGCTGAAAAGACCAACAAAGGCCCTGCAATCGACCATAAAGTTGATGATGCAGAACTCACCAAGTATTTTGCAGAAGTATTGCCTGAATACGACAAGGAACGTGTACATATTTCTGATATACGTAAAATGATACAATGGTTTAACATTTTGCAAAAGGCAGGTTTAACTGACTTTGAAGAAAGCAAAACTGAGGATGGAGAAGCTAAGCCAGCTTTACCAACTGATAATATGCAAGCTAAGCCAACTCACCAAAAGACTCAAAAGGCAGCTGGTAAGCCGCGTACGCATACTGCTGCTGTTCAAAAGCAGACTGTGCGTAAGACAGGAGCGGCTTAATTGGCCCTACCTAAATCCTCCCCGATGGGAAGGACTTTAAAAAAGTACTTATTAGAATTTCCCTCTCCAAGCCGGAGGGGGATTTTTATTTTATTATCAATAGCAGGGTGAGGAAATTTGCTCTCTGCATAGGTGAACCGTGTTTGTTACTCGCAGGGTAATTATTATTCAGGGGAGCTCGTGAGCTTAACGCTATGATTATTTATTTGAGGCGTTAATGTTGTTAATAATTTTATTAATATTATATTACATATAATAAATATGTGGTGTATCTTTGCATAAGGTTCTTTGAAATATATAGAAGGAGATTGGGATAAGGAGTATGGAATAAGTCTAAAATTCTTAGTGAATCTTTGTGTCCTTTGTGCCTTAGTGGTAAAAAATACGGAATAGATATTTCGTAAACTCAACATGACAAAAAGAGGATAGTAGCGGGTTGTTCACTGATTACCTGTTTTTTGATCAATAAGGAGTTCAAGAGCCTAAATTTATGACAATTTAAGGGGAGCCCTTCGACGAGCTCAGGATGACAAAATACACGGGTTGACAAAGGTTGACAGATTTAGGGTGTTTTTCAAAAACCTTGAATTGAGTATCAGCAAGTTGTGTTTTTAAAGAGCAAAAAAGTGTCAACCCATTTAAGTGGTTGATTATGAGTAACAAGCAAAAAAGTGACTATTTCAGGAACTCCAGCACTGCCCCAGCAATGTAACTAAGCGTTTCCTCACTCAACTCAGTATGCATAGGTAGTGATATTACCGATTTGCAAAGCTGTTCTGTAATAGGAAAGTCACCTTCTTTATAACGCGGGTCCCTATATGCCTTTTGCAAATGCAACGGAACAGGATAGTATATCATAGCCGGTATTTCTTTCGTAGCTAATTGTTCTTTCAGTTTGTTTCTGTCAGCGCCTTCCAGTACTAGTGTGTATTGATGGAACACGTGAGTAGAGTTCTTGCTCCTTGCAGGAGTTTTGATCTTAGGATGATTTGCAAATGCTTTATCATAGAAGGCAGCAGCCTTTTGACGTGCCTTTGCATATTCATCTAAGTGTGCAAGCTTTACTCTCAATATAGCCGCTTGAATGCTATCAAGGCGGGAATTTACACCCACCACATCATGGTAATATTGAACAGATTGGCCGTGATTGGCAATCATTCTAATCTTCTTAGCCAATTCATCATCATTGGTAAACATAGCACCACCATCACCAAAGCAACCCAGGTTCTTAGAAGGGAAGAAAGAGGTACATCCTACATCTCCTATGGTTCCGGCTTTAACGGTCTTTCCATCTGGGTACTTATAATCAGCCCCTATAGCTTGCGCCACATCTTCTATTACGTATAATCCATGTTCTTTGGTAAGCTTCATCAACTCATCCATTTCAGCACATTGCCCAAACAGGTGGACAGGAACAATGGCTTTTGTCTTGGGAGTGATCGCTTTTTTTACCGCTTCTATATTTAGAGTGAATGTACCGGGGTAAACATCTACCAAAACAGGTTTTAATCCTAATAGTGCAATTACTTCGGCAGTGGCGACATAGGTAAAGTCCGCAGTAATAACTTCATCACCAGGCTTCAGGTCGAGCGCCATCATGGCAATTTGCAATGCATCGGTGCCATTAGCGCATGGTATAACGTGCTTTACGCCAAGATATTTTTCAAAATCGGCCTGGAAGCCTTTTACTTCGGGCCCATTGATATAAGCCGAAGAGCGTACTACGTTTAATATGGCATTATCTATTTCAGATTGTATCTTTTCATACTGGCTGATAAGGTCAACCATTTGTATTTTCTTTACTGCTGCTTGCATGGAAAATAAATTTGCGCCAAGATACGCATTTTTGCCCTAAAGGCAGGAGATTGACCTAATACCTATGCAGACGGAAAAAAGTGTTACTTTGTGTTTTTAAATCCAACTCAATGAACAATATTATTTACGCAATTGTCGGGCTTTTTGCCGTAGCATTTATTTTCTCAGGCTTTGTTACTGTGCAACAAGGGTATATAGCTGTTATTACAGTGTTTGGAAAATATAAACGAATACTTAGCCCGGGTCTTAATTTTAAAGTGCCTTTTATAGAATCCATATACCGTCGTATAAGTATTCAGAATCGATCTGTGGAATTAGAATTCCAGGCTATTACGCAAGATCAGGCAAATGTGAATTTTAAAGCCATGCTGCTTTTTGCTGTTATGGATCAGCAAGAATCTACTATTATGAATGTGGCATTTAAATTCATTGACGATAAAAACCTTATGCAAGCGTTGATACGAACTATTGAAGGTGCAATAAGGAGTTATGTTGCAAACCTTAAGCAATCAGAGATACTTGGCCTTCGTGGAGAAATAGTAGTGCATGTAAAAGAGCAGCTTGACCCTACACTGGCTGGCTGGGGATATCATTTAATAGATATGCAGCTTAACGATATTGCTTTCGACGATGCAATTATGAAGTCAATGGCGAAAGTGGTGGCAGCGAATAACCTTAAGCAAGCTGCTGAAAACGAAGGACAGGCATTATTAATTACCAAGACCAAGGCGGCTGAGGCAGAAGGAAATGCAATACGTATTACTGCAGAAGCAGAAAGGCTTGCGGCACAATTACGCGGACAAGGTGTTGCATTGTTCAGGGCAGAAGTAGCAAAAGGTATTATGCAGGCAGCCAAAGAAATGCAAAGCATAAATGCAGATATGTCTGTAATTATGTTCTCTATGTGGACAGAAGCGATAAAGAATTTTGCTGAAGCAGGAAAGGGAAATGTAATATTCCTTGACGGTTCTTCAGATGGTATGCAACGTACCATGCAGCAATTAATGTCTTTCCAGAACAAGAGTATGTTCAGCATAGTTCCCAATGCTGAAGCCGATAAGAAGTAAATATGTGTAAGTACCTTGTTGTAATATTATTTTTTCTTGCAATGTGGTGTAAGCCTGCATTTTCGCAGGGCAATTATAACATTAAGGACTCCAGCACAAGTGGTGTCGTTTTTAATATGTCGTATGCAGCGCAGTGGCCAAGTGGGGATATTGCTAAGGTGTTCGGTTTTAATTCCAATGTACAATTGGGTGTGTATTATAAAACCAAAACCAATTGGCTATTAGGAATACAGGGTGCATTTATTTTTGGCAATATATTGCGTGCAACAGGCATCCTGGATAGTATTGCCACATCTGATGGTAACTTAATTGGTAGTGATGGAACCCCTCCTGAGATAACGTATGCCGAGCGTGGATGGGACTTGCAACTAAGTGTAGGCAAAATAATATCATTTAAAAAACCAAATCCTAATTCAGGCATAGTATTAATGCTGAGCGGTGGTTATATAAGACACCATATTTTAATTCAATCTACTAATACTCCTCAAATAGAAGGTGGCTACCTGCAGGGCTATGATAGACTAACCGCTGGTTTTTGTGTTACGGAATTTCTGGGATACCAATATATGGGTAATCATAGGTTGTTGAATTTCTTTGCCGGTGTAGAACTTACACAGGGGTTTACTAAGAGTCTAGTGTATGATTTTGATTTGCGCTCTATGAATACTTCATTACAACACGAATATCTCAATGGCTTCCGCATAGGTTGGATATTGCCTATTTACAAACAACAATCTAACCAGTTCTATACTTATTAAGGGTATGAGAGATTTTTTTACTGACGAACAAAAGCTTCTTATTAAAGCAGCAATAGATAAGGCTGAGAAAATAACATCAGGTGAAATACGTCTGCATATTGAAGAAGAATGTAATGGTGACGTAATGCATAGGGCAATACATGTGTTCAACCAGTTGCATATGCAGAAAACCAAATACCGTAATGCCGTTCTGTTTTACCTGGCTATCGGGCATAAAAAGCTTGCTGTGGTGGGTGATGAAGGCATTCACGCTAAAGTTCCGGATGGTTTTTGGGAGAAGGTAAAAGAACACATGATTGTTAGATTCAAAGAAGAAAAATATACTGAAGGAATATGCGAAGGAATAAATATGGCAGCAGAAATGCTTCATATTCATTTCCCACGCCATGCTAACGACAAAAACCAATTATCAGATGAGATATCTTTTGGAAAGTAAGAAGATATTTTTGCTGATATGCGGGCTTGTATTGGGCTTTAGCACATACGCGAAAATTATAGGAGTACCACCAAGGCCGAGTCCTCCAAGGCTTGTAAATATTCTTTCAACTTCAGGCATACTGAGTAATGATGAAGTAAATAGTCTTGAAAATAAATTACAGGAATTTGCCAGGGCTACTTCAAACCAGATAGCTATTGTGATTATAGATACCCTTTATGGTTACGATCCTGCTGAATTTGCACCTGAAATTGGCCAGCAATGGGGTATAGGCCAAAAAAAGTTTGATAATGGTATAGTTATATTGGTGAAGCCAACGGGGGAACATAAAATATTTATAGCCACCGGTTACGGGCTTGAGGGTGCCATTCCTGATGCCACAACAGAAGATATCATACAAAGAGAAATTGTTCCAAGTTTCAGGGAGGGCAATTATTACGAAGGCTTGAATAAGGCAACTGATGTTTTAATGGCCCTTGCCAAAGGAGAATATAATTACCAGTCTTATGCCAAACAAGGCAATGGTGGAAGCAAGCAAATGGGTTTTCTTATAGCGTTGGGCATAATTTTATTGGTATTCTTTATTTCCCGTCGTGGTGGAGGTAGGGGCGGTTTAACAATTGGCGGCCCCGGTATTTTCTTTTGGGGCGGAGGATTTGGCGGTGGCTCATCTGGTGGCGGCTTTGGCGGAGGTGGTGGTTTCGGCGGCTTTGGCGGCGGCGGCTTTGGCGGCGGCGGCGCAGGAGGCAGCTGGTAAAAATTTATTTATGAAGAGAATCATTCAAATAGGTTTACTTCTCGCAGTACTTATATTACCTGCATTTTCATATTTTCCTATCAGCGATAATAACCTTATAAATTGGTCAGCTAACCGTAAATTAAGATGGAGCGATTTTAAAGGAAAGCCATATAATATGAAAGCTGAGCTGGCAGTTACCGATTACAGCATATCCTATACTATCCATTCGTTTGGCGACATGCTGCATATTTCCGTAAGGAATTGCTTTTCCCCGCAAACCTCATGGACAAAGGATACAACCAGGAAGTTGCTTCTAATTCATGAACAAGGCCATTTTGACCTGGTGGAGATATATGCCCGTAAAATGAGGCAGGAATTGAGAACCATAAACTTTAAATTCGATTCGGTAAATGCTCAATTCAATAAAGTATACACTAAGTATTACGATCAGTTAAATAACGAACGTGATGCGTATGACGTCGTAACTGAATATTCAATGAACCTTATCGAGCAGAAAAAATTTGGCATGAAAATAGATAGCATATTGAAAACACTCGATGCCTATAAGGATACAGTACTTGATGTAAAAGTAGTCAGGAAGCTTTACTAGGGCTCTTGCTGTTCTTGTTCTCTTTCTGCCGGCTTAATAGTAAAACTCTCTTTTGAGATTACGCCTCTTTCAGTTTGTACCTCAACAATATATTTACCTGGTTTCAAATAGTACTTTTTATTATCGGCCCTTTCTACTTTCTTATCATCTCCATTTAAATCTTTGCTTGAATTTGCCCAGCTCTGATATTGGCTTATCATATTAGAATCGATGCTTAGATCGTAGGAAATGTAGTTCAATCCTGCTTTAGCTGTATCCTTCAAAGTCTTTAATACAATACCATTGTCTCCTATGGTTTTAATACGTATTATTGAGATTCCTTTTTCTTTTACGTAATAAGCAAATTGTATTTTACCTTCAATGGTATCATTCCATGTTTCAGGAATCTTACCCCAATTAGCATGGTATTTAATTGAAGAGGGCTTGAAAACAAACAAATCTTTAGCAAGAGTAGTATCATTCAATTGCTGTAATTCTGCAACGTGGGCAATATATATAGAACGCCCGTGTGTGCCAACTACCAGATCATTATCTCTTGGATGTATAATCAGGTCATGTACCGAAACAGCCG
>DATHOD010000139.1:0-4429 GCA_035485295.1 Bacteroidia bacterium
ATATGCATTGTAAGCTATATGCCACAGGAAACGGAGGCGCAACATGGAACCTGATCAGCAATCTTGGAGAGGTTTATTATGCTATGAACTTCTATAGGGATTCGGCAACAAAGACATATAAAGGTGTAGCGGTGGGATACAAGGGATTGGTAAAACGTATTGTGTTCAATGCAAGCGGAGTAAGTCCTTATGCCGGAGAAGTACCTATAAACAGCCCGACAGCTCATGACCTGAGAGCTGTATTTGCGCAAGCTACAGCAACCGGAACCATAAATATTCTGGTAGGTGGGGAAGAGCATAATGTATACTATACTACTAATGCAAGCGCAAGCAGTGCTACATGGACCGGTACTAATGTAGGTACGTCCATAAAGAAAGCTGCTTTTGTGCTGGGTGGCGGAACCAATACAATGTTGCCAGCTGTAATAAGCGACCTCGGTACCTTAATTAGGCTGAAAACATCAGCTACGGCACCATCGCTTGTATATGCTGATAGCAGTAATAATGGATTTACAGATATTACTGAGGCAGGTACTATTAATGGAAATGATTCGGTATACACAATTAATACGGGCACCGGTGCAACTACAACGATATTATATGCGCCTGCCAGCATACCTGCCGGTACTGAGTTGAGTGAAACTGCACTGGGTGGCAGCAACCCTTCAGGTTTAACCACAATGAACAGTATGGCGTATGCGGGCAACGGAAATTTAACAGGAACCGATAGTAGCCAAAATAAAATATACACAGGCAAAATAACAGGAAGCAGTATCGCCTGGACAGATGTGAGTACTAACACTCATAGTGGAAGACTAAATGAAATTGGAGCAAGAATTAATCCTTCAAATCCAACAGGTGTATTTGCAGTTGGTGATAAAGGTGCGTTATACTATGCAACTTCATCAGGAAGTGGGCTAAGCTTTAAACAATTGGCACTGCCTACACAAAAGAAAATATATGCAGTTGCATTGGTGACACCTATTGCAGGTTTACTATGTGGTGATTCATCTGCATTGTATCAATTCAGATACTTGAGTGGAAATTCACCGACCAGTGTAGTAGTGAGTGTACCGGTGACAAATACTCCTTTGTATGATGTAGCGGTCACAGCATCAGGTACCGGGTATATAGTTGGTGCAAAAGGAACGGAGCTATACATGCCTGTTGTAACAATTGCGACTGCAAATCTCGGAGTAAGTGCCGGAGTCACAGATCTTAAGGGTGTAGGTATAGTACGTGGTGTATTTGGAAATGCATTTGCCGTAGGGGATCAGAGTAATGTATGGGGATATGGAGGTGTTTCAGGAATGAAGATAAACGCATTGTATGACCCAAGATTCTGGGCAGAGAGCTTTATGAGCACAAATGCAAATGAAGGCTATGTTGTGGGAGATAGTGGTGTGATAAGAAGGACAGACAATGGTGGAGTAACATGGCAAACTGTATTACCTGAACTGAATGTAGGAGGTGGAGTGCCTGACTTTAAAACAGTGTGGACGACCAGTGCAGGCAATGCAATTGTGGCTGGTAATGGAAACTTTGTAGGACAATCATTCCCAGATAACCTGACGTTAAGTGCAGCTACATATAGCTATACAGGTCCATCGGGTCCAATTTGGTACAAGGCAAGGTTCAATATTAATTTCCCAAATGCAGGTTATTTGGTTGGTTCGGGCGGGCAAGTTCTTAACCTTAATGTAAGCGGTGGTGCATTGGCAAGCACATCGAGCCTGACGAGTCTTAATCCTGCGCCTTCATCGCCCGATTTTCATAGTATACATGTATTTAGAGATAACAGCTTTATTACTGTTGGCGGAAGTGGTAAAGCATATTATTACAATGCTAATAATAGCCCTAAATGGGTAGATGAAAGTCCTTTGACAACACGCTATGGAAGCTTTACATGGAACGATGTATATTTCAGGGACGACATAACCGGATATATTGTAGGGGATAGTGCAGGTAACGAAAAAGGTGAAATCATTAAAGCAATCGGTACACAAACCATACAAACACCTACGGCTGTCTTTGTATGGATTGCTCAGCCTGTGGTGGATGGAGCTACGGCAAATAATATTGTTACGAGTTCTACCCAGGTTGAATATAATACTGTTGCGTTTACAGGGCCTTACGACGGCTTCATAGGCGGCTCTTATTCCAATACCTTTACCGGAAATCCTTCTTATCCTTATGCAAGATTGTTGAACGATAGGGGTGAGGTGTTCTCAGAATTGCATTGGTTTGATCGTGATGGTAGGCAGGTTGTAAGTCAAACCACAAAGCAGCATAATTATCTCAGACCTGCCTATAGTTATTCATTGTACGATGCTTTAAATAGAGTTATTGAAGTTGGACAAAAGACAGAAAATAAGGATACAGCGAATAATTTTAATAAGATATTTGGAGATACAATAATGGGTTTCATCAATCCGAATATAATAGGCCCTAATAAATTTATCGCTTGGATAAAGGATAGCACTGGTCCTAGAACTGAAGTAAGGCGCTACTATTTCGATGTACAAAACATTTTACCAAGTAATGTCCTAGTTCAGCAGAATCTTCGCAATAGAACGACTTCAATGACTTATTCAGATACCTTAAGACGAGATTCATTAGTATACAATAATGCAACTCATTATAGCTATGATGTGCATGGGGATGTTGCAACTCTTATTCAAGAGGATTCTAATATTAATATACCCGGGCAAAAATATAGGAGAACTGATTTTCAGTATGATATAGTTAGTAATAAAATGAATGAAATTGATTATGAAAATGATAGTATTGATCAATACCATGAGCGTTATATGTATGATGCCGATAATAGGCCAACTCAAGTATTTACTTCTAAGGATAGCGTAATATGGGACTGCGACGCTAAGTATTTTTATTACGCGCATGGAGCTTTGGCAAGAACTGAATTAGGAGACCAGCAAGTTCAGGGTATTGATTATGCTTATATTTTGCAGGGTAAGATAAAAGGTATGAATAGTGACCAGTTAGATGGAACACATGATATGGGTCATGACGCATTGCAGGTTGCTGGAAATTTGAATAGTAATTTTGCAAGGGATGCAGCTGGCTATTCTGTTAAATATTTTGATAAATCAAGTCTATATTATGGGGACTATGATGCAATAAATAAAACTGCATGGGGTAATGTTGCCAATAGATTTGAGGCATATTCTTATGGAAGCGATTTAACAAATTCAAGGAGAGATTTATTTAATGGCTATATAACCGCATTGTCTACGAGTATTACTCAACCGCAGGTATATTCTCAAACAAATGCTACACAATCGGCGATAATCTTGCCACAAGGAACGGCTTATAACTACGATCAACTGGATAGGTTAATTGATATGAAGGCTTATCAGAACCTAAATGCCTCAACAAATACCTGGGGAACTGGAAGCGCTATTCTTGGATTTGGTATATATCATAATTGGTTTACTTACGATGCCAATGGAAATATATTGACTCAAAAACGGGCGGATTCTGTGGGT
The DNA here is from genome assembly GCA_035485295.1 of Bacteroidia bacterium. Taxonomy (GTDB): domain Bacteria; phylum Bacteroidota; class Bacteroidia; order JABEUT01; family JABEUT01; genus JABEUT01. The sequence goes on from DATHOD010000139.1 coordinate 3,510, forward strand.
GAAATATTCGATTCCCTTACTTATAAATATAATAACAATGGTGGTACAGGCCCAACCATACAGAATAGATTATATCATGTAAATGATGCTGTAAATGTAACAGGAATAGACTATGATATCAAAGATGAGGGCGCGTTTACTTCAAATCCAGGGCTAATAAATCAGGCAAATAATTACGAGTATAATGCCTCAGGGCAGTTAGCTAAGGATAGAATTAATGGAATTGATACAATTACCTGGACAGTATATGGTACTATAAAAAGTGTCATTCGGAAATCAGGTAGTAATGCTGACAATTTAATTTTTGATTATGATTCTAAGGGATATAGAATAGCGAAACACGTTTATACAAGTTCACATATTTGGCTTTATGATGAATATTATAAAGTAGATCCTAATGGGAATATCGTAGCTATATATCAAAAGTCAAAGGTTGGAAGTGCTTTAACCTTTACGCTTATAGAAAGAGATATTTATTGTACAGGCAGAATAGGTACTGAAAGAACCCCTATACAATTAATTGGAGCGATACCTTATTCGCATATTGATACATGTAACAGGTACCTCAGATTTAAACAATATGAATTAGCAAACTATATTGGAAATATAATTTCAGTAATTAGTGATAGAAAAATACCAAGACCAAGTTCTATTAACCCAACACAAATTGATCATTACGAAGCAGATATTATAAGTTCAAATGACTATTATCCTTTCGGGATGTATGAGCCAGGTAGAGATTTTGAATCTACTATTTGTAGATATGGATTCAGTGGTAAAGAAAAGGATGACGAACTATATGGTAGTGGAAATGAGTACAATTTTGGAGATAGGATATATGATCCAAGATTAGGAAGATGGCTTACTTTTGATCGTATTAGAAAAGTGTATACAGGATTATCACCATATTCTTATGCAGC
>DATHOD010000140.1:0-8033 GCA_035485295.1 Bacteroidia bacterium
GGTTATCCTATTATAGGATATTCAAATTACGGACAATATGTTGTACCTAATAAAGGTAATGAAGTTGATTTTTGGATGCAAAAACGTAAAAATGAAATCATCTCCATTCGTTCACAAAACCTTACCGCTACTCCTGAAGTAACTGATCAATGGAATTCATACATTAATAATGTAGAGCCTAAGCTCACAAAAAAGGCTACTCATAAAATGGCCAGCAGTATATTTCCATCAAGTAGCCAGTATTTAGTACAAAGCGGATACGATCAACAATATCAGCCTTTCCCTTACAATTGGTTTTGCCCACCGGCAGGTAATGCTGGATCAACCTCCTCTAATCAGGCAGTTACAGGTTGCGTAGCTACTACCATGACCCAAATTATGAGATACTGGGAATATCCTAAGAAAGGTACAGGATCGAGCAGTTATGCCGAAGCTACATATGGTACCTTGTCGGCCAATTATGCACATACCTATAATTGGGCTGCAATGCCACTTAAACCTGCAACCTACTCTTCACCTTCTGCTACCCCGGATACAAACATAGCAAGGGCCATGTCAGATAATGGTATTAGTGTAGAAATGAGTTATAGCCCTACTGGCAGCGGTGCATATGTAATTACGGCTGATGACCCAAATGCTTGTGCTCAAATTTCTTATGTTAAATATTTTGGCTACTCATCTAAAATTCTTGATGGACTAAACGGTAATGCTACGCCTACAACGGCATGGGTAGACACACTTGAACATGAACTAGACTGTAGCAGACCAATTCAATATGTAGGTCAATCTTCAGCAGGAGGCCATACTTGGGTATGCGATGGATATGATGCATCCAACAACTTCCACATGAACTGGGGATGGAGCAATGTGGATGATGGCTGGTATGCACTTAACAATCTTCAACCTAGCAGTGGTGAACTTTTCAACACAAATATTGAAGCATTAATAGGCATAATGCCTCCGGGGTTATTGCCAAACTTTACAGCTACTCCTACAAGCGGCTGCGCAGGCATGAAAGTTACTTTTACCGATGCAACTACCGGGTCTACTACTCCGGCGTCATGGAGCTGGTCATTCCCAGGCGGCTCACCATCTACATATAGTGGAAAAACACCACCAGCAGTAACGTATTCTTCAGCAGGAAGTTATACTGTTACAGAAGTAGTGACTGATGGTTCCGGCAATAAAGACACTGCTAAAAAGGCAAGCTTTATTATTGTAGGGCCTAGCACAGGCGCTACTTTACCACTTGTTGAAACTTTCCAGACATCTACCTTTGCTCCTACGGGATGGGTAATTAATAACCCAGCAGGCCATTCAACTACATGGGCACTTTCTACATCTTGTGGTGGTTTTGGCAAGAGCACTCAGTGCATGTATTACAACAATTGTACCGGTGGTATTTCAGGTAATTACGACCAGATTTATACACCAGCGTATAACTTCACATCTATTGCAAAACCTGAAATTTATTTCGACGTAGCTTATGCTCCGTATAATACAACAGAAAGCGATACATTGGCTGTATATTATTCACTTGACTGTGGTACAACATGGAAAAATGTATACCTGAAAGGTGGAATACAATTAGGAACATATGGTGGAGATTATACCAGTACTACTACATGCTTCTTACCTACTTCAACTCAATGGCGTACTGACACTATAAAGATACCTGCGATTGTTGGTAAATCAGATGTTATGTTCTCTTTTGAAAACAGGTCTGGTAACGGATTCAGTATGTATATAGACAATATAAACATTCCGGGCTCTCCTACAGGAATATCTAATATTTCTGCAGAAGGTACAGTTTCTGTTTACCCTAACCCAAATAATGGTTCGTTTACTGTTGAGATGAACAACGTTCAGGATAAACAACAATTAACCGTATACAACGTACTTGGCCAACAAGTGTATGGTGCAGTTCTGAACCAGGAAAAAACATCAATAAGCCTTAATACTTTTGCTGGAATTTACTTCTACAGAATTATATCGCTTGATGGTAACAAAATGGTTTCGGAAGGTAAATTGATTGTGAAATAACTGGATTTCATATATTTATAAAAAAGCCCCGCGTGTTGCGGGGCTTTTTTATTTCCCCTAGCACCACCTTTCCATAATGATACCTCTATCTATATAAAACACCTGAAAATTAAGCATGTAGTGCGTATTTTACCTTTTGGCAGAATTGTTATCTTTGCTTGCCTTTCTTAAAATTGTGCAGAAGAAACTCTATAAAAAGCTTATTAGTATAGCCTTAGGATGTATTTCCGTTAGTGCTGTTTATGCGCAAAAACAAGACACAGCGCTTGTATTGGGCCAGCCTTGGTCATTACAACAATGTATAGCTTATGCATGGCAGAACAATATACAGGTTAAGCAAGCAGAAATAAGCCAAAAAATGGCAAAAAACACCCAAACTGGCAGTAAAGCTAATTTACTTCCTTCTGTAAGTGGCTTTGCAGATCATGTGTATAATGACGGCAGAACTATAGACCCATTTACCAATACCTTTGCAACCAGTCAGGTTTTATCAGAAGACTTTTATGTGAGCGCAACTTTTACAGTCTTCGGTGGCTTTCAAAACATAAATACAATTAAAGAAGATAAGGCTAATTACAAAGCAAGTACATACGATTTGCAGGTTAGCAAGAATAATATTGCATTGAATATTGCATCGGGATACCTGCAGGTATTATTGGACGTTGAGCTACTAGCAGAAGCCAAGAATCAGCATGACGTAACTCTTCAACAAGTAGAACACACCCAAAAGCTTGTAGATGCAGGCGGACTTGCACGCAGCAACTTGTTAGATGTAGAATCACAGGAAGCGAATGATGAAGTGAACGAAATAAATGCGCAAAATCAATTAGACCTGGCTAACCTGGCACTGGCACAAATGCTGGATATTGATTCTACTCAGTTGCTTAAAATTTTAAAACCCGAACTAAATATTCCTGATAATGCAGTGCTTGATGCCCCTGAACAAGTATATGCTAAAGCACTTACTACCCAACCCGATATTCAAAGCGCTGAAACAAAATGGGAAAGCGCCGAGAGTGCTAAACAAGTGGCAGCAGGGGCTATGTATCCTAAACTTCAACTTACAGGAAGTATGGGTACCGGTTACTCAGGTTCAGATGCATCAACCAGTATTATACTTGCTAATGAAACCATAGTAACAAACTATGGCCCATTAACACTTTATGACCAACCCCAGGAATCAGAAGGCCCCGTTATTCCATGGAGCAAGCAGTTAAGCGATAATTTCAACCAATCCTTTGGGTTACGCCTTAACGTCCCTATATTTAATGGGTTACAATCACATGTTGCATGGCAAAACGCAAAACTAAATGCCCAGAATTCTTTTTATAATTACCAAAATGCTGAAATGACTCTTCGTAAAAACATTCAACAGGCTTACGCTGATGCATTGGGTGCGTTAAAGAGATACCACGCGTTGCAGAAGGCAGAAGTATCATTAAAAGAATCATATAACTATACCAAATCGAAATTTGATGTAGGTATGGCAACTTCATTAGATTACAATACTGCTCAAACCAATCTTGCCAAAGCAGAATCTGATCTACTGCAGGCTAAATATAACTTCGTATTTAAAGTTAAAGTACTCGACTTCTACGAAGGTAAACCATTGAACCTATAACAATGAAAAAAATCGTTATCTATATTGTTGGCGGCTGCCTGTTCTTTGCATTGGCACTATCGCTCAAGTCCTGTTCAGGAGATAAGGCCATTAAGGTAGCAACGGAAAAAGCACAGTATCGCGATATTATGGAAAGTGTTTCTTCGGATGGGAATATTCAGCCTACTATACTTGTTAAAATAAGTCCTGACGTTTCCGGAGAAATTATTGAGCTACCTGTTCACGAAGGACAAAGAGTAAAGAAAGGAGACCTGCTAGTAAAAATATTCCCTGACATTTATAAATCAGCCTACGACCAGGCTGAAGCGGCATATAACAGTAGTAAATCGGCTATTACCAATGCTGAATCACAACTAACAAGCTCCCAAGGACAATACGATAACCAGAAAGCTATTTATGAAAGGAATCAGAAGCTTTTCTCGCAAGGGGCTATTTCCCAGGCTGATCTAGATGCTGCAAAAGCCAGTTACCAGACCGCTGCTGCTAACTTAAAATCGGCACAAGATAATATTGAAGCAGCCAAGTTTAATTCACTGAGCGCTGAGGCCACAATGAACGAAGCACATGAAAACCTTGTAAAAACAAGTATAGTAGCACCTACCGATGGCGTAGTAGTTGGTTTAACAGTAAAGCAAGGCGAAAGTGTGGTGGGAACAGCTACAATGGCCGGTACGGTAATGATGAGCATAGCCGACCTTTCTAATATGGAAGCTGATGTTAACGTAAACGAAAATGATATTGTAAACGTAAAAATTGGTGATACTGCTTTAATAGAAGTAGATGCTTTTGTAAACCGTAAATTTAAAGGAGTGGTTAGCGAAGTATCTAACTCTGCTAGCGTTTCAACAGGTGCAACTTCAGTTGACCAGGTAACTAACTTTCTTGTAAAAATTCATATCCTGGCTTCTTCATATACCGACCTAATGCCTGAAGGAACTAACGATTCTCCGTTTAAACCTGGCATGTCAACTACTGCAGATATTCAGGTAAAATCGGCCAAGCATATTCTTTCTGTGCCTATAGAAGCTGTTACTACACGCAGCACAAAAGATACGTTGAGTATGATGGATGATGACAAAAGGAAATCAAAATCATCTTCAAGTACAAAGACCCAGTCATCAGATAAAAAGGACAGCATAATTGAATGCGTATTCTTTTATGACAGCAAGATAAATAAGGTTAAAAAAGTAGTTGTTACAACAGGGGTACAAGATGCTGATTACATTCAAATAAAGACCGGCATGAAAGAGAACGATGAAATTGTAATAGCCCCCTACTCTGCTGTTTCGAGTATATTAAAGGATGGCATGCAGGTTTCGAAAGTAGACAAGAGTGAACTCTTTACCGCTTCCAGTTCAGATAATAAATAATGGCTCTCATACTCAATATTGAAACAGCCACTTCGGTCTGTTCGGTTGCTATTGCGAAAGATGGAAAAGTAATTGCTTTAGAAGAATCACATGAAGGCAATGTGCATGCTGAGAAAACCACCAGGTTTATTCAAAATCTTTTCGAAAAGGCATCACTTTCCTTATCGGATCTTGACGCAATTGCAATTGGTAGCGGCCCGGGCTCATATACAGGACTACGTATTGGAACAGCTACTGCCAAAGGTCTCTGCTATGCCTTAGGTACGCCATTGATAGGCATATCAACTTTAAAAGCTATGGCTATCACAGCAGCAAAAAAATCAAATCGCAATGATGTTGTTTATTGCCCTATGATAGACGCACGCAGGCTAGAAGTATATACTGCTGTATTTGATAACGCCGGAGAGGAAATATTACCTGTACAGGCTTTGATACTTGATAATACATCGTTTGCAGAATATAAAAACATTGCTTTTTTCGGCGATGGAATGCCAAAAATGAAGAACTTATTTCCTATAGATACATCTAAATTATGGTTGGAAGATATATACGCATCTGCCGGTAATTTATCCGCTTTAGCTGAAGAAGCATTTATACAAAAAGATTTCATGAATTTGGCTTATTATGAGCCTTTCTACTTAAAGGATTTTGTAGCAGGAAAGAAAAAGACTACTTAAGGCCTAATCGCTATACTTATCATCTGTACCCATTCTGAACTTTATCCAGAAATTGAGGCGTTGATGAATGGCGCTCTCCATTTCGCAGAAGATACCTCCTTTTGGCATACAATACCTGATAACAGGCAATGGATTAGTTATTGCTAAGATTTGATTAGGATATAATGGAAAGGATACAACTTTAGAGCCCCTATTATTGCTTTGTTTAGCAAATATATCTTCCTGCTTGAGTTTTTGCTGAGCATTGCATACTGCGGCAGTCCAAAACGATAAGGATATAAGAAAGACTATTGTTTTGTTATTGACTCTCATGCTCTATATTACCCAATATACGAAATACAAGTCATTCTGGATTAAACTTTATTGTGAAGTTGCAACCGGCGGAGCTTTTTAGCCTTAAAAGACGTGTATGCAACCACTAGAATAGTCATTGAGCCACCGAAGATAACAGATGGCACTAACCTCATAAAGCGCGCTGCCATACCCGATTCGAACTCCCCTATTTCATTTGAAGACCCAATAAATATATTATTTACCGATGCCACACGGCCACGCATTTCATCAGGTGTCATAAGTTGCAGAATGGTAGACCGTATTATTACACTAACACTGTCAAATGCACCACTCAGTGCTAGCAGGAAGAGCGAAAGATATACGTTGGTGGATATTGCAAACAATATCATGCATACACCAAAACCTGCCACCGCAAACAACATATTCCGTCCTGCATTTTTTAAGGGAGGCCAGTAAACCATTATGGTAGCCATGACTACTGCACCAACTGATGGGGCAGCCCGAAGCAAGCCTAGCCCAATAGGGCCAACCATCAGTATTTTATCCGCGAATATGGGAAGTAGCGCAACAGCTCCTCCAAAAAACACAGCAAATAAATCGAGAGTTAAAGCTCCTAATATCTCCTCATTTTGAAACACAAACCTTACGCCCTTTGCAAGGCTTTCTGCCAATGGCTCCTTCACCTGCCTCGGGGCAAGCGGCCTTGCTGCAATGAACATAAAGCAAGCACAGGCGACTAATAACAAAACGAAATCGATTGCATAGGTATTCGTAATCCCTATCAAGCCATACAACAAACCACCTATTGCAGGGCCGCCAACCGCACCTATTTGCCATACTGTACTGCTCCAGGTGGATGCATTAGAATATTGTTCCCTGGGAACTATTTGAGACATGAACGCGAAGAAAGACGGAGCTGTAAAAGCCCTTGCAATACCTGATATAAATATTACCCCATATACTGGCCAAATACCATACTGGAATAAGATTGAGCTTTTGTTGAATGTAAACGCACACAGTAAACCTGTACAAATCACCAATGCAAATGTTGAATAAAGAATAATCTTCTTTCGCTCAATTATATCTGCAATATGGCCGGCAAATAATGCGCTGCTAATGAATGGTATTGCTTCGGTAAGGCCTATCATACCCAACCAAAAAGGATTCTTGGTATGCTCGTATATCTGCCAGCCAACAACTACAGCCTGCATTTGTGTTGCAAGGGTCATAAACAAACGGGCAGCAATAAAAAACCTGAAATCAGCTATTCGTAAGGATGCAATTGGGTCTTTCTGCACAAACAATCAATATTTACCTGACTAAAGTAATATTACCATGCTTTGTAATTGTCTGCTTATCTATTGTATAAGCTTGTAAATAATAGGCATACGCACCTGTATTCATTGGTTTACCTTTAAAGGTACCATCCCATGGTACTGTTTGGTCGGTGGTTTCAAATAACTTATTACCCCAACGGTCGAATATTACAAAATCAAGTGTTTGTATACAGTTGCCTCTTACATAAAGTAATTCATTGGCACCATTGGTATTATTTGGAGCAAACGCATCTGGTACAAATACATCACCGCAATTTTCCTTTACAATTACAACAATAGAATCTCTTGCTGTGCAACCATCAGTGGTGTCTGTAACTGTTAAATAGTAAGTAGTAGTAACAGTTGGAGAAGCAACAGGATTTTGGCAATTTGTACAACTAAGCCCGGTAGCAGGTGTCCAGCTATACGAAGATGCAGGCGTTGGTGTAAGTATTACGCTAGACCCGCTTATAATAGTTACAGGGCTTGGATTTGTAATAAGTACAAACGGAGAAGGGCTCACGGTAATTGACACACTATCCTTTAGAGAACATGCACCATTTGATATAGTCACTACATATTCTGTTGAACCTGAAGGTGAAGCTGTTGGATTAGGGCAACCAGTGCAGCTAAGGCCCCCTGTAGGGCTCCAGCTATAACTTGAGCCTCCTGTTGCATTTAACGGAACGGAAGTGCCCTGGCAAATAGGCTG